>JASHRM010000277.1 GCA_030037315.1 Candidatus Acidiferrales bacterium
GATCCCTATTTTCCTGCTCTTCACAAAATGCGCCACTACGACTTTTCGCATAAGCGCTCTATCGATCTGAGCCCAAAACAACTCGCCAAGTACGATTGTGTTCTCATCGCAACCGACCACAGCAGTTACGACTATTCAAGCATCGTCGAGAACGCCCAGCTGGTCGTCGACACGCGCAATGCCACACGGCGCGTCAAAGCAAGGCGCGATAAAGTTGTTCATTGCTAGTTATCGCGATCCTTGATTACGGCCTGCCTCGTATGCCGGTATAGGACGAAGGTTCTATTGTCGCATCCGTACCCGCGTCCTACCCTTTCAACATGCGCTCCCACACATCGGCTCCCGAACTCGAGAAACAACCACTGCAACTGGATCCCGGCCGACGCCGCAGCATGCGCGTGCTCCTGAGTGTCCCTATCACCGTTACCGGCAAAAGCAAAGATAGCAAAGACTTTACAGAGGATGCGCGAACGCTGGTCGTGAACGCCCACGGTGCGCTCATTTCGCTCGCGGCCAAAGTGTTGGCTGGTCAGAACATCACAGTGTCCAACAAAGCCACGCACAGCAAGCAGGACTGCCGCGTGGTTTACCTTGGGAATCCGGCGGCGGGAAAAATCCAGATGGGCATCGAATTCGTCGCGCCCTCGCCCTCCTTCTGGCAGATCGACTTTCCGCCAGACGACTGGATCGTGCCCGAAAACTAAGTCCGCCTCATCACGGCAAGCTACTTGGTCGGGGCTTGTTGGGATTGTGAAGTCAGCTGCGCGCGCAGGCTGCCGAAGGGAACATCCGCTTGCATCGCAACGGGTATATGGCTGGGGTCCATGGCTACCCACGCCACAAAGTGAATGGCGTTTACTTCCTTCTGGTATTGAAACACGTGGATACCGACGCGCGTGGTTATGAAGCTCCCCGCCGGAACCGTCACTTTTTCGCCTGTCGACTCGCGCATCACACGAAGCTCGAATAATTCATGCCCGTCATAAACGGGCGAGTCCACCTCTGGCGTGCGATCCCAATCGACGTCCCGAAGCGCGTACACCTCTCCAATCATGTCGCGCGTTCCCAGTGGGACGACTACAGCAGGTCCGGGGACTGGCGTTGGCTGGCCGCTTACCGTCGGATGAACAACCGAGTTGGCTGATTTACCCAATTCATTCGTGTGCATCTCGAATTGCCGGCTTTGCAGGGTGCTCGTATCCGTATATGAGTCAAATTGATCGTCGATGGAAAAAAGAGTTCGTACAGGACTTACCGTGTGTGCCACGCCGCGAAAATGCCAGGTATGCAAACCATATAAATCGCGTTTTTCAGGAATACTCAATTGCATTGTGGCAGCTTGTGAAAACGCAGACCACGAAACCTCGTAGTTGAGCACCTCTCCCACTTGAAAGGGCATCGGCTGCTCTCTCACAACCAGAGCGTGGGGCGGTGTGGATCGCGCGACTGTCGTATTGTGCGGTACCGAAATCGTTTCCGCGGGAGCCGCCCCGAGTCTCGTATGAAGCAGCGTGCCGAGACCTGCCAAAGTAATCGTCAGCAGCGCAGCGACTCTTAAGATTGGTTTCCCTTTGCGCATTCTTTCGTTCACCGTAACTCCGAATCCAGTTTCCGATAACTGATGCCGCGAAACAAGGATCGTCGCGCTAATCTTGCCGACCAGCGAACTGATCGTTATAGTGAAGGGTCTTCAGGCGCCTCGTTTGTGTCACGGAGGAATTTCTCAATGCGTTATTTGGTTACTGGAGGCGCAGGCTTCATTGGCTCCAATATCGTGGACGAGCTCGTGCGGCGCGGTCATGACGTCACGGTGTTGGACGATCTATCCAGCGGAAAAGAGGAAAACCTCGCGAGCGTCCGCAGGAAAATCAAGTTTCGCATCGGAAGCATCATCGATTTGGCGCATGCGCAAGAGGCCTTGAAGGGAGTGGATTATGTGATCCATCTGGCGGCGCGCACGTCTGTTCCCAAATCCGTCCAAGATCCCGTCGAAACCAATCTTGTAAACATCGATGGCACGCTCAACATGCTTGTCGCAGCTCGCGACGCAAAAGTGAAGCGATTCGTATACGCGGCTTCATCCTCGGCTTACGGCGAAACGCCCGTTCTTCCCAAAGTTGAAACGATGCAAGTCGCGCCCATTTCGCCTTACGGGATCACGAAATATGTTGGCGAACTCTACGCGCAAGTATTTGGGCGGGTGTACGGTCTCGGAAATGCATCCGTTCGCTATTTCAATGTCTTCGGGCCGCGCCAGGATCCGTCGTCGCAATATTCCGGCGTGCTTTCGCGATTCATGCTCGCTGCGATTCGTAAAGAACCGCTCACCATTTACGGCGACGGTGGACAGACGCGCGATTTCACCTACGTCGCCAACATCGTGGATGAAACCTTGCGAGCGTGCGAAGCCGAGGCAGGATCCGGTCAGGTCTTCAATGGCGGCACCGGCGCGCGCATCACGCTCAATGAAGTCGTCAAGCTGCTCGAGAAAATTATCGGCAGGAAAATTCCCGTGGCTTACGAGCCGCCCCGCGCCGGCGATATCCGAGACTCGCAAGCCGACATTTCCCTGGCGCAAAAGGTCTTGGGTTACAAGCCATCCGTTCTCTTCGAGGAAGGCCTGAAGCTTACGTGGGAATGGTACAAAAGCGCGTACGACAGGCATTGACCAAAGCTAAGGGTTAAAGCACTAAGTCTGCGCCGTTGCTGGTTGGACAAAGCCTCGACTTTCGCTTTGCTTTTCCAGTTCGCGGCGGGAATCTTCCTCAATGCCGGTGCGCCGCCTTTTGAAATGTCAAGCGAGCCAGATACTGCTATTTTTCTCGCCTCTACGGCATCGACGGCAATTCGGGATGATGAGACGTATACGGCGGCTGCTTGTATTGTGGCAGCGGATGCTCTTTCAACTGCTTCATCGCTTCCGCTACAGCCGCTTCAAGCTGCGGGTCATGACCTTCTCGAATCAATCTGGGATCTTGCCAAACCTCGATATCCGGAGGAATGCCGTGACCCTCCACTTCCCATTCTCCATTCAAGCCAGCAACCGCTAGCCGCGGAGCAGTCACAGAACCTCCATCTATCAATTCGGGATAACCGCCTATGCCGACAAGGCCTCCCCACGTTCGCTCGCCCACCAGCGTGCCAACCTGCTGCTTTTTGAACATCCACGGCAGCGCATCGCCGCCCGAACCGGCAAATTGATTGATGATCATCACCTTCGGTCCATAGATGGCCATTGCAGGGTCATAGGTGATTTTGCCCTCGCGCGTGATCACCATGTCCATCGGCTGGCGGCGCAAATAATCCACAATGTAATCCGCCAGCTGGCCGCCGTGATTAAACCGTTCGTCCAAAATCACACCTTCCTTGCCTACTTGCGCAAAGAAGTAGCGATTGAAATTCGTATATCCTCCGCCCGCCGTGTCAGGCAGGTAGACGTACGCGAGTTTTCCGCCGCTCATCTCGTCGACTTTACGCCGGTTCGATTCGATCCAGTCGAGGTTGCGCAGGGCGTCCTCGCTGGGAATTGGCACCACATCAACTGTGCGCGAACCCGTGCCGTCAGGATTCGGTCCCACCTTCAGCGAAACTTGCTTCCCTGCTGTTTCTTGAAAGAACTCGTAAAGCTCCTCTGACGCCGTAACATCGCGTCCATTCACGGCAAGCAGGTAGTCGCCCGCCTTTACATTGACTCCGGGCTGCGTAAGTGGAGCTTGCAGCCGAGGGTTCCAATTTTCCCCGCTGAGAATTTTCGCGAACCGGTAGCGATTATTCTCGATCGTATAATCAGCTCCCAGCAATCCCACGCTTACTTGAGGCGTTTCAGGCTCCGCGCCTCCACGCACGAACATGTGTCCCACTGACATGTAGCTCAACATTTCGCGAAACAAATAATTCAGATCGCCGCGGCTCGCGATTCCGGGCAGGTATACGGTGAAATCCTTTTCAGCTTTTGCGATGTTGAGGCCGTGGTAGTGCGGGTCATAAAAGAAATCGCGTTCGATTCGCCACACCTCGTGATACATCTGGTTCCACTCTTCGCGCGGCACGACGGAAACTTCCATGTCTTGCACTTTGAGCATTCCCTTGCCCTGCTCGGGCGGTTTGCTGCTGTCGTTGATGAACCAGTTGTCTCCTTGTTTGTAGAGTATTTTTTCGCCGTTAAACGACAAGCCGAATGCGCTCACCCCCGAGACGACCGTGTCCGTTTTCCGCGTCTTCAGATCGAATTTCAAAACCGAAAAGGCAGGCGGCCCGCCTTGACCGGCGTTGACGATGGGAGCCTCGAGCAGAAAGAGCTGTCCTTCTTTGCCTACCGAAAGATTCACGTAGTTCGCGGCTGGAATCGGCAGAGAAAGAGTCCTTTGCAGAATATCCTCGAAGTCGATTGTGACTTTCGGGGGCTCTTTCGTTTTGTCGTCCGGCTTTGACGCCGACTTGTCATCGGTGGCTGCGGCGGATTTGTTGTCCGCATTCTTTTCATCCGCCTTCTTGTCCGGTTGTGAGGGGTTTCCAGCACTGGTATCCGCAACCTTCTCGTCGTCACTTTCCGGCGGAATTGGTGAGGGCAGATCCTTCCGCAGCACGGTGACATAGACGTTCATTGTCACGGGATGCTGATCGCTCGACATATCGAATCCCGAAGCGCTCAGTCCCGTATTCGTGCTCGAAGTGAAATAGACGTATTTGCCGTTCTTATCGAAGCCGGGATGTTCACAGTTGCTCATTCCATCCGTGATTTGCGTGCTCTTTCCGCTGGCGATGGAATAAACGAAGACCGCGTGCAAATAATTCGGCAGCACCTTTGTGTAAACAAGCCATTGGCTGTCAGGTGACCATTGCTGCGCGAAGTCGTTCTCGTCGAACTCCATCAAGTTCGTGTCGATTTTCACTGGGGTCGGATGGTCCAAATCGACGTACCAGAGATTCAGGAATTTGTCTGAATAAGCGATCCGCTTGCTATCGGGCGACCACGCCGGCGAATAGTAAAATGACGGCGATTCGCCAAGACTGATCGACCGCGGCGGATCGAGCCCCTTCTGATCCTCAATACGCAGCTGGTACTCGCCCGATGCATCGGAGAAATACGCAATCCACTTACCGTCAGGGGACCACGACGGATCGCGATCGGCCGCTCCAGAGCTATTGGTAATATTCCGAATGTCTCCCTTTTCCGCTGGGACCGTAAGAATGTCGCCGTGAGCTTCAAATACCGCTCTCGCACCGGTCGGCGAAATATCCGCATTAAGAATTTCCTTGCCAACCTTTACCCAGTGCGACTCAAGCTGCGGCATATCGCCTGCAACGCTCACCGAGACTTCGTGGTCCTGCTTGGTCGCAGGATCGTAAATATGGAGAGCGCCAAATTGCGAGTAGACGATCGTGCTGCCATCGCTTGACGCCGAGCTGATGTCGAAGCCGGACTTGTTTTCAATTACGCGGGCGACTTTTTGCGTCTCCGTGTCATACAAATAGATCGTGGCCGCACCATCCCGGTCGGATATGAAATAGACCATTTTCCCGATCCACATGGGATTTCGATCATTCGAATTCTCACGCGGCACTTTCACCACGCTCGAATCGGAAAGCTTCGCAATCCAAATCGGAGTGGTCTGCCCGCCTCGATACCCCTTCCAATCAGGTTCCCACTGAAAAATCGGGACGTACGCAATGTGAGAACCGTCGGGCGAATACGACCCTTGCTCAGCCATATCGAGAGGCAGTTGCGTCGGCAATCCACCACTCACCGGCACCGTAAAAAGCCGGTCCGGATCGTTTGTGCTGGCGCGATGGGAATTGAAGAGCACGTTTTTTCCATCGGGCGTCCACCCCACAGCCACATCCGGCCCTGGATGATAGGTCAGCCTTCGCGGTTGGCCACCCGTGGACGGCACCACATACACGTCGATGTTGCTGTCGTAATTTCCGCTGAACGCGATCATTGACCCGTCTGGCGAAAAAATCGGGCCCGTTTCCAGATCCGTTCCGGTCACCAGGCGATGCGCGGCTCCGCCCTCTCGGCTGACGATCCAGATGTCGCCTCCGTACACAAATGCAATCTGCGTCTTGCTGATCGTCGGTGTCTGCAATAGCAAGGGTGTCTTGTCATCGCCGGAAGCGAAGTTTGCGATCGCCACGATGGCAAACAGCAAAATCCCAAACTTAATGACGCTGGGTTTCGTCAATTTCATTCTCCTAACAGTGTTTTGAGCGGAGTGGCCCGTACTGGGTTTCTTAGACGCGCGCAAACCCGGAACGGAAGGGCGGTTTTTGATAGATATCGCATGAACTTCTCGTAGTCAGCTACTTGTATTCCAGGCCTAACTCTTTGAGTTTCGCGCGCAAGCTGTAAATATCGAGCCCAAGCTCGCCGCTTGCCAGTTTTTTGCGTACGGCATCTTCTTTATCGACGCGTTGCTTCGATGCCGCAGCCACTCTTTCCGCATCCGCGCGCTTCACCACCACCACGCCGTCGTCATCCGCTACAACCACGTCTCCCGGATGAATCGACGCGCTCGCGCAAACGATCGGCACGTTCACGGATCCGAGCGTCGCCTTTACCGTACCCTGCGAACTGACCGCCCTGCTCCATACCGGGAATTTCATTTCGGTGAGGGGCCCCACGTCGCGAACCCCCGCCTCGATTACCAGGCCCTTCACCCCATGTGCGCGAAGCGACGTCGCCAGCAGTTCACCGAAATAGCCATCCGTGCACGGAGAGGTCGGAGCCACAACTAGGATGCTCCCCTTTGTGCAGACTTCCACCGCCACATGGATCATCAAGTTATCACCGGGAGGCAACGACACCGTGACCGCCGATCCCGCAATCGTCGCGCCGGGATAAATCGGGCGCATGTATGAAGCGAGCAATCCGATTCGCCCCTGCGCCTCGTGAACCGTGGAGACGCCGTATTTTTCGAGCGCTGCAACGGCATCCGAAGGTGGAAGCTCGACATTGCGCACTACGACGGGTTTGCTCATGCAACCACCTCGGTTTCTCTCATTACGCAACAGACAAAATCCGCCGGGCGAGCGCTTACGGCGATCGCTGCTATCCCCTCAGCCACAGTTACCGCCTTTCGTATGTGCGCTTTGGAATTCTAGGCACGGGAATACCGGTCGTCAACTTTCGCGCGAAAAGGAACTCATCCGAAATTGCTAATTCTCCTGGCTTTGAAACCATTCCGATATGGCAGCATTCACTTCGGCAGGCCGCTCCATTGTGCACATGTGACCGCATCTCTCAATTACCGCCAATTTACTGCCTGTAATTAGTCCCGAGATTTCCTGGTGCAATTCCAACGTCCCCCAGGTATCTTCCCGGCCGCATAGAATCATCGTCGGACAACGAATCTGCCGCAAAGTTGGCGTCGCATCCGGCCGATTAAGCAAAGCGTTGATTTGTCCTGCGAAAGTTTCCAGCGTTTTGCGTCCGAACATGTCGATGATCGACTCGATCAGCGGCGCATCCGTAAGTCGGCTCGGATGCACCATTCCGCGTACCCAATCTCGCGCCATGGCGCGCATGCCTTGTGACTTGGCAAGTTCAACCCACGCGAGCCGCTTCGCTCTCTCTTGTTCGCCCGCTTCTCCAGGAGTCCAGCCGCGGTACGCCGTGTCCAACGCCGCTAGCTTGGTAACCCGCTCCGGCATGCGCCTCATGATTTCGAACGCGACTCTCCCTCCCATCGAATGGCCGGCCACAGCAAACTTGCCGGGAATATTCTCCGTTGCCACGCGGGCCATATCTCCAATGGAGTCACTATTGCCGTAGTCCGCGATGCGAATTTCGGCTTCTCCCGAAAGACCTTTCGCCACGTCGGTCCAGACGGCCTGATCGCAAGCAAGCCCAGGAAGCAGTAGAAGGTAGGGTAGCGACAATTTATGTTGGCCTGAATTTCTCGCGCGAGAGATTTTCCCGCACGTTGGCAAAATACGTCAAGATTGGCGGCTCAATTCGACGACCATGGCAACCGTAGCGTCTTCCAAAGCTGTCGCGTTACAATCCGTTTCTCGTCGCCATATCAAATCGAATGAACAATCCACTCGAGGCTTCGACCGTGCCAGATAAAGTTCGGTCCGTCCGTCTTCGCACTTCAGGCGCGACTATGGAACATCGGCCGGATGGTTCGGTCATCATTCGCCCTGAGGAAAAGTTGGGTGAATATCCTCGTGTTCTTACCGAACGGCTATTCCATTGGGCACGCGTTGCGCCCGATCGTCCTCTAGCCGCGAAGCGCGATGCTAGCCATCAGTGGCGCTACCTCACCTACGCCGACGCCCTTCAAAAAGTTCTGGGCATTGGGCAGTCGCTTCTCGATCGCAAGCTTTCCGTGAACCGACCCGTCGCAATTCTGTCCGAAAACGATCTCGAACATCTCCTTCTGATGTTCGCCGGCCAGCACGTCGGAGTACCCACGGCGTCGATTGCGCCGCCCTACTCGCTGATCTCGCAGGATTTTGAAAAGCTCAAGCATGTGATGAAGATTTTGACGCCGGGATTGGTTTTCGTATCACACGCCGATCGCTATCGTCGCGCGATTTCCGTCGCAGTCGATCCTGAAATTGAAATCGCGGCCACGAGCGGCGGAATTCCAAATCGCAAAGTGACGTCCTTTGAAAGCCTCATCGCAACAATTCCGACGCAAGCTGTGGACGCAGCCCACGCAGCGATCAAGCCGGACGATGTTGCAAAGTTCCTTTTCTCTTCGGGCTCAACCGGACTGCCGAAAGCTGTTATCAATACGCATCGCATGATCTGCAGCAACCAACAAATGATCCTGCAAGGCTTCCCTTTTATGAGCGACGAGCCGCCCGTGGTCGTCGACTGGATGCCATGGAACCACACTGCCGGCGGCAATCACAATACAGGCATGACGCTCTACAACGGCGGCACTCTTTACATCGACGATGGCCGACCGACTGCTGCCGGAATCGAAGAGACCGTTCAAAATCTGCGCGAGATCGCGCCGACCGTCTATTTCAATATGCCGCGAGGCTACGACGATCTTCTCCGATATTTCCGCCACGACGCGCCGCTCCGCGACAAATTTTTCAGCCGCCTGAAATTCATGTTTTACGCAGGAGCGGCTCTTTCGCAGGCCCTGTGGGACAGCTATCGGCGGCTGATGCTCGATACCTATGGCGAGCGAGTCATGATGGCCACCGGCCTCGGGGCCACCGAAACTTCCCCGATGGCCCTTCAATGCACGTGGGACACGGACATAAGCGGAGTCATCGGGATTCCGATGCCGGGCGTTGAAGCCAAACTGGTCACGAACGGGTCAAAAACGGAAATTCGCGTGAAAGGCCCAAATGTCACACCGGGTTACTGGAAAGAAGAAGAACTCACTAGACGCGCGTTCGATGAGGAAGGCTATTACCGCTTCGGTGATGCGGTCCGCTTTGTCGACCCGGCGGACATCAACAAAGGCCTGTTCTTCGATGGCCGGCTCGCGGAAGACTTCAAGCTAGCCTCGGGTACCTTCGTGAACGTCGGCCCTCTGCGCAACAAATTGATACATTGGTTCGCCCCTTACGTAACAGACGTGGTGATTGCCGGCCATGATCGTAATTACTTGGCAGTCTTGCTGGTCCCGTACCTCGAATCCTGCCGCACGCTTTCCGCACTGGGTCCCGAGGCACCTCGCTCCCAAATTCTTGCGCATCCCGTCGTTCGCTCCAAGTTCGCTACCCTGCTCCAATCGTTCGCCAAGCAAGCTACCGGCAATTCGAATCGTGTTGAACGCGCCATGTTGCTCGAAGAACCGCCCTCGCTTGATGCCGGCGAACTAACGGATAAAGGCTCATTGAATCAGCGCACGATTCTCGAGCGCCGTGCGGACCTTGTTGACGAGCTGTACGCCACGCCTCTCACCCCGCGTGTCTTTTCGATTGACTCGCCCCGCGTACCCGGCCAATAGGACAGTTGCAGCAAAGCTAATAATCTACGAGCTTCACTGTAGAGCAACGCGCACTCGACTCCGGGTAGCATGATCGTGCATCCAACTGAATCAGCTCGGCGATGCGGGCTGAAGAGGTCAGTAACGATGAAAAATCAGAGAGTATTCGCGAGTCTCCTCTTTGTTATTTTCGCTCTTATATCCGCTCTCAGCATTCATGCTCAAAATGCCGCTGATAAGGTGCTGATCGTAAATGGGAAAACGGTCGCAAACGCGGTCCGCGAGATTGACGGCCACTCGTACGTGGATATCGAGGCACTCGCCCAGGCTACCAGCGCCGAAGTATCTATCCAGTCAAATCGAGTCGTCCTTACGCTCCCGGACGCTTCCGGCAATGTCAGACCCCCTGTCACAGTCGCGCCGGAACAACCGCACCTTTCCAGGCAGTTCGCCAGTGCCGGAGTCGCTGCCGTGGCGGACATGCGCGAGTGGCGCGCCGAATTGACCATGATGGTTAATTACGGACTAGCCGTAGGGGCTTCGGCCAGCCAAAACTACCGCGATCGCGCCGATGCCGGACTTCAGGAGGCAGCCGTCGCTGCATCGACAGACGAGGATCGCGACGCGCTCCAGTTATTAAGGAATCAGTTCAACGCCCTGACGGATTGGGCCAACCAGATCGCTGCAGCTCGTCAAAGTTTGAACGGAGCGAAAACAGTCGATCCTAACGGGCTTGAGAACGATCCAACGCTCTCAAAAATTAATACGTGCAGCCGCTTCCTGAATCGAATGCTTACAAGCGGCGCGTTTGCAGACGACGCGAACTGCCACTAAACCACAGGGCCGGTTGGCACGGCGTTCACGCTCGTCGGCTTCAGTTGAAATTTCACGCCGCGCTTCGCGTTTTCCCGCGTCGTTCGATCGAAATCAAGGCGGTTCACGTCGACGGTAACCTGTCCGCCATAGCTGATTACATAGTGCAGCTGATCGCCGGTCACCCAGTAGTCCGTCGCCGGATAAATGGTGCCATCCTTCATGTAGAGCAAGACTGTCGGCCGAGACTCGGCCACATCTCCGGTCGCCGGCCCAGCATCGTAGGACGGCTGCCTTTGTTCGCCATTGTACGGAGCCTCTGGATAGGTATCTTGTGGCGTATTCGAAGGCCCGTAGTTATCGCCGAACCAAGGTCCATACTCCGAATCAGGCGAACTTGATGCTGGCGCGGAAAGGTAGCCACTGCCGTCATACCAGCCCCAATCCGGCGCGTAGGGAGGCCCATACCAATACGCTCCTGGCCAGTCCCAATAATAAGCGGGCGCATACCAGCCGAGTCCCCAATAAGGCCAACCCCAACCCCAGCCCCATCCGAAACCTAGGCCCCATCCCCATCCGAATCCAACGCCGAAGCCACAGCCCCAGCAACCACCACCGCCCCAGCCCCATCCACGACCGCCCCAACCTCCTCGGAAATTGCCAAAGCCGCGATTCCCCGCGAACGCTGCCCCACCGAAACCGCGCGAGCCTGCGAACGAATGCCAATTCCCATCGGCGATCGCATTATTGTGGAAGCCGGATGATCCCGCTCCTGCTCGGCTGGCGCCAAATCCATGCCAGTTACCATCGGCGATCGCGTTGTGCGAATTGAAGCTGCGTCCGGCAGTCGCGGAACGGCCAAAAGAACCTGCTCCACGCGTGGCAAACGCGCTCCCTCCGCGAATCGCGCTGCCGCTTCGATACCCTCCGCCGCCAAAAGCCCTCGCGCCTGCGCTAAATCCTCTGCTCCCTCCGCCGAAACTGCCTCCACGAAAGCCGCCACCCCCGCCGCGAAAGGCGCCTCCGGCATGGAAACCTCCTCCGCCTCCATGGAAGCCACCGCCGCCCCCGTGAGAGCCGCCACCGCCGTGCCCACCTCCTCCATGGGCGCCACGGGCTATAGCTGGACTGGGCGCAAACGCCAAAGCAAAAACGGCAACCACTACAGGAAGATACGAAAGGATGGCTTTTTTCATCACTGCCTCCGAAGGAAGCATGACACGTCCCTGCTACAGATTAGATTACGAAAAACCTAGCAAGGTTTCCCGCGTCACAACATACACCCAATCACCAGCCTGAGGACAGCCAGTCGGTTTCCACTAGGCGGAGGCCGATACCGCGCCCTTGATAAACGCCAGCAAGTCTGCGTTGATCTGTTCCGCATTTGTCGTCGGCATCCCGTGCGGGAAGCCAGGGTATGTCTTGAGCGTTGCTTTTTTCAGGATCTTGGCGGACGCACGTCCCGCCGCATCGATCGGGACGATCTGGTCATCTTCCCCGTGCATCACAAGCACAGGGATATCGATATTCTTAAGGTCTTCGGTGAAATCCGTCTCCGAAAATGCCTTGATGCAATCGTAATGGGCCTTCATGCCGCCCAACATTCCCTGCAGCCACCAGTGTTCGCGAATGCCTTCTGAAATTTTCGCGCCAGGCCGGTTGAACCCATAAAACGGCATCGTAATGTCTTTATAAAACTGCGCCCTGTTAGCCGCGAGCTGGGCCCTGAGATCGTCAAACACCGAAATCGGTAGTCCACCTGGATTTTTCTCTGTCTTCACCATGAGGGGCGGGACCGCGCTAATTAGCACGGCCTTTGTTACGCGCTTCGATCCGTGTCGTCCGATGTAACGCGCCACTTCTCCGCCGCCCGCAGAGTGCCCCACCATAATCGCGTCATGCAGATTCAGATTCTCGAAAAGTTGGGCCAAGTCATCGGCATAGGTATCCATATCGTTGCCATCCCATGTTTGGGTGGAACGTCCGTGGCCGCGCCGATCGTGCGCGATCACGCGATAGCCATGCTGTCCGAAGAACAGCATCTGTGCATCCCAATCGTCGGCGGTCAAGGGCCATCCGTGACTGAAAACAATGGGCTGGCCTGCGCCCCAGTCCTTGTAATAAATCTCTACCCCGTCTGTCAGCTTGATCGTGGCCATTGCAGAATCCTTTCTCTTTCTATTGAGAGCGAAAATGGGAGTTTGCGCTTCGAGTTCGCCTGCGTCAATTACACCAATGTACGACTGGCAGGTTGCTCAAAAATGTCTAGCACTTCACCGCCTGTTGAACACGCCTAGGAAGTCTGTCTTGCCGCGTCTCTTTTCAGTTCCCGCTGCAGCCAAAGGCGCGCAGTCGCCCATTCGCGTTTCACCGTGGCAGGCGAGATGCCCATCACGACCGACGTCTCGTCGATGGAGAGCCCGCCAAAGAATCTCAGTTCGATCAAGCGTCCTTGCTGTTCGTCCATCGCAGAAAGTCTGGTCAGTGCGCTGTCTAGCGCTACAACATCGATCTCCTGCTTCTTGATAGGCGCTAGCTCAGGATCTAGAGCCAGCCGGGGCGCGCCCGCCCCTCGCTTTGCGGCTCGTTTGTTGCGCGCGTGATCGACCAAAATATGCCGCATCAGCTGCGCAGCAACCGCAAAAAAGTGCGCGCGATTTTGCCACTGCGGATGATCTTGCCGAATCAAGCGCAGATACGCTTCATTAACTAACGCAGCGCTTTGCAGCGTATGATCAGGCCGCTCGTGCCAGAGTTGCCTCCGGGCCAGCCGGCGTAGTTCGTCGTAGACGACCGGGATAAGCGCTTCGCGCGCATCCGCGTTGCCCTTGCTCCATTCTGCAAGCAGCTTGTCGATTCGTGTGGACGAGGCCAGACCCACGTGGTTATCTCCAGGACAAATACGCTTTTCAGCAGACGTTAACGCTGTACGCGCCGAAATGTCAATTTCCTCGAACCACATCGCCGGTTTGATTCCGCTGCGCTTGTTCGTGCTACACTCTCGCCAACTGGAACGGAGGTTCTCCGTGAAGCGTTTCACCTTTCCCGTGATATTTGCGTTCATCGCACTTTTCGGCTCCATGCCCGCATGGGCTCATCATTCTCCTTCCTCGATTTTCGACATGACCAAGAAGCTCACCTTCACCGGCACGCTTACGCAGGTCGAGTGGGTGAATCCGCACATCGCCATCTATGTCGACATCAAAAAACAGGACGGCACAAACGAGAACTGGAAGTTCGAAAGCGCTCCGCCGTCGTGGCTTCGTCGCGTCGGCATCAACAGCGCGGATTTCAAGAAACAAATCGGCCAAGCCATCACCATCGAAGGAAACCGCGCGAAAGACGGAACCGCCTACGGCTTTCTCCAGAAGGTTACTTTCGCCAACGGAAATTCGTATGAAATGGTGAACCCCAACGCGATTGATTCGCCGCAATGAAGGGAGGCCCGAAAATGCGACATCGAGTCGTTTGCGTCGTCGCCGCCGCGATATTTCTAGCCACCTGCGCGTCCGCGCAAGACAACTCCCCTGCTCCTGCAACTAAAATCGCACGAGGGATGGATGGTCATCCCGACCTGAGCGGAATCTGGGCCTATTCAATCGATTTGCCAGGCGTCGCTCTGAAGCAGCAAATCAATGGCACCACTTCGTATAAGAAAGTCGACCTCAGCGGACGCAGGGCTGCGAAAGTTCCTGTTCCCGGAGCACTCCCTTCAACTCCAACTCCTTCCTATAAGCCTGAGTTCCAAGCAAAAGTGAAATACCTCTTCGACAACGAAGCCAAACTCGACAAAGTTTTCTTTTGTGGCAAGCCGGGCACGCCTCGCATCAGCTCTCCTCGCAAGATTATTCAGCTTCCCACCGAGACGATTTTTTTCTATGAGGATATGTCCGGCGATGTGTACCGGATCATTCCGACGGACGGACGTCCTCATCGTGCCGATGCCGATCCCTCGTATTACGGAGACTCAATCGGTCACTGGGAAGGCGATACCTTCATCGTCGATTCCACCAACTTCGTCGACGATACATGGTTCGGCGAAGGCGGATATTTTCACACTTCAGCTATGCACGTAATCGAACGCTTCTGGAAAGTCGGTGATGATCTCGCCTACCAAATCACCGTGGATGATCCCAACGTGCTCACGGCGCCCTGGACCGAACCCGCGCGCCTGATTAAACCGTCCGACGAACCATTAGAGGAATCGCCTGTGTGCGTCGAAGATGACGCGCACCGCATGCTGAATCTTGATCATCACGGCCAGAGATAGCCGGCTCTTGGGCCGGCAAGTCAAGAAATGCTATTTGCGCAGTCCCGGTGATACCTGTCCGCTGCTGTCAATTTGGTTGCGATTGTTTTCTTCGCAGATATATTCCAGCTGATCCCATTCTCGATGGCGCGTGAACGTGTGGACCGTATGCCACGGCTTCGCCAGCACGTCGGGATCGATCAGCGTCATGCGATCTTCCATCAAGTCGGGCTTTGCAAGACGAATCCGCTCGACGACGTGCAGGTTCGGACCATGCATCAGTCGGTTGTAGCCGATCGGCGTTCTGTGTCCCAGACCAACCGTATCGATCACCAGCGTATCGCCTTCCCAATGTCCGATTGAATTACCGTTGAACGTTGGATCAAGCTTCGCGGGATGAGCGCGGCCGTCCATGAACACGCGTCGCACCTGCATGTAAGCTTCTTGAATGATTGTTGCGCGCCCTGGCGTGAATAGAATTTCGATGTCGTAAGGCATGAACATGATTGTCGGCATGCCCGGCGGCAGACAATTCGCCGCAGCCGTCGCAGGTTCTTCGTTGCGAGCATCCTGTCCCTGCATCACTTTCAATTGATTTTCGGCTTGCGGCGTCAGCGAAGGTTCCTCCGCCGCGGGATCGCCGGGTTGCGGAAAATTCAGCACCCAGATGCCTGCCCAGTCCGGATACGGCCCGTAGGGTGAATAGGGCGAGCTTGTCCCGTTCGATGCCGTTTTGTTCGTTGCGCTCCGCGAAGATTGCTCGGACGATTGCGCGAAGGACGAGAAGCAAAATATAAGCGAAATAATCGCCGCGCAAAACGCTGTGAGTATTCTCATCTGCGCTCCATTCTCGACCTTGCTGTAACGGCCCCTTCTTTTGTATACATTCTCGCGATGGCTCCCACTGTGAAACGCAGAACATCGTGACTACAAAAAGCGGCGCGTATTATAGTACGTTGTGCCTGCGGAGCCAGATGTTGCCGCATGGCTTTTTCCCTGGCAAAAGGGGGGATATGAGAAAGCTTGCTGTAGTCTTTGTGGGTGCCTTCGTTCTGCTCACTGCAGGCTCCGCCTTTGCTCATCATTCCTTCGCGATGTTCGATCGTTCGAAAGAAACCACGCTCGTCGGCGTCGTGCACGAATTCCAATGGACGAATCCTCACAGCTGGATCGAACTCGACGTTCCGAACCAAAATGGCAGCGTCGACAAGTGGAGTATCGAACTCAACAGCCCGAACAATCTTTCGCGCCAGGGATGGCATTCCGATAGCGTAAAGGCGGGCGACAAAATTTCAGTGGTGATTTGGCCGCTTCGCAGCGGCGAAAAAGGTGGGCTTTTTATTTCCCTGACGTTGCCGGACGGCTCCACGCTGGACGAAGCCGCATTCCGGCACCGCCCCAAGCAGTAAATCGATTGGCGGATGCGCTAGGTAGTTCGCTCATGGAGGGTGCGATGAAAAAACTCTGGATGGCCGCGTGCCTTAGTTTGATCGCCCTGTTCGCTGCCGGAACGGCGACCGCGCATCACTCCGCCGCCATGTTCGACCGTGACAAACAAGTCTCGCTCACCGGCACGATCGTCAATTTCCAGTGGACCAATCCTCACAGTTGGATCGAAATCGAGGTGCCGAACGAAAGCGGCGGGACCGACAAGTGGAGCGTCGAGTGTAACAGCCCAAATAATCTCGCGCGTCAGGGCTGGAAGTCCACAAGCCTGAAGACCGGCGACAAAGTGACGATTCTGATTCACCCTTTGCGCAACGGCGACAAGGGTGGTCAATTCTTGGCCGTCACGCTGCCTGGCGGCGAAACGCTCACGGATCCCTCGTACCGCGCCGCCCCCAAATACTGATAGGCGCCATATTTGTCTGTTAGGAAACCTTCTAAGCTGCACCTTGTCATTCCGAGCCAGTCTGCCGTCGGCAGGCTGGACGAGGAATCTGCTTTTCCTAATGCCTCGCCCTAGTGCGTGCTCAGTAGGTGCTCATTCAAGTCCGGCGTGCATTCCACCTCCGTAATGTCCGTGTCGTCCACGCGGATCCAGTGCTTCGTGCTGGTCCATTCGCCTTCCCAGTTTTGCGGATCGGTCATGATGTACTTGATCTCGAGCGTCTTCCCATCGTTCTGCAACCGCATGCGCTCGATCACGTGAAAATCCTCGCTTAATGGCAGCCCGGTATCGATCCAGTGATGCGCGCTGACCATGCTGGTCGTGTCTACAACCAACGTGTCGCCTTCCCAGTGCCCGATTGAATCGCCATTGAAGCTGCGTACCACGATGTCCGCAGGAGTGTGGGGTCTCCCATCTAGATAAATGATTCGCAATCCATTTTCAAAGCCGCTCACCATGTAGATCGCCGTCGGCAGCTGAATCATCGCAATCGGCCAAACACGCGTCATCAGCATCGGCAGCCCAGCCGGATAGCAATGGCCGATATCGTCACGGAATGCTTTGTGCTCCGCAGCCGCTTTCTTCGCTTCGTCCATCGCTTCCTGGGCCGCCGGTTTGAATTTCGGATAGGGCGGACCGAACATGAACGAGCTGAAGCCGGCGCTCAAATCGACCGTCCATGTGCCGGTTAAATTAAACGGCGGCTTGGGACGAGTTTTCGCGAGATTGTCCGGCGCCAGCGCACCTTCGGGAAACTCCGGCGCGGCTTCTTTTTGCTGTTGAGCCTGCGCACGCGCCCAAGGCGCGCCAAAACATGCCACCAAGACTAGAACCACAGTGCCAAGCAATGTGAATCGCTGCACGTTTCCCCCTTCGCAGCCCGGGGGAGCTGCGGCCCATCTTGCGAGTGCCACTTTACGAAGCTTGCCGTGCCGCGTCAATCTATCAGCTCAAATCATCGCATTCAGGTCGACAGCGCAAGCGCCTCGGAGTACCATCGGTCGCGCTTTGGGGGAATCGGCGGGAATGCTCGAGCGCTTTTGCGACTGGCTGTCCAATACTCCAATCAGTCTCACGATCCAGACCGTTAACTGGATCATTCCGGCGGTGCAGACGGTGCACATTCTCTGCGTCGCGCTGGTGATGTCTTCGATGGCGATGCTCGATCTCCGGCTCATGCAACTGGCTGGCATGCGCCAGCCTATTTCGCGCATGATCAATCGTTTCGTGCCGTGGATTTGGTTCGTCGTTCCAATTCTGCTCGCGACGGGAACGATTCTGACGATTGGTGAGCCGTCGCGCGAGCTTCTAAATCCTTACTTTCGCGCGAAGATGCTCATGCTTGTCACTGTGCTCATCATCACATTCGTAATTCAGCGCAGGAGCAACAAGGATGCAACCTATTGGGATTCGCGGAAAGTCGCGGCAATCCTGCTCGGCGCGCTTTCGTTGTTGCTGTGGGTCGGGATCGTTTCGGCAGGACGTTGGATCGCTTACTATTGATGGATCGAGAGATCAGGCTCGGTTTTGCGAAGGACCTTGGGGCCAAATGGTAATTCCGGAAATTTGCGCGTGGCTTGAGAATAGCTCCGTCGGAACTGCGATTCGTCAATCCACCTGGCTTTTTCCCACCATTGAAACCGTTCACGTACTCGCTACGGTGTTGGTCGTTGGGTCAGTCACCATGCTTGACCTGCGTCTGCTGAATTTAGCGTCGCGTGATCGCAGCGTCACAGAGCTGCATCGGGAAATCTTGCCGTGGACTTGGGCCAGTTTTGCCGTCGCGGTCACTGCTGGCTTTTTGCTTTTCACGTCGAGCGCCACGAAGTACTACCACAACGTTCCCTTCCGAATAAAAATGGTGCTCTTGGTTTTGGTGGGACTTAACGCCGCCTTTTTCGAATTCCGCACGTTTCGCAGCGTCGCGTCATGGGACCAAGGCCGCCGGATTCCGCTCGCCGCAAAGATCGCCGGCACTGTCGGAATTCTTCTCTGGATTTTCGTGGTGGCCTGCGGACGCTGGATCGGTTTTACAAAATAAGGGCGCAATCTAAAACGCTGGCCGCGATTACCAGCCGGCTTTCATCCCGTAGGGACACGGATTCACCAGCGCTTCCACGCGCATGATCTTTCCGTCTTGAATCTTGAACATCTCCGCGATTTCCCAGCTCCACGGAGCGGTGCGCGTCTGCTTTACTGTGCGGCCGTCCGTCAGCATGTACGAGCGCAACGTCGCATCGTGATCGAAGAATCCCAGGACGAAAACCAAACCGCGCTCTTCGTCAACCACGGCAAACCGGCGGTCGCGAATAAGCGTATCCGGCTGAAAATTCTTGGTTTTAATTTGGGCCTCACAACCAAGCCCCAAAACCGACCCAGGCTGCGTGGCGAGCTGCGCATTATTCGTCGTCTGCACGCCCGATTCGATCCGATTGCAGTTCGCGTCAAACGGAACGTACGATGCGTGCCCTCTTTCAATCGCATTGAAATAGCTATTGGCGATCGCGATCATGTTCTGCCGCGAACGCCTCTGCGCCGCCGGAACAGTATCCGCAAAAATCGGATTCGGCTGCACCAGGTTTTCCGGACGCGCCAGGCTGCCCGCCTCTTTTCGCGAAATCACGACTTCGATCTCCGTGATCTTGTGCAGTTCAATCTTCAGCCTCGAACAGAAAATCACGGGCGCGCCGTTTTCCTGCATCACGCCCATAAACATCGCCTCGCCGGCCTGCGGATCGTCTGCATAAATCTTGTAAGTCGGCAGCGCGGAAGCTGTGCCCCAAAACCCGTCGCCGATCCTCAGCGTTTGTCCGTTTTCCGTGTATCTCATCTCGCGCCCAAGCGGCAGATGGGAGACATCGTGAGCCACGAGTGCCGCGAGAAACTGATCGACGAAACCGTTCAGGCAGGCGCGGTCGCAATCGTAATTGAAACTGGGATCGTAATCGGCAGGTGCTGAGCCGCTTTGTGCCTGCGCCCGCCCGCAACTGGACACAGCAACAGCTAGAGTCACGAGCACAAGGAGCACCCGGGACCTGCTGTTCACTGTCCCTTCGCTTCGGTCCTGCTCGCCTTGTAGTTTACCCACGGACTCGGCATGTAATAAGGAACGCCGGTCAACACGGCTTCGATCTGCCGGATCTTTCCGTCTTTGATCTTGAACAACTCGAAAATCAGGAACGTGTATGGCCGGTCAAACGGAGGACCGATCGTGTGTACCGTGCCATCCACGAGCTTATTCTTGCGCACGGTTCCGTTATGATCAAAGAAAGTCGCTACGAAAACCATTTGCCGCTGCTCGTCCACGACAAACCGCCGATCGCGGCACCGTGTGACGATCTTGAGTAAGCCGGTTTCAAGTTGCGCCTGGCACCCCATGTGTGCCACGCCCGTCGCATCCGGATTATTGGCCGTGACCGATCCATTCTCCATGCGCTGGCAATTCGGATCGAAAGTCGTATAAATTTTTCCCGTGTTGAGCTGAATCGTATCGAAGTAGCCGTTCGCAAGCTGGATCAACTTTTCCCGAGATACACGCTCGGTAGCAGGTTCATCCTCGGAAAACAGCGGCTTGTCTTTCAGATTGTCCGGTCCGCCCCTTACTGGACCACCGCCTCCTCCACCCATGCCTTCAGGCCGCGCGGCGATCACCTCGATCTCGGTAACCTTGTGATCCACCACTTTCAAACGAGCCGCGAAACAGGAAAGGTGACCATCTTCATTGGCGACGCCCAAAAATCCGACCTGTCCAGTCTGCGGGTCGTCGACGTAAACCTTGTAATCTCCCCAACCGTCCGACGTTTGCCATAAGCCTTCACCCAACGGCATCTCAACGTTGTTCTCGGTGTATCTCACATTGGCTGAGTGCGCCAGCTTGGATGGATCGTGCGCCGCGACCGCAGCCATGTACTGATCAACGAAACCGTTCAGACATACCCTGTCGCAATCTCTCGCCTTCCCGAGCGCCGGCCGCGGGCCGATCAAACTTGCGATCGCCAAACCAAAAACGAGAGCTGACAAAACAGCGCCAAGGATTCTGCTGCGAATCATTCTTCCCCCCTGAGGCCCCACGTCATTTCACTAGGCGGCGCAATCTATATCAAAACGAACGCAAAACAGCAACGCGTTGTCTGGTGCGACAATTGCTCGAATTTTCTACCTTCAGCGCCATTTCTTGAAAGACGGCCAGAAGTCTGAAAGCGTGCCGAATCTCGGTCCGCGGCAAATCCAAACCGCTATGCCCGTTTCAAGTGCATAGGGATTTATCGGCGAGTCGCCGACGTACTGCACGTGATCGAAGAGCTGCTCGAGCCTCGCACGATGGTCGCCTAGCACTATCATGCACTTGCCCGAATATCCGCGCGGCCCCCAGAGCCAATACGTCTGATGGCCGCTGATCGCCGGCGGCAAACCATATCGCGGACCGAAAAAGTCGATGGCGCCTGCTTGCCCGTAATCCTGCGCGAAAATCGCGCAATCGCTGCGCTCTGCCGGTGCAAGCCGGTTCCACGCAACGGCCGTTTCTTCCAGGATTTCCTGCCAGCCAAATTGATCCGCGTACCATTGCGGCAGCGCGGCACGCGCGTGCGCATGCTCCATTACCGGCAGCTTGAACGGCAGCGTCTTCAAATAAGCGATGAAATGATCGGGAGATAGTATCGGCACCACGACGGGCGCAACATGCGCTCCGCTCAGCAAAAGGATCACGGCGATCGCTGGCTTTAGCCCAACGCGCCATCCAGCATTGAGCGCGAAGTCGATTACTACAGCGCCCGCCGCCAGCAACATTGGATAAACCGGTGCCAAATAATAGTTTTTGCCGTGCATCGCGAACAATGCCGCGTAGCAAATCAAGTACGCCCATCCAAGGAAGCGATACGGCTTCAGCCGCGACGAAACGAAAAACGCGATCAAGCCGGAAATCCAGATCGGCGCGGTCAAGGGATGAATGAGGATCGCCTGCTGTACAAAATACTGAACAGGCCCCAGCACAACGTCTCTTCCTTCGAGTCTAATGTTGTGTATCAACTGCAAAAACGGCCAGTGATAATGAATGTTCCACAGCACGTTAGGGAGAAAAATCAGAAAGGCCGCAGCGCCGCCAATCCAAATCCACTTGTCGAGAAAAACGCGCCGCTGTTCTGTAAGCAGCAATCCAGCCACAATCGCAAAGCCGAAAAGCGCGATCGTGTATTTCTCTTCCAGCCCGATTCCTGCGATCACGCCGAACCAAAGCCAGTAACGCGGATCTGCGCGCTTGATCGCCACAATCGCAAAATACGAGCAGCCCATCCACAGGTTCGGCTCCAGGCAATTTGTTGTGAGCAGGCTGCCATCGGACAGATATTGCGGCGCAATTAGCACTGTAATCGCGCTCAGCAGTAACGCGAACCGCTTGCCTCCGAATTCGCGCGCAATCAGCGCCGTTTGCACCAAAAGAAATGACGACGCAATCGCGGGGATCAGCCGGATGCTTCGCAGTGAATCGCCAAAAACGGCTCGGCAACAATGAATGAGAAACGGAATCAGAGGCGGCTGATCGACGTAGCCCCACGCCAGGTGATTCCCGCAGGCCATGTAATCGAATTCGTCGCGGAAATATCCGTAGCGATTGTTGAAGTAAATGTGAAAAATCAGATCGGCAATGGCGATAGCGCAAACCGCCGCCATTCCTGACGCAAAAAACCCGCTTATCGCTTGATTCCTATCGGTTCGCGATTGTGGAGGTAGATTCAAAATTCGACTCGACAGCGCACTGAATGATGGCTGCGTCACGAGCAGCCACACACACTTGCGCCTTCATTCTTCTTTACGATTGAAATGCCGGGAATGTTTCTCTGCGAAACAGTGGCGCAGAGACTCGGTTGCAGACGGCGTCAGACTTTCGGCAAGTCCTCGCCCGGCACCCACCATCCGTGTACCTGGCTGTAGCTTCGGTAAGGCAGCCGCACGACGGCGATCGGCTTATCGTCCATGTGCTGCGTATCGACGATGATCAGATCGGATCGCCCGCCTTCGAGCATCCGGTTCGCAACGCCGACCAGGTAGCCGTCGCCTTCCGCCGCATCCTCATTACGTGGAACAAAACAGCACTCCTGCAAACTCGAATCGTCGCCGATCCAGAATTCGGTGGCCTTGCGCGTCGAGTGATCGAACATCGTGTACGTGTTCGTCGGCCGGAACGCCATATTTCCAAGCTTCGGATTAATCGGCTTCGTCGGATCGCTCGTCGGCATGAAGCCATAGCGATACGGAATCGTCTGGTAGCGATCATCCTGACGTGGAAGAGCGCCCGTCTGCGGAAAAAGCTCTTCCATGCCGTAGTCACGCGGCGTCTTATCAGAAAGATCAACCGAGAGCCGGTGGACAGTTCCAGCTGCTGCTTTCGGATCAAACGGCTCGCCGTGAAGATTCGGGAAAAACGGAAACTGGTTCTTCAGCGCCATGTCCATATCGACGTAAATCTTGTTCCCGTCGTTAAAGGCGCCCATCACGTGTGTCGCGCACCGCTCGGGCCCTTTAAACCAGCGCAGGTCTTTGCCGTCGCCGCCACGTTCCATCACTCCAAACCATGTCGGCAGCGTCGAATCCCATGCGAAATGCACTTGCCCCTGCTTCATCCGCTCCACGTTCGTGGCCATGGGCAAAATCAGGAATGCGACGTATTTCTGCGTCACGGCAAAATCGTGAATCATCCCCACGTACGGCACCTTGATCCACGCTTCCCACGTGATGTGGCCCTTGGCATTCGCCGAAAAAACGTACACATCATCCGTGGCCAGCCCCTTCGCTTCGTAGCCGTATGAAATCATTTCGCCGGTTGCTTTATCGAATTTCGGATGCGCGGTGTGCGTCAGGCTGTGAAACCCGCCGCCGAATGTGTAGTAGTCGTCCACCGTTTCCAGCGTGACGGGGTTCATCGCCACCGGCGGACTATCTTCCTTCAGCGAGAAAAGCAGTCCGTGGTGATAAACCACGTGCGTATTTGCCGTTCCGCGGCTCACGCCTTTCACGCTCGGATCATCCGTAAACGGATTGCGATACATCCCGAAGAGCCTTCGCCGCGCAGCAGCTTGGGCTTTGTACCGCTGCGTCCGCGGATAACGGCTCTTGAAGTCCACATGCCCGTTCTCGATGCGGAACATGCTCACGTGTCCTTCGCCGTCGAATGGAATGTTCCCTTTCATCGGAGGGTACTGCCAGTCAGGTCCCACGCGATAAAACGCGCCATTGATGTTCAGAGGAATTTCGCCTTCGATGTCGCAATCGTGAATGTCGCACTCAGCGCGAAACGGTCCGCCGCCGCCCATTCCAGGAGTGTTTGCGGCAAAGTGAACGGTCTCGGCATCAGCAGAAGGCGCAAACGCCGACAGTCCGCCGGCCGCAGCCGCTGCGGTAGTCCCTGCCGCCGCTGCCAAAGTGCCCATAAAACTGCGGCGACCGATTGTCGCTCCTTCGTTTGCGCTATTCGCGGTCTTCGACTTCACTTTTCTCTTCATGGCTTCCCCCTTCGCCGTGATTGCGAATGACTAAGTAGCATATCACCGTTGCTTGCTACAAGCCTGGCGTGCCACGATGTGCGCGATTGCTGCACTTCGGGAGACCACGCCCATGTCCAAGTCATTCCTGTTTTTTTTTCGCCTCTGCGGAGCCATCTTTATTTTCTGCTCGCTCGCACCAATTAAAGCGCAGGCCCAGGCACACATGAAAATCCGCAAAGTGGAAGTCGAACGCGTCAGCATCACGTCATCAAAACCCTTTTCGGATGTTCTGGCCAAAATCGAGTCTGTCGTCGGCCATCCGGACATGAAACTTTTTGAGCAGAAAGTAGCGGCTGCAAAAAATCAGAGTGAGGTCGAAAAAGTCGTCAACGAAGCAGCCGGTCCGTCTGGCTTTATGGAGTTTGCCCGCTACAACTTGGGCTCGTATCTCAGAAAATCAGATCCGCGCGCCCCGCAAGCCGTGCGTCTCGTAATCGGCAATCCGATCATCATGCGCCAGATGGTTAGCGTTGTGCCGGACGCCGGGTCATACGCGCCTGTCACGATTTTGATCGACGAACGCTCCGATGGCACCCATCTCTCCTACGACAAAATGGCCAGTCTTCTGGCACCCTATGAAAACGCCCAAGCCCTCAAAGTCGCAAAAGACTTGGACGCAAAGGTCGAGCGCCTCCTCACCTCGGGCGCCTTCTGATTGACCTCGGTGAGTATCTCTAGCCCGAGCCAAAAATGAATTCCGCTTAACGGCTCCTTTTCCACAAAATGTGTACAACGATTTTTTCCTGCGCAACCGACAAAGACGTCACGTATTCCGCCCTGGGCAGCAAATTGGAACCAGCGAAAAAGCCTCAGGCCTTGCGTCCGCACGCTTGGCGGCATACATTTGCGCCGCACTTCACACGCGCACGTGATGTGGCTCTTTGGCGCAGCACGCTTGTAACTTGAACGGCTCACCACGCGTCCATGACGTGCTCGGCGCTTGTTTACGACCACCCGCTGATTCCATCGAGGGGGAGGGATCGGATATGAAGGGCACCTGGGTAGGTTCAATAGTAATCCTGATGGCGCTGGCCGCTGTGGCCGCGCCGGCAAAGGCGCAGATTGTGCGCGTGCATGTCACCGGCGGCACTGCCGCGGGGACTGTCGTGGATGGCCTCTCCGAATTTAAGGGCATACCGTTCGCGGCACCGCCCCTAGGGAGCCTGCGGTGGAAGGCGCCTCAGCCGGTGAGTCCTTGGCACGGAGTCCGGCAGGCCACTTCCTTCGGACCCGCGTGCATGCAGAGTGCCGGAGCGACCAGCCAGGCTCCCGCAACCGCCGACAGCGAGGATTGCCTTTATCTCAATGTTTGGACACCGGCGAAAACACCCCACGAGAAACTTCCGGTGATCGCCTGGATTTACGGGGGCGGCTTCGCGGGCGGCTCGACCAGCGCTCCGCTCTACGACGGCACCCACTTCGCACAAAAGGGAGTCGTATTCGTCAGCATCTCTTATCGCGTCGGCTCATTCGGCTTTCTCGCCACGCCCGATCTCAGCCGCGAAAGCGGCCATGGGTCCGGCAACTACGGACTGCTCGACCAGATCGCGGGTCTCCAATGGATCCACAGCAACATCGCAAAGTTCGGGGGAGATCCATCCAAGGTCACTCTGCTTGGCCATTCAGCGGGAGGCTTCGCTGTCAGCATGCTAGCTGGTTCCCCCGTAGCCAAGGGACTGTTTCGCGCGGTGATCTCTGAAAGCGGCGCCAACTTCACCCCGCCAGAGGATTCGCCCTGGGCCGGGACCAGCATTGAAACCCTGAGAATGTCCGAGGCCGCAGGTGAGACGTGGCTCAAGAACCTCGGCGCCTCGAATCTGGAGGAAGCCCGAAAGCTGCCCGCCGAGAAACTATTGGCAGCGCAACGCGGACCCGGCACACCGCGCTTCTGGCCGCCCGTCGATGGCTTCGTGGTCACCGGCGACCAGTACGAGCTCTGGCGCGAAGGACACTTCAATGACACGCCCATCCTTGTGGGCGACGTTTCGGATGAGGCGGCGGGCTTCGGTGTCCACAAGACCGATTCAGCGGCCTTCGAAGCGCTGGTTCGCCGCGGCTATGGGAAGCAAGCAGACGCCATCCTCGCAGTTTTTCCGCATGCCACCGACGAACAAGCCACCCGATCCGCAACCCAACTTGCCAGCGACACCATCTTCGATTGGGGCCAGTACACCTGGGCGCGCCTCGAGTCGTCTAACGGCAAGCACAAAGCCTACGTCTACTATTTCGACATGCCCACCACGCGTGATCCCAATGGTTCCGGTCATGGACAAGAGGTCGCCTACGTGTTCGGCAATCTCGGAGGCGCCCGCCGCCCTGCTCCAACGGATGCTGACCAGGCAATTTCGCAGGAAATGCAGGATTACTGGGTCAATTTCGCGACCAAAGGCAATCCGAACGGTCCAGGCTTGCCACCTTGGCCGGCCTTCACCGAAGCCGTCCCGCTCGTGATGCGGATCGGCGTCAATCCAGGGCCAGCGCCCCTACCCCATCAGGACGAGTTGAAGGTTCTCGATGCCTACTATGCGTGGCGCAGGGCGGGATCAAACTAAGCGCACCGCTCGTTGTGGCGGCCCGAGGGGGCGATTTTAGAAATTTTCTGGCTGAATTCGTGTCAACTCTGCCACACCTAAGAATTCCAGCCCAAATCGAAGCCTTGTACTATCCCGCCTTGTAATATATCATGATATATATCCTTAGGGAGGTATTATGACTCGCACCGCCAAACTGTTCCGTAACGGTCGCAGCCAAGCGGTTCGCCTTCCCTCAGATTATCGCTTTGAGGGTTCCGAGGTGTTCGTGCGCCGCGATCCGGAGACGGGAGATGTGATCCTCTCGCGACGCCCCGAGTCATGGGAGGATTTTTTTGAGTTGATGAGGGGCATCGACGTGCCTGCTGATTTTTTAGCTGGGCGTGACGACACACCTCCGCAAAAGCGGAAGCTCTTCTGATGTCTTCACGCTATCTGCTGGACACGAATACTGCCAGTTACATCATCAAAGGCAATGTTCCGAGGGTTCGCGAGCGGTTGCTGAAGGTGCCAATGTCGCAAGTCCTGATTTCCGCAGTTACGGAAGCCGAGTTGCTGTTTGGAGCGGCACGGAAACGCGAGGCCGTTCGATTGAAAACCGCCATCGATGAATTTTTGCTGCGAGTCGAATCTCTGCCATGGGATTCCAGCGCAGCGAGGCACTATGCCGATGTACGGGCCGCCCTTGAGATTGCAGGGACCCCCCTGGGAAATTTAGACATGATGATCGGGGCTCACGCGTTAGCTGCCGAAGCCGTTCTGGTAACCAACGATCGCTCTTTTCGCCGTTTGAAGCACTTGAAAATCGAGGATTGGACCAAATGAAAGTGGCGCGCCCGGGAGGATTCGAACCTCTGACCTTGTGCTCCGGAGGCACACGCTCTATCCAGCTGAGCTACGGGCGCCGAGAGAACCAGGCGATTTTATAATGACTGGGGGCTGCGTGCCGAGCAATATCAGCCGCTCTATGGACTCAGGAACTTACCAGAGTGTGCAGCATCTCCGCACTTCTCAAGTCGCCTGCTTTCACGATCTCGCGATAGAGGCTTTCCATCTGCCGGCTCAACATTTCCCAATCCAGTTCCTC
>JASHRM010000278.1 GCA_030037315.1 Candidatus Acidiferrales bacterium
CGGGGGTGTAGGCTCCTTTACCGGAGATTTTGTTGCTCGACACAACAAAACCTACACCCTCTCTTCATTTACACAACCAAGATTACGTCACCCACTCCTATAGTGACCTCGCCGTCACGGAGTGGACGTCGGTACACTGGCCAGTCATTTTGTCGCGGCCACATGACCACTGCTTACCCATATGAGCCAAATGATGGAGTAATCATAATGCGAGAGGAACGAGAAGACCCCTTTCGATGGCGATTGTTGCGGATTTCGACCGCAATGAGGGCACACCAAAGGGTCCGCGGCTGAGACGAACACGGCGCCACAATAGGCACATACCACTTCTTGCATTCGATACTCATACAGCAACCGGTTAGACAGCTGGTAAGCAATGTTTTTGCGGGTGATTCGCGGCGGATATACGATGTGTTTATGGCGCCCGTTCTCGACGTTCGCGGTTTAACGGTCGAATTGCCCACACGCAAGGGATGGATTCGTCCTGTAAACGATGTTTCGTTTACGCTGGCTGCGGGCGAGTCGCTGGGTATCGTAGGCGAGTCCGGCTCAGGCAAGACGATGCTGTCGCTCGCGTTGATGGGACTTGATCCGCCGGGCGCACGCCGCGAGGGCGAGGCTTGGCTGAATCCTGCGGCACGCAATGGCGAGAGATCATCTCGCAGCGATGGCGCGCACGATCTGATTGCGGCTTCCGCTGCCGAAATGCACGCCGCACGCGGACGCGAGATCGCGATGATTTTTCAGGAGCCGATGACGGCGCTCAATCCGGTGATGCGCATCGGCGCTCAAATTGAAGAAGCGATTCGCGTGCATGAGCCAACGCGATCGCGCACCGAAATTCGCCGCCGGGCGCTTCAGGCAATGGAACACGCTGCAATTCCCGAAGTCGAGCGCCGCTCGCGCCAATATCCCCACCAGCTTTCCGGCGGATTGCGGCAGCGCGCGATGATCGCGATGGCATTGGCTGCCGGGCCTAGAGTATTGATCGCGGACGAGCCAACTACCGCACTTGACGTGACGGTGCAAAAGCAAATTATCGAGCTTCTCGGCAAATTGCGAAGCGAGCTTCGCCTGTCGCTGCTTTTCATCACCCATGATCTCGGAGTGGTGGCGCAAATTGCAGATCGAGTGATGGTGATGTATGCAGGGCGCGTGGTGGAAGAAGGTCCGGTTGCGGAGGTGCTGCGGCATCCGCGGCATCCTTACACCGAAGGCCTATTGCGAGCTGCGCCACGACTGACGCGGGGAAAATCTGTCGCGATCCCCGGTTCGGTTCCAGCTCTTGATGAGTTGCCGGTCGGATGCGCGTTTGCGCCGCGATGCGCGCACCACACCGCCGAATGCGATACGGACCTTCCCGATCTAGCGCGAATCGCAGGTGCTAGCGAAGGCCGTCGTGCACGGTGCGTCCTTGTCAGGTAACACAGCGGTCGCTCAGAATCCGCTTCTCGAAGTCCGCGATTTACGAAAATCATTCTCCCTTTCAACCGGTCTTTTGGGGCAGTCCGCAAATCGTCACAAACATCGCGCGATGGCGGTTGACGGAGTAACGTTTTCCGTTTCGCGAGGTGAGACTCTTGGAATTGTAGGCGAGTCCGGTTGCGGCAAAACGACTTTGGCGCGCATGTTGCTGCGCTTGATTGAACCTGATTCCGGCGAGATGAAATTCCGTGGCCAGGACTGGCGCGACGCGCACGGCCCCGAGCTGCGAGGGTTGCGGTGCAAAATTCAAATGGTTTTTCAGGACCCGATGGCTTCGCTCAATCCGCGGATGCGGGTCGGAGCCATCGTGAGCGAGCCGCTGGAAATCCACGAACATGGCCTTTCGCGCGCCGTGAGGCGAGAGCGAGCAGCGCAAGTTCTGGAGACTGTGGGGCTCGGCGGAGACGCCCTAGCTCGCTATCCCCACGAATTTTCTGGTGGCCAGCGGCAACGCATTGGGATTGCTCGCGCGCTGATTTTGCGTCCCGAGTTGGTAGTTGCCGATGAGCCTGTGTCCGCTCTGGATGTCTCGGTGGGCGCGCAAATTTTAGAATTACTTGACCGGCTGCAGCGCGAATTCTCGCTGACTCTGATTTTAATCTCGCACAGCCTGCCCGTAGTGGCGCAGCTTGCGAGCCGTGTAGCCGTGATGCAAGCCGGGAAATTCGTTGAAACGGGCACAGCAGAGGAAGTGCTCAACTCGCCCAAAGATCCTTACACGAAAGCCCTCATTGCTGCCGTTCCTGAACTGCCAGCCGAAACGGCGCGCAAATAAACAACCGTCGCGCACCGTGACTAAAGTCGCGAAAGGCATTACGATCATTGCGTGAAGAAATATGCGACCGAACGACGATAGGCGTGTTTATGCGATTTTCGGCAGCGATCCGGAACTGGTTGCCTATGCGATGGCGAAATACAGCCGCTCCAGCCTCGCTATGCGCGAAAGCCTTGCGGAGCTGAACCAGCAAAAAGCCGAAAAATTCCTAAACACTTTTTATTTTCAGTATGGCCACCGATCGATTGCCGATCTGGCGCACCTCTGCTTGGCAGTCGAGAACATTTCCATGCTGGCGGCGATGGAAATCGTCGACGAGCCCAAATGGGACGGACAAGAGCGATCGACGCGGTACCAGGATTTTCGCGAAACCGGTTATTACCTCCCCAATCCGCTGCGATCGACGCCACTCGAGAGAACCTACAAGCAGTTGATCGAGCACCTTTTTGCCGAATATTACGATTTTGTCCAGAAGCTAGAGGATTTCCTGCGCGTGCAAATGGCAAAACCCCCGGAAATGCAGGAGGCTGCCTATGCCAGGACGCTGAAAGCCCGCGCATTCGATTCCGCGCGATATTTGCTGCCTCTCGCGACTGTCACGAGCGTGGGCCAGATTTTAAGCGCGCGCGTTTTGGAAGAGCAAATCACGCGCCTGAAGTCGAATCCGGTCGATGAAATTCAAGACCTGGGCGAAGCACTCAAGCGCGCGGCATCCGAGCCTGCATTCGACCTGACGAGATCGAGCGCGCAGAAAGCCGTCGAGAATCTCAATGGCAAGGTGCCCGAGGAGCTGAAGAAGGAATTAGCCGACCTCGCGTTTCGCGAAGTGAAGGTGGCGCCCACGCTGATTAAGTACTCCGACGCAAGCGCGTATCTTATCGACACGCAGAAGGAACTACGTTCCTTTTCCGCAAAGCTTTTTCCAGACGGCCGCATGCAAGAAACCAAGCGGAAGGTAGAGCTGCTCCCGCAGGAAGCGCTGCTGACTGAAACGGTCAATACGCTGCTCTATAAAGGGTCAAATTTTCCGTACACACAGATCGCGAAGGTGACGAAGAAAATGTCACCCGCAAAGAAGCGCGAGATTCTCGCAATGGCGTACAAACACCGGGGCAAGCATGACGACGTAATTCGCGAAATGCGCAGCGGCTACACGCTGAAATTCGACATTCTGATGGATATCGGCAGCTTTCGCGACCTTCAACGGCATCGCCGTTGCGTGAAAGTGGCGCAGAACATAACGCCTCTGCATGGCTTCGAAATCCCAGAGGACATCAAGGCCGCGCGATTAGCGAGGCGTTACGAAACGGCAATGAAGAAAGCAATGAGCGTCTACCGCGAGATCGAGAAAAGCTTGCCGGAATCCGCCAACTACGTATTACCGATGGGCTTTCGACGAAGAGCGCTCTTCAAAATGGATTTTGCTGAAGCGCAATACATCTTCGAATTGCGGACCGCGCCGCAAGGGCATTTTTCTTACAAGGCGGTGGCCTACAATATGTTCCTGGAATTGCAGAAGGAATGGCCGGAGCTCGCGAAGTCGATCCGAGTTCACGAATCGTGGTTCGAGCAAGACAGGCTTCGCCGCTAGAAGAGAGGATCCGCCTAACGTTACTTCTTCGCGCCGGCTTTCTCGGCGTATTTCTTCTGGAAGCGCTCCACGCGGCCAGCCGTATCGACCAGCTTCTGTTTGCCGGTGAAAAACGGATGGCAATTCGAGCAGATTTCCACGCGAATCATAGGACCCTTGAACGTTGAGCGCGTCTCAAACGTGTTCCCGCAGGCGCAGTGCACCGTCACAGGATGGTAATCCGGATGAATGCCTTCTTTCATGAAAGAACTCCTGTCTGCCGGCCGGTCTGCGCGAAAAGGCGTGCAGATTCGCGTCGCTAGGCTGGCGAGGAAACTCCATTATACCCGAAATCGAGCTTCGATCCAGGCATGGAGCATGATTGGATGCCGAATCGCAGCAGTGGATTCGAACTGGTGTGCATCGCACATGCAGGCGCGTCATTCGTCGCAATCTTTTGTGTTATAAGGGGCGGATCACCCGGTGAGGTTTTCAATGACTCGATT
>JASHRM010000279.1 GCA_030037315.1 Candidatus Acidiferrales bacterium
GAGAAATCTCGCTCGCGTGCTTCCGGTGCCCTTGTAGAAGTAACGCGGATCCTGCTTCAGCAACGATGGCATGATTGCGCCGCCGATTAACGTGTTCGAGGTGATGTCCACATAGTTCGCGCCGAACCGCTTGCCGTAACCCTGGGCGCCCTGCCCATAGCCGCGAAAATCGTTATGCGCCTGCTCGACGCCGGCCACAGCCGCCGTAAATCCAAGTGTGACGGGATCGACCATGTCGCGAAAAGCGAGTTCGAATTTCTGTTTCGGATTTAGAGGCGCGGCATCGGCTACATAGCTCACGTAAAAATTCGGGATAAAGCCCAGGACGCGCTGAGATTCTTCGACTTTCAGTTCTTGTTGCGCGATCTCCTCCTGCGTTTCGGCCGCTCCCACGGTGACGGAGGTTACGGCCGTCGCAACGATCAACGTGATTGTGGGAACCGTGTAGTTCTGGCCGGGCCGAAGATCGCCGGAAGATGTGTACGTCGCGAAGCCGGGAGCGGCGATGGTCAATTGAAACGGGCCGGGCGCGATATTGCTAAATGAAAATTGGCCGTTGTCGCCGGTGGAAGATTCCTGAGCCAGGAGATCCGCACCGCGAGTGAGCCTGACCTTCGCGCCAGGAACAAGAGCGCCGCTCGAATCGAGCACGGTGCCGCTGATCGTGGACAGTCGCTGCTGAGGAGGCAGCTGGGCAGCTGCAGAAGGATTCTGATTGTTGTTTGCGGGCGCTGAAGGGGCGGGCTGCTGCGCGTTCAACGAGCCTGCCAACAGCAAAACGCAACCAGCGAGCGCTGCCGACACGAATACAGATGCCCCGTGGTTCCTACACCGACAATTTTGAGGCAAGCCCCCGCCCTTCCGATCCATTGTTCTCAGTTTATCGATATACCGTTGTGGTTCCAGCAGCCTTTGAGTCGGCGTTTCCGATTCGGGTTGTCCGCCCGCCTGAGCCGCCCTAAGGCCGGATAGAAATATTACAAGTGCCAGCCCTGCGTCTACTTGAATGACTCTCGCAGTCTTCTCCCAATTCGCCGCGCGGGCGGGCATCGGTTTGTTATTCTTTGCCGCCTGGGATTTAGTTCCAGGATCTCTCGCTCGAGAAGGGCTCGAAAACATGTGGACGAATTTCTTTGTGGCGGCGGCAGGCGCGTCGGCGGCGTTGGCGGGACTCGTCTTTGTGGCGATTTCGGTAAATATCGGGCGGATTCTTCAAGTGCCGCACTTGCCGACTCGCGCCGGGGCAACAATTGGAAGCCTAGTTCTAATCCTGGTTTCGAGTATGGACGCCCTGATTCCTCAAGCCCACTGGGCGATGGGAATCCAAATATTCATCGTTTCGGTGGCCGCTCTTTGGTTGCAGGGCCTGTCGGCTTGGCGCGGCCTTTCGCTGCGTAAACAAATGAATCGACCCCTCTGGGAACCCACGCTGAATGCGATTTTGGGACCCATACAGATTCTGCCGTTCGTCATTGGCGCAATGCTCTTAGCAGCGCAAGGCGACAGCGGCATCTATTGGATCGCGCGCGGTTGCGTGCTGGTTTTCGTGCTTTCGACATTCAATGCGTGGGTGCTGCTTGTCGAGATTCTCAGGTGAGGTCAATCAGCAGTTGCGGGATATCCAATTCCCGCTACCGTCGCCGAATTGACCAGCATACGTAAAAAGCTGTAATTCCCGGGCTGAGTCAATGGATTGGCAGTCTGGATTCTTCTTCCGCATCTTCGACCGATGTAAAATTTATCTCAGCGGGAACCGAAGGAATATTTCCCGCCAATATTCATAAATCGAGAAGCAGCAGGAGAGACTACATGATTCGATTCTTAACAAGAAGTAAAAGCAGGCCAGCAATGACAAGATGCATTGCGCGAATAACGATTGTTTTGTTTCTATTCGCAATTTTTGCTGTGCAATCGAAAGCGCAGGATCAAAACCCGCCACCGCCTCCTCCGCCTCCGGGCCAATCCACTCAACCAGACCAGCAAGAGCCCCCTCCACCACCACCGCCGCCAGGGCCCGAGCAGGCACCCCCGGCGGGCGATCAAGGCGCTCCGCCGCCGGCCGTATCGCCGCAGCAACTCGATCAGCTCGTGACGCGCATCGCGCTTTATCCCGATCCACTGCTCGCCCAGATTCTGACGGCGTCCACTTACTGGGACCAAATCCCAGACGCTGCCACGTGGGCGGATGAGCATGCTTCGTTGCACGGCGATGCTCTGGCCGACGCAATTCGCGAAGACAATTTGCAGTGGGATCCGAGCGTGCTGGCGCTGATTCCGTTTCCTTCCGTGCTGAACATGATGGCGCAAGATCCCGGCTGGACACAGAATCTAGGCGATGCGGTGCTCGCGCAACGTGCGGACGTAATGGACGCGGTCCAACACGAACGGCAGCAAGCCTATAACTATGGCTATCTGCGGCCGAGTCCTTACGACAACGTGGTCAACGACGGGGGATACATCGAAGTTCTGCCGGTGAATCCGGCGTACATCTACGTGCCGACGTACAACCCGGCGATCGTATTTGGGCCGCCGGCCCCTGGATTCTTTATCGGCGGCGCGATTCGGTTCGGCCCTGCAATCGTTATTGGAGCCGGATTCGCACCGTTCGGATGGGCGCATCCCTATTTCGGCTGGCGCACGCATACGATTTTCTTCGATGCGAGGCCGTGGGGCCGAACGTGGGTGAACCGCCGCGTATACGTCCATCCATATGCGCATCCTTACGTGCACAGGCCCGGCCCCAGGGTGGAGCATCACGAATTCCACCGCGATGAAGGCCACCGGCACTAAGAATAAATCGCTAACATCGAAAGACCCTGGGCTCGTTGCGCAAGCGACGGGTCCAGGCCCCTTTTTGCCCGGCGTGTTCTCTACATGCGATTCTAGATGACCCGAAGAACCAGACTTGTGGTTTAATCTGCGGCGTTTCCGAGTTCTAGGTTGGAGAAACCATGCGTCGCGGAATTCTTGTTACTTCTTTCGCTTCCCTCATGACAGTTTTCGTATTCGTGGCGGCGAGTTTATTTGCTGCTCCGTCCTCATACGCGCAAAACAAAACAGTGGCGGGCGAGTTCACCGTTGATCCGCCGACGCTGGTGTCGTTGGGTTTTGAGTGGCGAATCAGCGGAGACGATAATCGCAACGCGCGCGTGGATGTGATCTTTCGCCAGAAAGACGAACACTTCTGGCACAAGGGACTGCCGTTGTTGCGCCTCGATCACGAAGTCGTGAACGGGGGCACGCCACGCGACGGCGCGCCGCATTATTTCTCGTATGTGGCGCCGAACATGTTTGCAGGCAGCTTGCTGAATCTCGAGCCGGACACCGAATACGAATGCCGCTTCGTTCTTTCCGATCCCGATGGAGTGAAAGGCGTGGCGCAAAGGACAGTAACGGTTCGCACGCGCAAGGAGCCTGAACCGGCGCAAGGCGGTCACGTCTATCACGTGTATCCCTTCGGGTACAAAGGAACAAAAGAGCAACCTGCGTTCACTGGCTTGCTGGCGGCTTATTACATGGGATCCGATGAATCCGATCATTCGAACGCCATGCCTCCGCGCGTACAGCCCGGCGACACTATTCTGGTTCACGCGGGAATTTATAAGGACAACCGGTTCGTCTACAGCGGATTCGATCGCAACCTTGCCGCCTACGGCACGCCCTTTGACGGCACGTACTATCTAACGCAGAGCGGCACCGCCGACAAACCCATCGTGATCAAAGGCGCCGGCGATGGAGAAGTGATTTTCGATGGGGATGGCTGCCAGAACCTCTTCAACCTGATGGCGGGAAATTACAACTATTTCGAAGGCATTACGGTACGAAACACAAATGTGGCGTTTCTGCTGGGAATAAAGAACATTGCGGGATCGAGCGGCTTCACGCTGAAACATTCGCGCGTTTACGACGTTGGACGGGTTGTGCAAGACGATTGGTCAGGCTCGAAGAATTTCTATATTGCCGACAATGTTTTTATCGGCCGGCACGATCCGAATAAGCTGCAGAGCTGGTGGACGCCCGCGGTCTGGGCGAAGTTTCCAGGCTATCCCGCGCTGATTACGTCCGAATACGCGATCAAGATCTACGGGCAGGGGCACGTGGTCGCTTACAACTACGTGGCGAACTGGCACGACGGAATCGATGTCGCCACATACGGCGACCCCGACGGCACGCCGAATGAGCTGCCGGACCGCGTTCCCGTCGCGATCGATTTCTACAACAACGACATTTACAATATGGCGGACAACTGCATCGAGGCCGACGGAGGCGCGCATAACATCCGTGTGTTTCGCAATCGCTGCTTCAACTCGGCAGGCGGAGCGCTGAGCGCGCAGCCGATTTTCGGAGGGCCGCTTTACTTCTATCAAAACGTGATTTACGACGCGACGACAGGCGGTCCGCTGAAACTGATCGATACGCCCGCGGGCGTTCTAATTTATCAAAATACGTTCGTTGGCCAGGGCCGCTTGATGGGACCGGCTTCAAACGTGCATTTTCTGAACAATCTGATTCTTGGGGACGGCTGGGCTGATCCAATCCTGAATCTGCGCACCTACACGAATTATTCTTCCTCGGATTACAACGGCTTCCGGCCCAATCCTGGAGTGGAAAACGCTTTCGAGTGGGACTCCCCTTCGTTTGAAATAGCCGCCGATTACAAGGGACAGCTTGTGACGCGCCACTTCAAATCGCTTCAGGAATATCAGCGGGCGACCAACGAGGAACAGCACAGTATTTTGATCGACTACAACGTTTTCGTGAACGCGAAGATGCCCGACAAATCCGATCCGCAGCGCTTTTATAATCCCGAGGATTTCGATTTTCGCCTCAAGCCCGGATCGGCTGCGATCGACGCAGGCACATTGCTTCCGACGATCAACGACGATTTCACGGGCAAAGCGCCTGATTTGGGAGCCTACGAATTGGATCGTCCCGTGCCGCATTATGGGCCGCGCACACAACCGCTCGGCGCGCCGGATAGCTCCGCTCCCAGGTCGGTGAGGGGGCCGGGAGCAGATCAGCCTCGCTGAATTTTCCGCGCGCGAGCCGCATTTTCGCTTGCAACTTTTCTCCACGCGATTACCATGAGGGCGCTTTTACTCTTCGATAAGAGGCGCACTATGCGACGTTTTGCGATTCTTGCCCTCGTAATTCTCTGTTTCGTGCTGATTCCTGCCGCCGCGGATGACGACTCAACTTTGCAGGGATTTACGCACGCAAGCTCACCAACAGAACGCCAATGGGAGACGAAATTCCGTGCGATTCCAAGTCCACAGAACGAGCGTGACGACATGCAGCGGCTTTCGGCGCATCCGCACAATGTGGGCACCGCATACGACAAAGAAAATGCCGAGTGGATTCTTTCGCTTTACAAGCAGTGGGGCTGGGACGCGCACATCGAAAACTTCGACGTGCTTTTCCCCACGCCGAAGGAACGCGTGCTCGAAATGGTCGCGCCGACGAAGTTTGTGGCGAAGCTCCAGGAGCCTCCCGTGGCAACCGATCCCACTTCCAGCCAGCAAAGCGAGCAATTGCCTACCTACAACGCGTACTCCGTCGATGGAGACGTGGCCGCGCCACTGGTTTTTGTGAATTACGGCGTGCCGGAAGATTACGACCGGCTGGACCGGCTGGGTGTTTCGGTGAAAGGCGCGATCGTGATTGCGCGGTACGGCGGTTCGTGGCGCGGCATCAAGCCGAAGGTCGCCGCCGAGCACGGCGCAGTGGGCTGCCTGATTTACTCCGACCCGCATGACGATGGATATTCGGTGGGCGACGTGTTCCCGAAAGGCCCGATGCGGCCGCTCGAAGGCGTGCAGCGCGGCAGCGTGATGGATTTTCCATCAACGCAGCCGGGCGATCCGCTCACTCCCGGCGTTGGCGCAACGGCCGATGCAAAGCGGCTGCCGATCAAGGATAATCCCGCGCTGACGAAAATTCCTACGCTGCCGATCTCCTATGGCGACGCGCAACCGCTGCTCGCCGCGCTCGAAGGGCCGATGGCGCCCGCCGAATGGCGCGGATCGCTGCCAATTCCCTATCACGTTGGCCCGGGCGCAACGAAAGTTCACCTGAAGGTTGCGTTTAATTGGGACATCAAGACTCTCTACGACGTGATCGCGAAAATTCCCGGTTCGGAGTCGCCGGATGAGTGGGTGATTCGCGGCAACCACCACGACGGCTGGGTGAATGGCGCGGCCGATCCGATCTCCGGCCAGGTGGCTGAACTGGAAGAGGCGCGAGCATTCGGCGAATTGCTGAAGCAGGGCTGGAAACCCAAGCGCACGATTATTTACTGCGCGTGGGACGGAGAAGAGCCGGGGCTGCTTGGCTCAACCGAATGGGCGGAAGAGCACGATGCCGAATTGAAGCAGCACGCAGTGGCGTATCTGAATACGGACGGCAATGGGCGGGGATATCTCAGCGTGGGCGGTTCGCATACGCTCGAACACTTCGTAAACGGCGTGATGAAGGACATCGACGATCCCGAGAAAGACATTCCCGTGCACCAGCGTACGCTGTTTCACGACGTCGCGGAGGCGCGCGATCCGGAAGCGCGAAAAGAAGTGCGCGATCGTGTGGACCTGCGAATCGATCCGCTCGGATCCGGCAGCGACTACACGGCGTTTCTCGATCATCTCGGCATCGCGTCGTTCGATTTGGGCTATGGCGGTGAGGACCACAGCGGCATTTACCATTCGGTTTACGACGATTTCTACTGGTACACGCATTTTTCGGATACGGATTTCGTCTATGGACGCGCGCTTTCGCAAACCGTCGGCACGATGGCGATGCGCCTGGCGGATGCGGACTTGCTGCCGTTTGAATTCACGGATTTGGCCGACACCATTCACCTGTATCTAAAGCAAGTGAAGAAAGCCGCGGACGACGCTCGTGAGGAAGCTACAGAACGCGATAAGGACCTCGATACAGGCTTCTTTGCCGCCATCAGCGATCCGCGAAATCCCACGGTCGCGCCGCCGCGCGAGGAAATTCCTCCGCACCTGAACTTCGCGCCTTTCGATAATGCCGCCGACGCCTTGACAGCCGCGGCACAGCGCTATGAGGATGCCGTGCGCAAAGTTACGCTCTCGGATGTGCCGGCAGCCACGCTCACGAGCATCAATGAGAAACTCATGCAGAGCGAGCGGCGGCTAACGACGCAGGAAGGGCTGCTCCGGCGCGGCTGGTACAAGCACATGATCTACGCGCCCGGCGTTTACTCCGGCTACGGAGCGAAAACAGTGCCGGGCGTCCGCGAAGCGATCGAGCAGAAACATTGGGACGAAGCCAATGCGGAGATCGTGCGGCTCGCTGCGGTTCTGAACAACGAGACGGAGTTGATCAACTCCGTCGCCGAGCAGTTGGAGAATTCAAAACACTGATCGCGCACGTTTGCACGGGCGCTGGTGTTCGGTTCAAGAATTCACTATTTCGCAGCGGCCTGTTTCGAGGCGCCAGACGCGGCTTGCTTGCAGCGATCCTGAAAACTTCCGGGCATTTGCGCGCAGCGGTTAAAATTGTCGGCCGCGTCCTTATATTGGCCCAAATTCTCTAAGTCAGCGCCCAGGATGAAAACATCCGTGGGATCGGGCTTTGCGGTTTCACTGGTCGATTGCTTGAGTTCCGCGGCTGATTTTTCGTACTGCTCCTGGCGGAAGTAGACCAACCCTAGGCCGCTATGGGCTATAGATAGTTCGCCGTTCGTATATGCGGAAAATACCTGGTCACTGACTCCCGACGGCTTGTGCAACTTACTGATGGCGTCGATGGCGTGCCGCTCGTAGGCTTCTGCTCTATCGAGTTTCTTATCCCCGTCCGGATCGTTGTGGTCATACGCGCGCGGAATTACCCAGCCTTCCATCGCAAGCAACGGTATGTCATCCGGGAAAAGTGTGAGGCCTTTTTCGGAATAGGTATAAAAATCAGGCAGATCCTGTTTCGCGTAATAAGCCTGCGTCAATTCCTGATAAACCGATTCTGCCAGTTGATCGGACGGATATTTGCCGAGGAACGTCAGGCCAAGCCTGATTTTTTTTGCCGGCTCCGATGCAGCGTGAAACGCGTTGTAGGACTGAATTTCTTTCGGGTCGCCCTGCATGCCCGCTATGTCCTTATCGAGCAGTTCGCGGCGGGCGGCAAGCGCGTCGTCTTCAGTTTGTGCGTTAGATGGAGGCGCGACATTCGAACCCTGATTTTGCGCGCTGGAACGCGCCGGCAGCAAGAAAGAGCCTGCGAGAAAAGAAATGATAGCGAACGTCCGAACACCGGTGATTTTCAATTCCATGGGACCCGTCCTTTTTGCACAAGCTTTACGCAACCGAAATAGCGGCCGCACGACGTGCCGGCGGAAATAATACACCGCAAGGTAAAATGCAGAAAGAGCGCTAAATCGTTTCGCCGAAGCGGCTGAGTTCCACGCCGCTGCCCACCGGCAGCAGCACCGATTCGATTTCCGGCTTGGAGCGCACGTGCTTGCGGTATTCCTTGCCCATCGGCCGGTAGGCTTCTGGCAGAAGAATATTATCCGCGGCAACGAAAGCGCCCTTCGCTAGCTTTGGATACAGAAGATCGAAGGAAGGGATGTACAGGTCTTTCCAAAGGTCGAGCAGGACGAATTCGAATGGGCCTGGCAACTGGCGAAGAATATCGCGGGCATCGCCCGCGCGAAATTCCACATACTCCGATAGGCCCGCTTTCTGCAGCATCGAACGCGCGTACTCTTGTTTTTTCGCGCTCAAGTCCACACTCAGCACCTTGCCTCGCGTCTTTCGAGCTGCATCTGCGAGCCAAATGGCCGAATAGCCATAGGACGTCCCGAGCTCCAGAATATTTCGCGCGCGAGTGGCCTTCACGAGAATATTCAGCAGCGTGCCGGTGTCGCGGCCTACGGCGATCAGAAATTCGTCGCGGCGGTCGTTCCATTCATCGGCGCCAATTTGTGATTGGAGGGCGAATTCAGCCGCGCCACGCTTTTCGTATTCCGCCAGCACGGTTTCGACAGCTTCATCCACGCGGCTGCGCGTTTCCAAATTCAGTTGCCGCAGCTCTTTGCTCATCAGGACCCTAGGCCTCCGCCTGCTTGCAGAATTTCCTCCGACGGCCGCGAAGCATACAAACTTTCTACGATGTCTGCGCGCCGCTCCAGCACCGCCCGCTGATTGAAGGAACCTTTGTCCGTGATCTCGCCAGCATCGAGCGACGGGGGCTCTTCCGCCAGCACCGCACGAGCAATCCGGTTCGAGCTGCCGGTCGATTGCGCCGCGAACGACTTCAGCAGCGAATGAAAATGCTTGCGCACGTTCGGAAGCCGCACGACATCCGCGAGCGGCGCATTCCTCAAAATTCCGGGCGCGAGTTCACGGCAAGCCTCTGCGTCGACAAAAATAATCGCAGCCAGATAATCGCGATCGAGACCTGCGATCACCGCGTCGCGAATATAAGGTGACGCGTGAGCGAGCAGCTTCGCGCGCAGCGGCCCAACGCTGACCCACGTGCCGTTTCCCAGCTTGAAATCTTCGTTCAGGCGGCCATCGAATAGCAGGCCCTTATTAATGTCGTGCGGGTCAATCAGCCGGACCGCGTCGCCGAACGAATAGAAGCCCTCCGCATCGAACGCTCGTTCGGTCAATTCGGGCTCGCGCCAGTAGCCGGGAGTGATATTCGGCCCACGAACCCGCGCTTCCAGCTTCGCTCCGCGCGGGACGAGTTTCAGTTCGACTCCGGGCACGGGAACTCCAATCGTTCCTGCGCGGTCGGTTTCCCATGTTGTTTGAATGGCCATTGGCGCGCTTTCGGTCGATCCCAGGCCCGTGGCCATGATGATTCGCTCGCCGCAAGTTTCAAACGCGAGCTCGCGGTAAGCGTCCCATACAGGCTGCGAAAGCCCTGCGCCTGCATAAAACATCAATCCGAGGCGGCGAAAAAATGTTTGGCGGAGTTCGCGGTCGGCGCGCAGAAAAGGCAGCAGGTCGTCATAGCCTTTGGGCACGTTGAAATATACGGTGGTCGAAATCTCGCGAAGATTGCGGACCGTCTTTTCGATCGAGCCCGGGCCAGGCTTGCCGTCGTCGATATAAAACGTGCCGCCGTTGTAAAGCGCAATGCCAACATCGTGATTTCCACCGAATGTGTGATTCCAGGGCAGCCAATCGACCACCACCGGGGGCTCATCTTCCAGAAAGCCAAAAATCTGCGCGATCATCTGCTGATTGCTGCAAAGCATGCGGTGCGTGTTGATCACGGCTTTGGGCATGCCCGTCGAGCCGGACGTAAAAAGAAATTTCGCAACTTTATCGGGATCGATCTGCGCGTGCGCGTCTTCGACGGCCGGAGTAGCATCGGTTTCGAGCAGATCGGTGAACAGAGCAGATTTGCGGCGATCGGGTGGCGCGGTCGTAGTGACGATTTCGATGTGCTCGCCGACAGCCGCTTCGATCGCCGGCGCGTAGCGAGTGCCGTCCGACGCAAACACCAGACCGGGCGTGAGCACTTTGAGTGTGTGCCGCAGCTTGCCGAAATCTTTTGAGACCAGCGAATAGGGCGGCGAAAGCGGCGCTACAGGAATGCCGACATGCTGCCCAGCAAGCGTAAGAACATATTGCTCGAGATCATTCTCGGAAAGAATGGCGACGGGCCGTTCGACAGAAAGCCCCCGATCCAGCAGCGCCTGGCCGACACATCGCACCGAAGACCAGACTTGCGCGTACGTGAGCGTTCGCCACTCGTCGTCCGCGCCGCGTTTGGCGATGCAAACGCGGTCGGGGCAGGTTTCGGCCCAGTGCAGCAGCCGGTCGGTCAAAACTTTCGGATATGGGAGCAGCATCTCATCGGGTTTGACGAGGAATTCTCCGCCCCCAAGAGACGCCATCGAAGCGCCGGACGTTCGCATGCGCACGCGGCGAACACCGGCACCCGCTGGAGTTTGCGATTTTGGTCCACGCGCGAGCGATTCGATGCGCTCGGTCGGTGGAGAGCCGCTCTTCGTCATTTTGCTAGTCGAACCGACGGATATTTTCCCACACTTCGTTCAGGCGCTGAATGTCCAGAGCCAAAGGGAGGTCGCCGGCAGTGGTAACTACGCATGGTCGCAGACCGCGAATCGTCGCGGTCAAACCGGCGACAGATGCGCTTGGGCCAGCCTGGAAGACGTTCGGCGGCAGCGCGATTCCGAATCGCGACGAATCCCATCCGCCGATTTGGCCGCCTGGGCTTTCTCCTAATCCTGCAGCGGCAGGACAAACGACACAATCCCAGCTCTGCTGCAAAATCGCGTCGCGATTCATCGCAACCGATTCGGAATCCGCGAGCAGCAAAACCGGAAGCGCCTCATAAAACCGCACAATGTTGACGGCGGTTGAAACGCGGGCCGCCCACGCCGCGCAATCCTCCGCCGATAGCGCGGGCAGCAATTGCTCGCGAATGAAGATGACATTCGCGCCCGCCTCGACGAACGCCTTCGCCATCGGCGAAATCAACGCCGCCGCCAAATCCAGACTATCGACGGAAATCTGCTGCCAGTCCGGCGCGTGTCCACTGAGATGAGCCAGTAACGATGCCATCGCGAACGGCCCCGCAACCGCGGCTGCCAGCAGGCAATCCTCCCGCATGGTAGTTTTCAGCCTGCGAACGGCCTCGATGGCGATTCCCACGCGGCCACGCCGGGCGGGATCATCGAAGACAGCCTCATCGAACAACGATGAATCGTTTTGCTGCCAAAGTGCGTCCGCTTGCTGGCCGTCCGCGTCCCATTCCAGCGTGGCTCCCAGGGCTTCCGCCTCAAGAAACGGATCAAAATAGCAAGTCACGCCGTCCGAGCGCAGACGCGCGCGCAATTGTCGAGTCGCGTTGGCGATTTTTGTGGGATTCGAAAGAAATATCCGCAGGGGCACGCTTTCGATGCGCGCGCCGTGCGCGAAAACGATCGGCAGAAAAAGCGGCCTCGGCGGTGCCACGCCTTGCAGAAGATCGTGGACGATTTGCCGCGCCGTGGCGTTGCCGGACATTCTTACTATCGGATGACCGGGCCGGTCGGTTTGGCGTCTGGCCAGGAACCGTAGAACTGCAAAATCTCCTGCGGCGGGCTTTTCTTGCTCCACTCCTGCTGAAACACATCGAAAGATTTGCCGCGAGCGAGCCGCGCTTTCCGTTCCTGATCGCGGAGCTGCTTTGTTTTCTCGAGGTCGAGCTTTTTTCGCTCCGGATCGTAGGCGACCTTATAAACATTATGCGCGGTCCAGTCCGAGATGATGTTCTTCTCTAGATCGTCCAGAATTTGGTGTGGATCGCGCTCGAGCGGATCGCCGTAACCGGGACCGCCGCCGCTGAGGCCAAAGAGCAAGTCGCCCTCTTCGAAAACCTGTGGCGCGCGAGCCACCAGTTCGTAATGCCAATCGCCGTGGACGGTGGCTTTTTCGAAAATCGTGTGATGGTCCAGGGCAATTTCGGATTTGTTTTTCATTTGCGCCAGCAGGTCAGCCTTCTTGATGCTGATACCTGGCACCGGCGAAGATGCGTAGCCGCCGAAAAGCGGCTGGCCGATCGGCACTTTGCTGCCATTGCCCATGCACATCGAAACGACCGTCGGCACCTTGTGGATCATCCACTGCTGCACCCCGCCCGAGCCGCCACGGTGCAGTCCGGGTCCGGACGAATCTTTCCAATGCTGCGAGATTGTGACGGTGATGGGCAGCTCGCTTTCCACCTGCTCGGAATCCGGCGCGCGCCCGAACGCGCACCACGCGAAACCGTAAGCGTCCATGCCGTCCATCGCGGAGCGGCCGCCCTGCCCCATCGTATTCAGCGCGAACGAAAGCACGTCAGAAACGGCAAGGTTCCATTGCGAGAGGCCCGCGCAAATCTGCGAAGTGTGCTGGCTGCCCGGGGGCGCAGCCACCTGATGCCACAGCTTGTCGTTCGAGAAAATCATTTTCGCAAAACAATTTTGCGTGGCGTTGCGCGCTTGCATTCCGATATACACGCAGCAGCTCGTGGCCGCCGTGCGGTCGGGATATACGATGCTGCCTTCAGGAAAAACAAAATCGATCGCCGAAAACGTGGAGCTTGAGATCGGCAAGTCGTGGAACATGTACTCGTACATGAAATTGGCGATGTGGCCGACGACCGCCTGCGGATGCACGTTGTACGAAGACGGATTTTCCGGTGATGTGCCGTGAAAATCGAAAACCATGCGGTCGCCCTTTTTTGAAACTGTCAGATAGCAGGAGCGCACCAGCGCCGGCGTGCGGCCGATCGCGTCGTTGAAAACCACGCTTCGGAATTTTCCGTCAGGCAATTCGCGGATTTTTCTCAGGGCGCCCGCTTCGGCCGTGTCGGACATTTTGCGAAACAGTCCGATAACAAAATCGGCGCCGCGCTTTTCGGCTAGTTCAAGCAAACGTATCCGGACGCGATCCGCCGTGGTGCAGCGTGCGCGCAAATCGGAGATGAACATGGCGGGCGCGCGCATTCCATAGGCGGAATAAAATTCGAGAAAATCGTTTTTCAGCTCGTAATTTTCGCCGATTTTGATCGGCGGCAAATTCAGTCCCTCTTCAAAGCGCGACCTTGCGGTCACCGGCATGCCACCCGGCTCGATCGCCCCGGTTTCCGTTGTGTGCAGCGCGGCCGAGGCCCACGCCAGCAACTCGCCTTTGTAAAAGACCGGCATGATGGCTACCTGATCCGGATTGTGAATGCCGCCGTAGAGCGCGTCGTTGGTGTACCAGATGTCTCCTTCGCGAATGCCGGGATTTTCGGAGTAATACTTTTTCACGAATTTGATGATGATCGGCTGAATGATCGCGTGGAGATACGTGCCGCAGGCCGCGTTGATCAGGTCGCCGTTAGCCGTAAATATGGCGACCATCGAATCGCCGGACACGCCAAAGTAGCTTCGCGAAGAACGGACGAAGACTTCCATCGCTTCGTCGAGAATGTCGTTGGTGACTTGCACACCGATTTCGTAATCGCCTTGCGGCACTCGGGCGGCGCAATCGCGCTCGCGCTCCGTGGCGGGAGCGGGCTTCAGCCACTCCAGTTTTTCAGCCAGCGTGGGTATCGGCATCGATGTTCCTCAATTCTTCGGTTCGGCCTCAGCCTTCCAAAATTCCCAGGCCGCGTTCGTCGATCGAAAAGCGCATCGACGGCGGCACGACCATGGTCGTGTACTGTCCCTCAATAATTGCCGGGCCTTCGACCACGTTTCCGGAACGCAGCGATTCGTACGTAAACGTCGGCGTGGCGCAGTAGCCCTTCGCGTCCGGCCAATACGCCTGCCGCTCGCCCTTGCGCGCGCCGGAGGGATCGCTTTTCTCCAGCGGCAGTTTCGGGAGATGAACTTTCGGCGTCGCCACGATCGCTTTCAAAATGAAACTTTCGATGAAAGTGCCGCCCTCGGGATTCACCACGAACGGACTAAACGCCTCGCTGAATTCCTTGTTGAATGCGTCGCAAATCGCGCGCACATCGTCAGCGGATGCAATCGAAAGGCGCGGCGAAAGCGCGCGCTTCACGTGGAACTGGCCTCCGTAAAGCATATCCAGCTCCAGCACGAAAACCGCCTTCGCCGGATCGAGGCCGTCGGCGACGAGATCTTTATGCGCTTGCTTGAGCAGCGATTCGACCGTGGAATTGTAGGCCGCGTAGTCGTTTGTGACCTGCTGGTCGCCCGGCGTCATCAGCGTCAATTTTTTCGACGTTTCGTAGACGTGCATGATGTCCATCGTCGAGGAGCCGTAGGCGCAAAAAACCGGCGAAAACGGGAACATCACGGTCTTCGGAATATCGCCCTTGAAGCCTTCGGCGTGCGTGGGGCCTGCGCCGCCCCCGACAAACAAAATAAATTCCTCGGGGCTGTAGCCGCGCAGATGAACCTCTTTCATGATCGCGGACGCCATATTTCCATTGACGATTTTCCGGATGATCGCGGCGCCTTCTTCCACGCTGATGCCCAGCGGCTTGGCGATTTTGTCGCGGACTGCGGCGATCGCACGATTTTTATCGAGCCGCATCTTTCCGCCGAAGTAGTATTCGGGATTCACGTAGCCGAGCACCACGTCCGCGTCCGTGACTGTTGGTTCCGTGCCGCCGAGATTGAAACATGCGGGTCCCGGCATCGATCCAGCGCTTCGCGGGCCCACTTGCACGCGATTTTGCAGCAAGCGATCGACGGAGGCGATCGAGCCGCCGCCAGCGCCGATCGAAAGCGTCTTGATCATGGTGATGCCGACCATCCAGCGGTCGATGATCGGCCGGAAGTCGTAGCTGCGCACGCTGTCTTTCACCACGAGACCCACGTCGAAGCTGGTGCCGCCCATGTCCGTCATCACCACATTTTGGTAGCCCAGCGATTGCGCCACGTGATGCGCGCCCATCAGTCCGGATACGGGCCCGCTATTGAACGTGCGGCTTGCGGATGTGCGAAACACCTCCGCGATTCCGCCGGAACTTTGAATCATCAGCAGCGGTTTCTTATAGCCGCGCTCGCGCAGCTTGTCCCACATGGCCGATAGCTCGATTTGCATGGAGCGCTGCAGATAGGCGTCGAGAATCGCGGCAAGAGTGCGTTCGTATTCGCCGAGCTTGCCGACGACCTGTCCAGCGAGCACGACGGGCATATAGCCGATGTGAAATTCCTTGTACTCGTCGCGGATGATTTCTTTCACGCGGCGCTCGTGCACCGGATTCAGAAATCCCCAAAGCAGCGACACCACGAAACCGCGCGCGCCTTTCGATACGAGATAGCGCACCTGTTCGCGGACGTTTTTTTCGTCCAGCGGACGAATCACATCGCCGCGAGAATCCACGCGCTCTTTAACGCCCACGATCAGTTCGCGAGGAATCAGCGGATCGGGCTTTTTCTGAATGGCGAGATTGCGGCGCTCGGCCACGCGCGTGCCGTCAATCCATTGCGCGCCGCGGCCGATCAGCACCACGTCTTCATGGCCCTCTGTGGTGATCAGCGCAAGACGCGGGCCTTTCCGCTCGATCAGCCGGTTCATGGCGATCGTGGTCGAATAGCGAATCATGTCGACGGAGGGCAGCAGTTCGTCGATCTTCAAGCCGAGCGCGCCGGCGCCCTCTTCGATCACGCGCGAGAAGCAGACAGAAAGGTCGTAGGGGGTGGTGGGAACTTTTTTGATCAGCGTTTTGTCCCGGAAATTGAGGACCAAATCGGTAAAAGTGCCGCCCACATCGATATCGATCGAGTTCATTCGCCAACCTCGAGCCGCTGGCCGCGAATCGCGTATTCGCCTTTGCGCAGCCGCTCTTTCAGGCTGTTCAAGTCGATTTCGATGTCGTGCGTGATCGGATGGCCCGGAGGCAGGTATTCGGTCTCAATCTGTGTGCCGCAGCCCGGACAATAAAATTCGACAATGCGAACCCAAAGCGGATCGGGCGAAAAATTGAAATCGCCGCGCACCAGCGTCTGGTGAACCTCGCGCGGATCACGGTCATGTACGAGGCAGCCGGCTTTGTAATTTTCGCGCGCGGAACCGAGCGAGTGGCCGCAGCGATTGCACATCCACTGCTCGCGGTCCACATCAAGATCCAGGTATTCCGTGATGCGAATCAGATTTCGCGTTTCGGGTGGCATTGGATCGAAGTCCCTTCGTTAATCGCCTTGATTTACTCTAGCCCCGAGTCAATTTCCCGTTTCCGTAGCCGTCCATCGTTATCGCCCAGCCCTCAGGAACGAAATACGTGGTGTTCGCGCCCTCGAGCACGGCGCATCCCTCGACGCGATTTCCGGGCCGCAACGATTCCCAGCGATAAATTTGCGCCTCGCCATTCGAGCTGCCCCAAAGAACGCGGCGCTTGCCGACTCGCGCATGAGACGAATCGGATTCTTGCAGCTTCTCTTCATTCAGCTGCGGCTTGGCCATTTCCTTTTTCACGCGCAGGCGCACCAGATCGAGCCGAGGCGAGTCCGCTCCGGTCGATTTGCGAATCGCAGACTCAAGTTCCTTCGCCGATGCGAGGGCTGATTCCGGACACGCGACCGAAATCGAATGCTTGCCTTTGCCCGCCACCTCAAATTCGATCGCGTGGCTGAGAGCTTCGGGCTGAATTCCCTCGCCGAGCAGGTCCTGCGCCCCTTCCGCTTTCATTTCGTCGACCATCTCGCGGATTTTGGCGACGCCGCCTTCCGAAATCGCCGACTCCGGCAACGCGCGTTCGTAGACGTGGCAAATATCGGAAACCGAAGATCCAAACGCGCTGAAGACCGGCCCCAGAGAGAACACCTGCACGTTGCGCAATCCGGCTTTTTCGGCGACGCTGCACGCGAAAAGGCCTCCATTGCCGCCATACGCGAAGAGAGTTTGCTTCGAAAGATCGATTTGCAGCTCGGATTTTGCGCTCGCAATCATCGCGGCGACCATCTCGAACGCGCGCTCGATAACCGCTTTACAAGCGTGCTCGACCGAAATTCCAAGCGGCTGCGCCACCAGCTCTTCAATGGTTTTTCGCGCAAGCTCGCGATCGATCGCCTTCGTGCCGCCGAGAAAGAAATCCGGATTGATCAGCCCGGCGGTGACAAAAGCATCCGTCAAAGTCGCTTGATCTCCGCCCAGGTTGTAGCAGGCGGGCCCCGGATACGAGCCCATGCTCTCAGGCCCCAGTTGCACGGCGCCCGAATTTTTCCCGCCCTTTACCGGCTTGACGATGCTGCCGCCGCCCAACGCGATCGAGCGAAGATACGGCAGCGAAAGCTCCACGGGAATGCCGAAGAGATCCGACGGCTTGCGATATACGGGCTCGCCATTCGCGAGCACGCTGACTTTCGCCGTTGTGCCGCCGATATCCATGGCGATCACATCGCGCAAGCCGTAGATCTTCGCAAGATGCGCGCTGCCCAGAATTCCGAGCACCGGGCCCGACTCCAGCGTATCGAGCGCGCGCGTCTTGGCGATGCCCGCGACTCCGCCGTTGATGTGGCTGACGAGAAACGATCCCGCATAGCGCGACGTTGCGCGCAGATCGTCTTCCGCTTTGAACAATGTGGCGGCCAAAGCGCCGTGCGTATATGCGTTGATCACCGCGCAAAATGCGCGCGTTCGGTCGTCGGAACTTTTCGAAATGTCGCTTCCCGCGAGCACCGGAACCGAGCCGAGAAAATGGTCGGGATATTGCTGATCGATAGTGCGCTTCCAGGAGATTTCGCGATCAGCCTGGCGATGCGCGCCTTCGAGGTTGATGCAGATGCGCCGCACGCCGCTTTCGAGCAGCATCCTCGCCGCATTCATGATCTGCGTTTCGCTCGAGGAATCCGCGAGCCCGACGACATCGCGCTGAGCAAGCAGGCGGCTGAGCATTTCCCCACCGCCGTTTTCGCCATAGAGCTTCTTTTCCTGCCCCTTGGAGACGATCAACCCGATTCGCGGCCCGCGCAATTCGGCGAGCACATTCGAAGTGATCGTGGTCGACCAGCGGATCAAACCGACATCTTCGAGGAACGTTTTCGTATCCGCGAAGCCCAGCTTTTCCGCGCCTTGCGAAAGACAGTCGAAAAGGCAAACCGTCAAATCGTGCGGCGTGGTGTCCACCTTGACGCTGGCGATTTTTTCCCCGTTGGCAAAAAGCCCGTCTGTAAGCGTGCCGCCGACGTCGATGTCAACAGTCCACATGAAATCTATTCAGCCTTTGCCGAAAATGCCGCGCGCAGGTTTTCGGATCGGATCGTCCACCCAAAAAATGATTCTACATTGAATACGGTCGCCGCGTAGGCGCTTGGACCGCCCGCCGGCATCGTCGCATCGAGCAGCAGCACGGGCCAGTAATCGAGAAAATATGCGTCGCGCAAAGTGGACTCGACGCAGACATTCGTAGCGATGCCGGTGAAGAAAAGATACCGGATACCGCGAACGCGCAATTGCGAATCGAGCGTCGTGCCCGCAAAACCGCTGTAGCGCGTTTTAGTGACGACCAGATCGCCCGGCAGCGGCGCTAATTCATCGACGAGCGCAAAATCCCATCCTCCCTCGGTCAGCAGCTCTCCTCTGAGTTCCGGTTTCGCGCACATCAGCCGCATCGCGGTTTCTTTGCGATGATTCGGCGAACGCGACCCGCCCGCATTGCTCAAATCGCGCTTGTATCCTGTTTGCAGGTAAACAATCGGCACGCCAGCCGGCCGTGCTGCATCCAGAACGCGCCGGATGCATTCGACCACGCGCGGCGCATCCGCCAAATCGATTCCAGCGAGGTCTAGCGTGCCGCCGCGGCTCGCAAACGCGTTCTGCATATCGACGACGATGACAGCTGAACGCGAGAAATCCACGTCGAGAGGATCGGGATTTGTCTGCAAGATAGGCATGATGGCCCGAAATGGAACGCGAGATTACTACATCGTTGACCTGACAACAAGATGAGCCAGGTTCAATCTGCAGCGAAAAATGCGCACAAAAAGCGAAGGCCGGACTCGCGTCCGGCCCTCGAAAGAACTGCTAAGTTTGCCTACGCCTCGGTCTAGAACGAGAACCTTGCCGAAAATTGGAATTGCCGCGGATTGAACATCGTGCGCGGCAACCCGAAGGTCGGGCTCGGGTTATTTGGGATGAACAGAGTTTGCGGGGGCGCGATGCCCGGGATTACCGACATCGGCGTGTCGGCGTTGTTTCCCACTTGCACTCCATTCACGAAAACCGGGGTCTCTCCGGCCAAGCCTGCGGGGCAAGCCACAGATGCGGATCCCGCTTGAATGGCCTGGCTCACAGCGTCTCGGTAGTGCCGGGGAACTGCGGCCTGAAGTGAGCCGCCGCAGAATACGGGTGAGTTATAGATCGAGGTCACTTCGTCCACGTTCGACCGGTTCAGGAAGTTGAACGCATCCACCCCGACCTCAAGCCTCATCCGTGGAGTGAGCGTGAAATATCGGGACAGATGGAAATCCCACGTATAGAGCGGATCGCCAACATACGTGTTCCTCGGAATCATCGTCGCGCAGTCGCTCGTGCTCGGGCAGACCTCCTGGTAGCGCGACCCGCAACTCGCGGTACAGATAGTTCCCAGCGGTCCGAAGGCCACACGATCGGTCGATAGTCCGGCCACGTCGTTCAGCGTGTCTTCGCCTGAATAGATCGTGAACGGGCTGCCCGACTGCAGCGTGATGATACTGCTCAACGTGAAGTGCCGCGCCCAGGTATCGTCCGGTCCGAGCGCCGTGAAATTGCCCACGAAGCGATGCCGAACATCCTGGTTGGAATTGGCGCGTTCCGATGCGTAATCAAACTGGTTGGGCGGCAGGTTGATGAACGTGGTGAAGTTGCCGTCGTCGATCGTATGCGAATACGTGTAGTTCGCGGACAAGTTGAAATACTTGATCCGGTCAATCAGGGTAACAGTGCCGCCGTGGTAGACGGCGTTTGCTATGTTGTTGTTGTAGTCGAGAAGTCCATAGCTCATGCTCTGTAAGCCGCTCGCGGGACCAGCTCCCTGGAAGAACGGCCCGACGTTGGCCAGCGCACCGCTGCCAAGGGTAGGAACCCCGCTCGCGCACGTCGAAAGTTTGCCGTCGGGCTCAAGCAAGCCCGGCACTGCATCCGGGAACAAGCCTGGCACCGGCGACACCGGAAAAGGCCACGTACCGGGATCGACCGACGCAGTCTCGACCCCATTGCCAGCGAATATGCCTGACTCCTGGGATGGATCCGTGGTGCCGACCGGGCAGGGCACGTTGATGTTATTGCCGCGAACCAGCCTGTGAGCGCCGACAAAGAGGTAAGCCAAGTCAACTGCGAAGCCTTTGCCTAATTGCCGGTCGACTTCCGCGCTGGCCTGTTCGGCGTACGGCACCTTGCCAACGTGGTGGTCCATTCCTCCGGCGCCCACGCCGCAGGCGTAAGTCGTGTCGCAAGTGCCGGCCATCGAAAGAGTGGCCGTTTGGGGCGCGGTTGTGTAGCCGCCGGTATTGATAATCGTGGCGGCAAAGCCCGCTGCGCCGGCCCCTGCCGGGAATCCGTAGATTTGAT
>JASHRM010000280.1 GCA_030037315.1 Candidatus Acidiferrales bacterium
GGCAAACACGCCGGTTGTGTCTCTCGCGCATCTGGGTCTCGCCCGCGCCTACGCTCTGCAGGGCGACGCCGCCAAAGCGAAAGTCGCCTATCAGGACTTCCTCGCTTTGTGGAAAGATGCCGATCCCGACATCCCCATCCTCAAACAGGCCAAAGCCGAATACGCCAAGCTGCAATAGGGCAGAATGAATTCTCGCCTTGTCGGAGCGCTGTTTGATTAGCGCCTGATTAACGCAGCCGAAACCGGAAATGTTCAGTTCTGGTACGGCTTTCACTAGACGGCAGTCCGTACCTTGCGCTATTTTCCGCCCTCATGCAGCCTCCTAACATACGTAGTTCGACGAAGACCGCACGGGAAGTGATGGCTTGAGTGACCAGTTGGGAAGAGCACTAGCCGTTTTCGCTGTATTCTCGATCAGGTCACAGTCGAGCACAATCTTCCGAAGCTTGTCTGCTTCCTTCTGCCACTTTTTCGCGTAAGGTACTTTCACGGTCCGACCTCTGTACCGCACCCGATCGAGTCCTGTCTCCACCCCAACCATCCGAACTCATAACTGTTCAGGCGCGGGTCGCGCCGGTGCTGCACCTCACGCAAGTAGTCGCGCCGCTTTTCGTTGTGCCTATTCTGCGGTGGTGATGCCTTAATCGGCACCGAAATCATGCTTGAATTCCACCGGGTCTGGCGAGGCGCGATGCCCCGTCATCCGAACGATTCGAATGCAGTAAACGACCGGAATATCACGATCGTCGGTTTTGCGAGTTTGAGCTCCAGCAAACGCGGTTTGCCACCAACGAACTCTCTTCTCAAGCAGATGGTGCGCGCGTTGTCTTAAGGAAGCATGCGCCGGCGTATCTGAGAGTTCTTTGTAACTTCCGGTGACGATAACGCTGGCCCAATTGTTGTGGCTCTTCACTTCGTCTGCTTCCATGCAGACCAGGGGATTTGCGTGCATCCACTCGATTTTCTGCCCGCTGGTCGCAAAGGCGTAAATATATTCCCTGTCCGCGGCGAAGTAGGTGGGGATTATGTAAGGTTGGTTTTCATGCGAGCAAGCAAGTCTTCCAAAACGCACGCGCGCTAATAGGTCGTGACACTCGCGTTCCTCCATGTTTGTGATGATCATACGAACTCCAGACTCGCCAAGGATATTCTGATGGATGGCGGCATCCGAGCGCCGCTGGAGTCCATGCGCAAATGTTCGCGCTCGCAGCTTCCGAGCTAAGGCGCGGACTTTTCGCGTCGCTTTCTTCCTGGGTTTTGTTGCACGTTTCGCCATGCTCGACCTCCTCGTCAGCCACGCACCATTAGAATAGGAAGCAGTCTCGTCAAGGAAGAAACCACGTCATGACGATTGTAGCGACCCGATAACCGGAATTCGGATCAATACATCGCGAGTGGCCACTTCTGATTCGGCTTCCTCTGGCTAGAGCATATCGCGCGACACTACTTCCTGTCCCAAGGAAGCGAAGGCGAATTGGTGCGGTTGCTTCCATGTCACCTATCCTTTATGCTGCTCGCGCTCACACTCAACTGAAAGACGATTTTCAAGAATTGACTGCGGATCAGAGCGCTCATGCCCGTTCCGATTGCTAGTCCGCCGCAACTGCCGGCAGAAGCCACGAAGATTATCCTGACTCTCTTTCTTTCTTTTCTGATCGGACTCGAACGCGAAGAACACAAAGCGACCGTCGACAAATATGTCTTCGGAGGCATCCGGACCTACCCTCTTATTGGTTTGCTTGGCTACGCAATGGCTTTGCTTTCCGGGCCTCAACTATGGCCACTAACGGTCGGTTTCGGGGTAATCGCGTCGTTTCTATGGTTGTCCTATCGGCACAAACTGGAAACCGCGGAATCCGCCGGGGTGACCACGGAATTTTCAGGACTGACAACTTATGTAGTGGGCGCCCTGATTTCCCTGGGTCACTTTTGGATCGCCGGAACGCTGGGCGTGTTGAGCGTCTTGCTGCTCGAATTGAAGGTCTTTCTTGAAGGACTATCCAAGCGGATTCCTGCTCAAGAGATTTTCACCTTCACGAAATTCCTGTTTTTGACCATTGTGATTCTGCCGATTGTCCCAAACGAGAGCCTTGGCCGGTTCGGCGTAAACCTATTCAAGACCTGGCTCGTGGTTGTCGCGGTCAGTGCGATTTCTTACGCCAGCTATTTGCTTCAAGCCTTCACCAAAGGCAAAGGTGGCATCATCCTCTCGGCTTTCCTTGGAGGCGCTTATTCTTCGACGCTCACGACCGTCGTGCTGGCGAAGCGAGCGAAGGAGGCAGATGCCTCGTCGCACCTCTTTTCCGGCGGAATTCTAATGGCGTCCGGAGTAATGTACCTTCGCCTCGCCGTTTTGGTCGGTATCTTCAATCCCCGGCTGCTATCCGGCATTGCAACGCCGCTTCTCGCACTGGCCGGCGTGGGGCTCGCCGTGGGATGGCTGTGGAGCCGGCGACCGGATTCGAAATCGAGTGAACTGAAGAAAGAGTATGTACCGCTTAACCCGCTTGAGCTTTGGGTTGCTTTTCTTTTCGGTGCGATCTTCGTTGCGATGCTCGTCTTGACGGACTTGGCGGTGATCCATCTCGGTCGGCGGGGCTTGTTCGGCCTTGCGGCAGTGATGGGAGTTACGGATGTGGATCCGTTTGTACTAAGCCTTACTCAATCAGCCAGCGCAGCCACATCGACGGGGCTTGCGGCTGCCGCAATCATGATCTCCACAGCGAGCAACAATGCGATTAAGGCTTTGTATGCGTTTGGGTTCGCAGACCGGAAGACTGGCACGCAGAGCCTGTGCCTCTTACTGGCGTTCTCGGCACTCGGATTCGTGCCTTTAATCTGGCTCCTCACCTAAGTGCACGCAACGCATTTGACTACGACGTTAACGGCTACGTTTTCACAAGGATCGTCTTCAAAATGGCCTCGGCGCCATTCGAAGTAATCTGCACGCCGATACACAGCAGGACAAACGCGATGAGGCGGAGGATGCCATGAATGGTCTGTGGAGAGATTCGAGCGGTGATGGTTGGCGCGTGTCCATAACACCAGTAAACAGCAATGCTGAGAAGCACGACTGCGATCACGATTCCTGCGTGCGCGGTAATCGTTGGTAGAAGTCCTCGTTCCGGTGCGTGGGCGCTCAAAGTGACCATCACGACGATGCAGCCCGGCCCCGCTGTTATTGGAAAAGTGAAGGGGTAAAACGCTTTTTCTTGGAGTGATTCCAGGCTCTGGGAGTCGATGTCAGACGGCCGCGCTTTGTCATCCGGCTCTTCTTGATTAAGTAATCTCCAGCCCATCGCGGCAAGGGCGAGGCCGCCAGCGATTTGAACAACGGGTAAAGAGATACCAAAAAATTTTAGGATCAGCGTTCCGCCAACCTCTACTGCAACGAGGAAAATTGTCGTGTTGATCGCGATTTTCCGCGCCAATGCGCGATAGACTGCTGGAGCCGCGCCGCCAACAAGGCCGAGAAAGATCAGCGCCCCACCTAAAGGGTTTATCAACGGCAACAGCGCGGTAAAAGCAAGCGCTAAGTATTTGCCTAACTCTCCCACGCGCCAGAGCTTAACAGCATGCAGGGCTATGTGGAACCGTGTCGCCCAATTACGTTTTAATGCGGTCGCCGGCGCTTCGATCGGGACGTGCCGGAAGCTAGGACGCAATCGATTGGTCCCGGTTCCGCAGATCGCGAGACACCCTAGGAATTGCGATCCGTGATCGTTTATCGGCGTCGGCTGCATCTTTCCCATTCCACCGCAATACCGTAACTTCCATAGTTCAAAATCCCGCGATCACCCTCCAAACCCAATGTTGTACCGATGGTGATTTTTCGCCCGCGGGTTCATTTTCACTATCGGATTTGGCGCGAGTAACGCGCGCATCGGAGACGCCAAATGGACCGAAAGTACGAAGGATCATTTGCAGTTGTAACGGGGGCGTCGAGGGGAATTGGCTTCGAATTGTCGCTTCAGTTTGCGCAGCACGGATTCGATGTGCTTGTGGCGGCGGAAGACGAACGATGGTTTTGAGGCATTGATGGCCGGAAAGGACCACGTAGTTGCTGGCTCGTTCAAGAACAAAGTGCAGGCCGCGGTCGCGCACGTGGTACCCGATGCGGTTAAGGCGCAGATTCACAGGAAGCAATCCGAACCGGGTTCTGCCAATAAGTAGCGCTGCTGCAGACACTTCTCTCGATTCGGCGCAGCTCTATAGTTTGCCGCGCCC
>JASHRM010000281.1 GCA_030037315.1 Candidatus Acidiferrales bacterium
AGCCTGGTGGGATTCCGCTTTCTTCGCACGAAGCTTTTCGGCTCCCTAATCCCTCCGTTTCATTCCAACTTTGATGAAGTGAATCTGCGCTTTTATGTTCGCCGAAACACAGACGGAGATTCGCGAAGGGGCGTCGTCTTCATTCGAGAGGTCGTTCCCCGGCGGGCGATCGCCTGGCTCGCCCGCTTGTCTTACGGAGAAAAATACAGCGCCCATCGAATGCGCCACAAAGTCAGTCGCACAGATGGGTCAATCGAGGCCGCTTACGAATGGCAATACAAAAATCAATGGTGTAGCCTGTCGGCGAAAGCATCGAGTGCCGCTGCCGTGCCGATTGAAGGCAGCCTGGAACAATTTATTACCGAGCATTACTGGGGATATTCGATGCTGCGCAACGGCGGGTGCCTGGAATACAAAGTAGCTCACGATCCCTGGCGCGTGTGGGTCAGTGATGTTGCTCGGTTTGATGGCGCCGCCGAAGGTTTGTATGGCGCCGATCTTGCCCATGTCTTGAACCGTCCGCCTGACTCCGCTTTCATTGCCGAAGGCTCGCCGGTTCTTGTGTACCGTGCAAGCCGTATCGGCTGAACCTGCCGCCTATCGCGTCCCGCCCGCCTTGCGGATGTAGATGTTGCCGTTCAACGTGCTGAACTGAATATCCTGGCCGCCACCGTTGATCGTCGCGTGGACGTTGCCGTCCGCTCGCACGCGGTACTTGCCGCTGCTCGTTCCGGAATCTTCGACAATCGGCTGTCCAGCCGCGCGGCCTAGCTGCACGTCAAAATCGCTGAAAATATCCCCGCGCATGGAGTGCAAATTCAGGTTCGCCTTCAAGTCCGGCGGAAACGTCGCGTCGATTTCGCCGTTCAGCGTGCTGAACGCCATCGGCTTCTGCGTGTTTACGCGGTCGAGCGTCGCAGAGACGCGCCCATTCACGGTGTGTGCGACCACGCTGCCGGACACATGATCGAGCGTCACGCTGCCGTTGATCGCTTCGACGTCCAAGTCCCCTTCCACACCTGTCACTGAAATGTTGCCGTCGTTCACCGTGTGGAGCGAAAGGGAGCTATGGGTCGGCACCGTGATCACCAGGTCGACTGGCCGCATGAAGGAATCCGTGTCGATTCGCACGTCGTTGTTTTCTTCCTCCGCCGACAAGCCGGTTGCCGTGACGGACAGTCGATGCATGCCGGTCGGGGCTGGCTGCACAGGTTCGCGATCGCGCGTATGGGCTTCGATGACCACGTCCTTGCCATCGTACGCCTTCACCGTGATTCCGCCGTTCACCAGGCTGGCTTTCACGTGCGGAGGCCGCGAAGGATCGCTCAGATGAATCGTCAGGTGATCGCCATCGCTCGCCGTTTGCGCCTTGGCAGTCGGCGTATAGGTCGCGAATAGCAGTGCCATCGCAGCGCTTGCCAGGACGGTTCGTTGAAGGCCGCGCACTGCTTCTATAAGTTGCTTATTCATGGTTCTCCAGTACCCGAATGTCCCCATTCAGGTTTTCGACTCGAATTTCAGGTCCGCCTGCCCCCACCCGCGCACCTGTTGAACGTCTCGTCCGGATGATCTCCCGTGCCCCGTCGCGCTGTTCCTGCGCCGCTTCCGCTGCCAGCGATGTCATTGGAAAATCGGTGAAGATGCCGCCGTTGAAGGTGGTAAAGCGAAAATCCGCGGCAAGTTTTGGAGTGAAAGAAAGCTCGATGGGCCCATTGACCGATTGAAAGCTTGAATTCTGCCGCGGATTCTCACGAAACGAGACTTTGATCTTGCCGTTCACGGTCCGGGCCGAACCCGAACCGGAAATATTTTCCATTTCGATTCCCCCATTCACGTTCCGCACCGTGAAGTTGCCCTTCACGTCGCGCACCTGCACATTTCCGCCCTCGACTGTCTTGAGCGTTACCTCCATTGCGCGCGGCACCTGCAGCTGAAAATCCATGTTCACGGCGTATCCTTCGTCATCCCAGTCGACGCCACCATCATGGCTGCGAAACGGGCCATTGACGTACAGCCGCAGCGAATCGCTTTGTTGCGTCATGTCGAGCGTCACGTCTTTCTTGGCCTCATCGAGTTTCTTCGCCGACTGCGCGCGGAAGCTCCGGTTCACGACCATCTGAACCTGATTTCCGTCCGTGCCAACCACATCGATCGATCCGAAAACGTTATCGACATCCAGTGAGAGCTCCGAGCCCGATAACACAAACGTCTTGCGCACGGTTTCTTCGTCGTGAACGGGATAGTCCGTGGCCCAATCGTCCATGTGAATGTGCTCGCGCCAGCCGGTGGATGCGGACGACGCGCTGTTTTGTCCCCCTGTGGCCGGGGACGCCAGCGCCTTCACGCGCACAGCCACCGCGCCGAAGACGCACAACGCAGTCACCGCGCAAAGTATGTTCGAAATATTCCGGAGCATTGGCTTCTCCTTAGCTCAATTGAGCGATGGCTTGTTGCGCCCGCTCACGCACCGCAGGATTCACGTCCGTGTCCTGCTCGATTTTGTGGAGTTGGTCGATGATGTTTCGATCGTGCAGTTGCACCAGTAGGTCGATTAGCTGCACCTGCACCAGTGGCGACTGGTTGGTCTCTAGCGCTTCCGCCAGCCCATCGCGGACTTGCGCATGATTGCCATAGCGGCTGAGTGCATCGATTGCCGCCATCCGAACGTCCACGCTGCTGTCGTAACGAACCGTGTGGAGCAGCGCCGTCAAAATCTTCGGATCCATCTGCTCCTCACGCGTGCTCAGGCTCACACCCTGGAGCCGCTCGCTCGCCGATTCCTCTTGCAGCATCGAGAGCACCATCAGTTGCCGCATGCCTTGCACTTCGCCCTGCAGCGCCGCGACTTCGTCGTGCGATTGCGGACCATTCGTGTTCGTCTCGTAGCGCCCGCCGAGAAAGCCCCCAACCAGCAGAACGGCAGCTGCCGCGAATCCCAGCGCAGGACTGCGAAACCAATTCCACGTCCATGCCCTTGGTTCGCGGGCATCCTGCGCACGCGCAACTCCCGCCCTGCGCCCGGCTTCGTATGCTGCAAGAACCGCTTCAAATCGCGTCCGCAGCGCGGCACTCGGCTCTTCGGTGGGCAGCACAGTCAGCTCGCGCGCCAGCGCAATTTCTTTGCCGCATTGAGCGCACGATTCGAGATGCGCTTCCAGCCGCTCCGCATCTTGCGGCTTCAGCGTGCCCTCTAAATAATCCGGGATGAATTCCGCCGCGTGTTCACATTTCATAGTTCGCTCCTGCCGCCGTGCTCTTTTGCGCGGCGCCGCGCTCTAACCTCACGAAAACTTCGCGCAATTCCTGAAGCGCGCGATGCACGCGCACTTTCACTGCTCCTACCTGACAGCCGAGCATCTGCGCGATTTCCTCGTAACGAAGCCCCTGAAATCGGCTCAGCAGCAGAATCTCGCGCTTCTCCTCCGGCAATTCGTCCAGCGCCCGCCGCAGGATCGCGTGCTGTTGATCGCTCTCCAGCGAGTTTGCCGGCGCCTGCATTGGCTCCGCTGCCTCTGTTTGCTCCGCATGTGGGACATTCTTTTTCATTTGGTCCGCCCGCGCATTCCGCGCAATCTGATAAATCCATGGACGAAAGTTCGTGCCCGGTTTGTAGCTGCGCCGGTATTTCAGAATCCGCACAAACACTTCCTGTACCAAATCCTCGCTTGCCGGTCGGTCTTTCGTGAGCCCTACGTAGAAATTGAAGAGCGGCTTCTCGTACCGCTCAAACAACACGCCCAGCATTTCCGCGGACCCGTCGCGCACCATCAGCATCACTTCCTCATCGGGCAACGAGGTCGTCATTCGCCCGCTTTCGTTTTCAACATCACCGCATGCCCCTCTTCGTCTGGGTTCCCTATGTTTCTTACACTGATGAATACTGCGTTACGCGAAAAAGGTTACGAAGATTTTTGGCTCGGACGTAAACGATTCTGCCCATTGAAGTTCGCGCTGCCTGCACGCCGCTTACGCCTATGCTAGACTCGCATTCATCGTGGCAAAAACATTCGACGTCGCCATCGAAGCCTTAGAGAGCTCGCCAGACGCGCCCGGCGCGTCTGGCGAAATTCTCGCCGCGCCCGCCCGAGCGCCGCTGCCTGTCGCGGCAGGGAAGTCCTTTTTCATAGAGACGTTCGGCTGCCAGATGAACGTCCACGATTCCGAAAAAGTTGCCGGTGTGCTGCTCGCGCGCGGTTACCACCCCGCCGATAAAGCTGCCGACGCCGATCTGATGCTCTATAACACCTGCAGCATTCGCGAAAAAGCGGCGCAGAAAGTCTTTTCGCGCCTCGGTGAATGGCGCGGCGTGACGCACAGCAAAACCATCGGCGTGATCGGCTGTTTGGCTCAACAGGAGGGCGAAGAAATTTTCGAGCGCGCGCCGTGGGTCAGCCTCGTTTGCGGCTCGGCCAGTTACCGCAGGCTGCCCGAACTCGTTGCCGAACTGGAATCCGGCGGCAAGCGCGTGATGGGCCTTGATCTCGACACCGACGAGACCTTCGAAACAGAAATCACGCGCCGCGACAATCGCTTCCGCGCTTACATCACGATTATCGAAGGCTGTGACTACGCGTGTTCGTATTGCGTCGTCCCGCACACCCGCGGGCCCGAGCGCAGCCGCCCAAGCGACGCCGTGCTCAACGAAGCTCGCCGCCTTGCCGGTGCGGGCTATACCGAAATCCAGCTGCTTGGCCAGACCGTGAACTCCTATTGCGATCCCTCTTCGCGCGCCCTGAATTTCTCGCAGCTTTTGCGCGAAGTCGCCGGCGTCAGTGGAATTCGCCGCGTCCGGTTCACTACTTCGCATCCGAACGATTTGACTCGCGAGATCATTGATGCGATCGACTCCACTCCCGTGCTCTGCGACCACATTCATCTGCCCGTGCAATCCGGTTCAACGCGCATCCTGCGCGACATGCGCCGCACTTACACGCGCGAGCAGTATCTCGAGAAAATTTCCTGGATTCGCGCTGCCTCTCGCCCGATTAGCCTCACCACGGACGTCATCGTCGGCTTTCCCGGTGAAACTGCCGCTGATTTCGAAGAATCGATTACACTGCTCGAAACCGTCGGATACGACGGCGTTTTCTCATTCTCTTATTCGCCGCGCCCGAATACTTCCGCCGGTTCGATGCCGGATGCGGTTCCCGAACCCGAAAAATCCCGCCGCCTCGCCGTCTTACAAGAACGGCAGCGCCAGATTCAAGCCGCGCGTAACGAAAAAGCGGTCGGCGAAACTCATGGAGTCCTCGTCGATACGCATCACGCGTCGCGGAATCAGTGGGCTGGCAGAACTACCAGCAACAGAATCGTAAATTTCACTTCGCCTCGCCAAAATCTTCTGGGAGAATATATTCAGGCTCGCATCACCCGCAGCGGCCCGTTCAGTTTGATCGGCGAAGAACTGCTGTAGCCCATCGGAGGCCATCATGGAACTGGAAGTGAAGATCCGAGGCTTGATGATGGACCCGATCACCAACATGCCCGTCGTGGTTCTGAAGGAAACTCAAGGCTCTGGCATCCTGCCGATCTGGGTTGGCCCGCACGAAGCGAACGCTATCGCCCTCGAAATCGAAAAAGTTCAAACGCAGCGCCCGATGACACATGACCTGCTGAAAAATGTGTTGATCGGGCTCAACGTCCACGTACAAAAAGTTGTCGTTTCCGATTTGCGCGAAGACACCTTCTACGCGCTGATCTGGATGGAACGCGACGGCCAGACTCTCTCTATGGATTCGCGCCCAAGCGACGCCTTGGCGCTTGCCCTGCGCCTCGATTGCCCGATTTTCGTGGAAGATCAAGTCCTTAAGAATTCAAAGAAGGGAAGCAGCGTCACCGATAAAAGCTCGAGCGAAGAACTCCGCAAGTGGCTCGAGGGCTTGAACGACGAGGACCTCGGCCGTTACAAGATGTAAGGTTTCAGCGAAGATGAAATCTTCGCTCGCATATTTCGCCGCGATCCTGATTCTTGCTGTTCCTCTCGTCAAGCAACAGACGTCCACTCCGTCCGCAACCAGCGAAGCGACGCAGTCGCCCGCTCCTATTCCGCTGGCCGAAGAACATCATCACCACCTTGTCTTCGAAAATTCCTACGTTCGCGTCTACTACGTAGAAATCCCGCCTCACGACGCGACGCTGCTCCACACTCACAGCTTGCCGTACATCAGTTTCCCTCCGACAGGTGCTGGCGACGCAAGTGCGCCTCCGGCGGCCGGACCGTCTCGGTTCACTGGCTTCCGTGCGAACTATACGTTGGGAGGCTTTTCGCACATCGTCACCAATTCCAGCGATCGCACGATGCGAAATGTCGCCGTGGAGCTGTTGCGGCCACAAGGCACAGTACACAATCTCTGCGACTTCGCGCTAAAAGACGAGCCAGCAGGTTGTGAGGCTCTCAGCACGATAGGCACGCCCGTCCAGAGCATTCCGTCATTTGAAACGGACGAAATCCTCGTCGAGCGCTGGACAGTTACCGCTACTCAAACGGGAAGCGAAATAAGGGAAGATCACGACATTCTGCTCGGCGCCGCGATAGGAATTTCCAGCATCGTAAACGCCGCAAACACCTCCTCGCCTGAGTTGTGGATCAAAGGCGGCTTGTTGTGGATCCCCGCTGGGCATGTCGTAATGGTGACCGCAGACTCCCGCGGCGGGCAGTTCGCTACGATCAGCTTCAAAGACAGCTCGCCACTTCCAACCAGGGAGTAGTCATCGCAGCAGCTAGAACCTCAAAATGTGCGTCGGCTGATACTGATTCAACTGCTTCAGCGCGCGTTCCGCGAAACTTCCCAGGAGGCCCGACGCCAAGTCCTGCCCTGCATGCTGCATGATTCCCGGCCGCAGGCTTTTGCGCAGAACCACCAGAATCCCGAATAGCGCCCCGTAAACGGTAATTACGATCACGCCTCTCCATCCCTGGTAGAGATGCCCAATTCCAAAAACGATTGCCTGCAACGCAACGGCCGCCGCAGCGCTTTCGGTCAACGCCAAGAATTGCCGCTGCAAGTAGCCTCGGAACACGATTTCTTCGCAGAATCCGGCAATCACCGCGACAGGCACCCACAAAATGTATTCTGTCCGAGTTTCTGGTCGCAGTTGCTGAGCGGCGTCCACGCCTCGAAAATGCAACGCGAAAGAAGCCCCCGCAATAACCAGCGCCGCAACGAGCGCCGCAACTATCCAAAAAAGTAACGCGATGCCAACGTCCAAAGCAAAGTCCGAAAAGTGCGCCCATCGCCCGCCCACAATCTCGCGTATCGTCACCCCGCGCCGCCGGAGGCCCAATAGCCACACGTAGCCAAGCAGGAACAATTCAAAAGCGACCGTCAAAATGTAAGTCATCACTTTGCTTGGCTGTTCCGTGGCAGCCCGCGACGAGAGCTGTGGCAGGCTTTGAAGTACGGCTAAGCCCACAATGAACAAAATGAAGACAATGGTGTGCCACGCTGGCGCGACAGCCTTAAGCTGCTGCGTTGCGCCAACTGACCCTGTTGGAACTTGTGCACTCATGGATCTGTCACCAATGCAATCACTGCGTCAGGTCAGAAGCCAGTTGAACAGTCTTGTCGTCTTCGCGCTCTCTCGCTTCTCGGTCCTCTCTGTGTTCGTGGATTGCGAGCTTATTCCTTTTCAATCAAACAATGTCCTAGTACCAGGCAATCCATCTCGCTGCGCGAAAACGTGCTGAAAGCATTTTCGGGCGTCGTGACAATCGGCTCTCCCCGCAGATTAAAGGACGTATTCAACACAACTGGCACACCCGTCGCCTGCCCAAATCGCTCGATCAGTCCGTAATAAAGTGGGTTGTGCTCGCGGAACACAGTCTGCACACGCGCCGTTCCGTCCACGTGCGTGATCGCAGGCAGGGTCTCCTTCTGTGCTTCCTCGACTGGTACCACGTACAGCATGTACCGCACCGGATACTGACTCGCGGCGCTTCCCAGATGAAAATATTTCGTAGCGCACTCTGCCGCCACCGAAGGTGCGAAGGGACGGTACGGTTCGCGGAATTTGATTTTCGCGTTTACGATGTCTTTCATCGCGGGATTCCGCGGATCGGCCAAAATGCTTCGATTCCCAAGCGCGCGCGGCCCCCATTCGAATCGTCCCTGATACCAGCCCACCACTTTTCCGTTCATCAAATGCTCCGCAACGCGGCTCAACATTTCGTCCGTTTGCGAAAATTCTGTGTGATCGATATTCTCGCGCCCGAGAAATTCCTTGATCGGCGCAGCGCCGTATTCTTGTCCCCAGAAAGCGTGCTCCATCGAGAACGATCGCGGATTGCCGAGCGCCGAATGATACGCCCAGAGCGCTGCGCCGAGTGCGCCGCCCGAATCGCCTGCGGCTGGCTGTACATAAAGCTCGTCAAAGCCCGATTCGCGCAGGACACGCGTATTCGCCACGCTGTTCAGTCCAACGCCGCCCGCAATACAAAGCTTTTTGAGGCCCGTCTCCATCTGGAGATTTCGAGCCATGCCGATCAGCAAATCCTCGGTCACCCGCTGAATGCTCGCGGCAACATCGGCGTAATGCTCGTTCACGCGGCACTGCGCGAGGTAATCGGACGGTTTCTCGCCAAAATAGCGCGGGTAGCCTGTCGATTCCGTGAAAAACGGCATGTTCACGGGACGTGGTTCGCCGAAAAGCTCCACGAACCGCCGGTTGAACATCTTGTCCGTAGAATGATGGAAACAGAAATAGTCCATGTTCAGCGCGAACGAGCCGTCCGAATTCTGCTGCACCAGCTTCCACACCTTGTCCATATAGCGTGGTGTGCCGTATGGCGCCATGCCCATCACCTTGTACTCGCCCTCATTCACCTCAAATCCCAGGAACGCTGTGAACGTGCTGTACAAAAGCCCGAGCGAATGCGGAAACTCAATCTGCTTCGTCAGCTGAATGTGAGTGTCGCGCCCTGCGCCGCACGCCGCTGTCAGCCATTCGCCCACTCCATCAACCGTCAAAATCGCCGCTTCTTGAAACGGTGAGCAGAAAAATGCGCTTGCGGCGTGCGACAGATGGTGATCTGAAAAAAGAATTTTCTCGCGCTCGACGCCGATTTCAGCCTGAAGAGTGCTGGCGACCCAAAGCTTGTCGAGCATCCAGCCGATCATCGACTCACGAAAAACTTTCCACGACTGAGGATACGTTTGCAGCACGCTTGCAAGGATTCTGTCGAGCTTTCGGAACGGCTTTTCGAAAAAAACTACGTAGTCCAGTTCGCGCGCATCCACTTTGCCGCGTTCAAGGCAAAAGCGAATCGCATTTGCAGGAAAATCGAAATCGTGTTTGATGCGGGAAAACCGCTCTTCCTCGGCGGCCGCCACGAGTTGGCCGTCGCGCAGCAGAGCCGCGGCCGCATCGTGGTAATAACAGGAGATTCCGAGAATCTGCATGGGCTATTGTTTCTGCGCCCAGCTTAGATCGTGCGTCTCCGCGGGGTGATCGAGCCACCGCGTCGGACGATGCTTGATTCGCAAGGGATCGGAAAAGAGGCGCACCGCAAGCCCAAACGGCAGAACAACGATTGCGTACAGAACGGTGAGAATTACTCGCGCCTGAAAATTCCCGATCTTGTGCGCTATCCGCTTCCACGCACTCCAAAGATTTTTCAGGCTTTGGGTAAACGTTCCTGCCACGGCTCCTCGCCTAGAAGAGCGTGTAGATAAATGGCGCTAATGCCGAGCTTTGCGCCACGATGATAATCACCGCCGTGAGAAGAACGACGCAGATGACCGGCAGCATCCACCAGCGTTTGTTCCGCGCGAAAAACGAAACGAGTTCGCCCGCAATTCCGAATCGCCGCGCCGTCGTTCTGAAAAAGCCCATCCCGTCTCCCTCAGTTCAAATCTGTACCGGAACTTTCTAAATCTACATGAACCTTAGCGCAGGCACAACCACCGATCCGCCGTTGTGCGCAAAAGCCTTGGTGTTAATGTGAAGTGCGGCGGCTTGCCGCCGGTGTTTCAAACTGCTCCGCCCATGTCGGCTGCGTCAGCCTGGCATTGCTCTTGATCCGAGCACAGCTTGCCGCGCCCATAGCTCGCCTTCGTTGCACCCGTTTTCCTGGGAGCGCCGATCTCCTGTTTGGCGGGGTTGACTCACAAAAACCGCGCAGGTGGTCAGTGGTTAGCCAGCCTTACGTTCAGCACGAGCCTGGCCCTTCGATGCGCTATACGAGGCTTGCCTGTGGCGGCAGGAATCTGCTCGTGATCCGTAAGCGCCCGCCGATCTAAACTCCTGTACCTCGCAGATTTTCCTTGCACTCCACAACGTTGCGTAGTTAGATTGTGCCTACTCGTGGTAGCGAAACCGGAACCGGGCCCCTATATGTAGGCCTGCGGTTGCCGTAGAAAAACGAGGGCAAAGGTTTGGCCTGCGTCCTGTCGGTCGCCAATCAAAAGGGCGGAGTCGGAAAGACCACTACATCCATCAATCTCGCTGCCGCACTCGCGCTGAAAAAAAAGAAAACGCTGCTTATCGACCTGGACCCGCAATCGAACGCTTCAATCGCGTTCTTTTCGCCCGATGAGATTCAGGTCACGATGTACGACATCTTTACCGATCACGCGCCCGAGATGGCCAAGGTCATCAAGCCGACGAAAGACCCATTTCTTTTTGTCGCGCCCGCACGGCTCGCCCTCGCTCGCCTAGAACAGCAGCTTGCCGGTCAGTTCGACGCCCCGTTCAAGCTGAAGGACGCACTTGCCCCGGAACTCAAGAACTTCGACTTCATTGTGATGGATACTCCGCCCGCGCTCGGAATCCTCACAGTCAACGCGCTTGTGGCATCCACGCATCTTCTCGTGCCGATTCAAGCGGCGTATTTCGCGATCGAAGGCACGGACGATCTACTCGAAACCTACGGACGCATCCGCTCGCGTCCAAATCCCGATCTGAAAGTTCTCGGCGTCGTGATCACCCTGTTCGACAAACGGACTAACATTTCGCGCGATACGCACGAGCAAATTCGCGCAACCTTCGGTAACGCCCTTTTCAAGACTCGCATCAGCAAAAACGTTCGCCTTGAGGAAAGCCCGGCCTATAAGGAGACCGTTTTTACGTACGCGCCGAAATCTTCCGGCGCCGAAGAATACAAAAAGCTTGCCCAGGAGGTATTACAACGTGTCGAAGAGGATCGGGTTGCCCGTCACTCTCAAGATGCGGCATGACGCGCATTACGTAGAGACCCTCACCAGCTTTAGCGGCGCATCTGTCGGGCGCATGATCCCGATTAGCAAGATCCGGCCTAATCCCGATCAGCCTCGCAAGCACATCGGTGATGTTCAGGAACTCGCCGCATCGATTCGAGAAAAGGGCGTGCTTGAGCCCCTGCTCGTCCGATATATGCCGCGCGAGGACATGTACTACATCATCTCTGGCGAGCGTCGCTACCACGCATCACAGGCCGCAGGTCTGCACGAACTGCCTTGCATCGAGAAAATTGCGGACGATGCCGAAACGCTCGAACTCGCGCTGATCGAAAATTTACAGCGTAAGGATTTGACCGCATTCGAAGAAGCCGACGGCTTGCAGCGCCTCGCCGATCAATTTGATTACACTCATGACGACATAGCTAAGAAAATTGGCCGTGCCCGATCTTCGGTTACCGAAACAATGTCTCTCCGTCTGATTCCCGATGACGTACGGCGCAACTGCGTGGAGAGGGGAATCATTACCAAGTCATTGCTGCTGCAGGTCGCGCGCCAACCCAACGAAAAAAAGATGCATGAGATGGTTCAGCGCATCGCCCAAGGCGGACTTACTCGCGACGAAGCTCGCCAAGCTCGCAAGGACGAAACCGAATCCGCACCGCGCCCTCAGCCATTCGTCTACGAATATCAGTCCGAGGACGGCTCCGTGCGTCTCCGTCTTCAATTTCGCAAAAGCCATGTGACTCGGGACGAAGTCGTCGACGCACTGCGCGCCGCGTTGCGCCATCTCAACGCTGACGCCAGTTCTGCGTCCGCTGCCTGAACTTATCCTTCAGTTGCTCAGCACCGCAGTGAGATTGTGTACCAGGTGAGTCGTCCGCCGTGGGACTGCTTTTGGCGTCGAAAATCTGAGTTGCGGCCAGCGGATTGACGGTATTCGTTCTGTTCGACGCCCAATTCTCACGATCCATCGCATGGCCACCCTCGAAACCGCCTTCGCTAAAGGCGGCCCTTCAAGACGCCCGATCTGTGATTTTGCCGCAGGAGGAAGCAAAGTTACGTGGCGTCGCGGTGGGCTGGCACGGCCTCCAGCAAGCCGAAAGTTACAGGACGTGACCAGTTCTGGAGTACTCCAACCCTTGTAACATAATTTGCGCAACGTAATTTCAGCCAACCTTGCGCAGTTTTGGCGTTCCCGTGCTGGCATTAAGCGGTTCAACCTCACCTATGAGTCGATCTCGGATCGCTACATTCAGCGAGTGTTATACCCAAACATAAATATTCATTTGCAGAAAATGGAAATGGATAGAACCCTGCGCGCTAGTGAACTCGAGCGCGCGGCGCGGAGTATCGCCGCGCGATCAAGC
>JASHRM010000282.1 GCA_030037315.1 Candidatus Acidiferrales bacterium
ACAAAAGCATCTTCGACGAATTTATGGCGAGCGGTATAAAAGCCGCGTTGACGGGAATGCCTGCAAATTACGAAAAGATAGGCAGTTTTTTGCAGGAAAACAGCGGCACGGATGTTGTAGACGTTCTGATCGATTTTCAATAACGCCTGAGTAAACATTTCCCGTATGCCCTCTGGGAACCCACGCTCAGGAATTGAACGTGAGTTCCGCATCACAACCTTGGATAGCGCCCCATGTGCCGTGCATCGCCGTCGCCAGCACGTCACGCGCTTTGAACGCCCACATTCCTGCAGCGAATTGCGCGATCCCGCCGAACGTGGCGGCGAATGCCGCCAAATAGGCCTGTCATCCGGGCTGATAAAACTATTCTCCAGGGGTGCGGAACGCGGACTCCATACAGGGATGCGAGTAAATCCCGGATGTGGCTTGCCTAAGGTATTCGTACAGGTCTTGCCGTTCGTACGTATTGCTAACAACTCAAGCGAGTTAGAATATGGCCCAGATGCGTGCGATTTTAGCTGTTGGCGCTGTTGTGATGCTGCTTCCACTCTGTCCTCCTGCTGCCGCACAGGAGAACAGGCCGCCGGCAGAGTCAAAGAATTCAGCACAGGCAAACCAGAAGAAATCTCCCGATCCAGAAGCGGAACTCGCGAAGGCTTTAAGCGATTCCGGCAACGACAGCGCCGCGCTCGTTCGTAACCTGAAAGCCTACCTCGAGAAATTCCCCGATGCGCCGCGCAAGCCTGCCGTGTATCGCGCGCTGGTGGAAGCCTGCCAGCAGCTTCGCGACGATGCCTGCGCGCTGGAATATTCCGAGAGGCTGATCGCGCTTCGCCCGGACGATTCGCAAATGATGCTGCTCGCGATCCATCTGCTCGAAACAAGAAATGATGATGCAAGCCTTGTTCGCGCCGCGGGATACGCGTCGCGTGTGCTCGATCGAGTGGAAAAGGCTTCGCCGGACGAGCGCTCTCCGCGTGAATCTGCGGCCGAATGGAAAGACGGGCAACAACAGCTTCGTGCAGCGCTCTATTACATTCGCGGTCATATCGAGTATTCGCAGCACAATTACGACGCGGCGAAAAAAGACCTGCAAGAAAGTTACACAGCGTATCCCAATGCGATGGCAGCAGAAAATCTGGGCGAAATTGCCGAAATGCAAAATGACCCGGCGACCGCAGTTCACGAATACATTTCGGCATTTACGCAACCTGAGGCTGGACCTGCAGGGCAGGTGGACCGGCGGGTGATCCGCCGTGAGCTGGCGAATGTTTGGCGGGAAGTGCACGGCAGCGATGCCGGACTCGGAGATGCGATCCTTTCCGGATACGATTATGACGCGCAGGCCGAATCCAAAAATACCGAGAACGTGCCCGCGGCGCGAAACAGAAACGCAAAGCGGTTTTACGATTTTGTGGTTCGCCGGCTCGACGGCACGCCGATGCCTCTCACTTCGCTGACAGGGAAAGTGGTGGTTCTGAGCTTTTGGGCCACATGGTGCGGGCCCTGTCGCGAACTGGAACCGATGTTCAACCAACTCGGCAGATCGTACGCCGGCAACTCCGCTATCGCGTTCTTCGCGGTTGATACCGACGATGACGAAACGCGCGTGGCGCCGTTCGTTGCGCAGCAGAAATGGGATTCACCGGTGATTTACGCCGATGGGCTGGAGGACTTCATGAAAGTGGAAACGCTGCCCACCGTGCTCATCATTGGCCGCAATGGGAAGATTGTCTATCGGACCAGCGGCGCGCCCTCCGAGGGATTTCCCGAAGCGCTAGCGACCGCGATTGAAACAGCCCTGGAGTCGAATCGCTAGAAACTACGAAGTACAGGCCTTATTGCGCCGCTGCGAAGCCGCCCGATTCCCCGGGCTTTGCAACTCGGCTGTTTTTTTGCGCCGTATCGCGCGCTGCTAGGATTGTATTGGCGTGGATGGTCACGGTGTCCTCTACGTTCCGCGCGTATCCACCGGCAAACGTGATAGCCACCGGCGCGCCACTGCCTTGCGCGTATTCGAAGACGAGCGCATCGCGGCGCGCCAGTCCGTCAATAGACAAGTCGAGACCACCTAGCTGGTCTTCCATGTAAGGATCGGCGCCGCCGAGGTAAAACAAAATGTCAGGCGAGAATTCGCGGAGTGCACGTTTCAAATGCTCTTCGAGGATCGCCAAATATTCGTCATCGCCCGCGCCGTTCTCCAAATTGATGTCGACGGTCGAGGGCGGCTTGGAATTTGGATAGTTGTGCTCCTGATGGATTGACAGCGTGAAAACATGCCGATCGCCGGCAAAGATCACCGCCGTGCCGTTGCCCTGGTGCACGTCCGTATCCACAACCATGGCGCGCTTGACGTCACCATCGTGTTGAAGGCGGCGAATCGCGATAGCCACGTCGTGAATCACGCAAAAGCCCTCGCCGTGATCGGGCCACGCGTGATGAAATCCTCCGCCAATATTGGCCGCCCATCCGTCTCGGAGCGCACATTGTCCGGCGAGGATGGAACCTCCGGCCGCAAGCCAGCAGGCATCAATCAGCCGCTTTGAGTAAGGAACTTCCAGACGCATGATTTCCGCCGGACTCAGCGCGCCGGCTTTCAGCTTGCGGAGATATTCGGCGGTATGGACGCGAAGAATATCTTCATCGGATGCGGGCTCTGGGGCCAGAAAATCGCCCGGTTCGGCAAATCCTTCGCCAAGCAAACGTTCCTGAACGAGCCGGTATTTCTGCGACGGAAACACATGCCCGCCAAGATTCAAATCATAGCCGGCATCGTAGATCAGTTTGAACGGCAACAACCCAGCCTTCTTCGTCACGCCGTCGCCATGGAGCTCCATTTCCACTCAACTGGGCAGCGCCAAAACGTGATTCGAATCGCTCGTCGTGCAAACGTAGCCAAGCCGCTCGAATTGAGCGACGAGCACACGAGTATTTTCCTCGCTATGCATCTCGCAAACAATGCCGGGACGCTTTTCCCGCAGCAACCGTGTCGCCCCATTAAATATTTCCACTTCCGCGCCTTCAGCGTCACATTTTATGAAATCGGGAGACACATGTGTGCCGGCAAAATCGTCCAGTGAAACAGCTGCAACCTCGATCGTTTCTTGATCGCCGGTAGACACAACTCGCCCCAACCCTCGGTCGGGCGAGATTTCGGGATTGCATCGGGCGAAATGAACCTTAGTTGGCACCGACCAGACTGCCTTTTCTTCTACCGCAGCCCACTCAAATCCATTCCTGGCGATATGCTCCCTAAGTCGGATCGCAGTTTCGGGATCGGCCTCGAAAGCAACCACGCGACCTCGCTCTCCTACCAATCGTGCGCCGATCATCGAAAAAAGGCCTATGTTTGCTCCCACGTCATAGAAAGTCATTCCTGGTTTCAAGTGTCTCGCGAGAATGTGCTGCACCTCAGGCTCGCTATCGCCTTCGAAATAACTTTTCCCGGTGCGCGGATTCAGGCGCAGCCAAACTCCCTGCGCCGCCCCGCTTTTCACTTGAACCCACACCCGCGACTCTTGTGGAATCAGTCTGGCGCCAGCCCATTTCACGCACCGGCCTAGGAT
>JASHRM010000283.1 GCA_030037315.1 Candidatus Acidiferrales bacterium
GAGGCTCACGGGCACGATCGGCGCGTCGACGCCTTTCATGATGCGCTCGAACCCACGTTGGAAGGGCAACAACTGGCCGATGCGAGTGATCTGGCCTTCGGCGAAAATGCAGACCACGTCACCATTTTTGATTGCATTGGTCGCTTCACGAAGGGAGTGGATCATTTCGCGAGGCCGCTGATCGGAAGAAATCGGAATCGCGCGAACTAATTTCGCAAACGGCTTAACCCACGGCAAATCGTAAATACCCCTGAACATCAGAAAGCGGATGGTGCGGTCGGTCGACGCGATAAGCAGGCATACGTCGACGAATGAAATGTGGTTGCAAACGAAAAGCGCGCCTCCGGTTTCGGGAATGTTGTCGCGGCCTTCCACACGCATGCGATAAATCGTGTGCGTTGCAAGCCACAACACGAAACGCAGCAGTGAATCCGGCAGCAAATAGATGGAATACGCCGTGGTGACCAGCGTGAGAATCGCGCCATCAAGAAAAATTCCAGCAGGCGTTTGGTGGAATACGTCCATGAAGAGGTAATAGGCGCCCGACGCGAGAGCGATCCCGATGAATGAAACCAGATTCGCGGCTGCAATCACTCCGCCCTTTTCCTCGGGCCGCGGCCGGTGCTGGATGAGGGCGCCAAGAGGAACCGCAAACAGGCCGCCGAAGAATCCGAGAAGGCCAAGATCATAAATACGCAGCCGTGCCCACGCAGCGGCCAGCGAAAGAGCGTGATTTGCCGGGGAAAAGGCGGCGTGTGCCGAGATTCTCTGCAACCAAACCGCGAGCAACTCGGCTGGTGCCCGGAAATACAGCAATGCGCCGAAGATCGTCATGCCGACCGCGCCGAGCGGGATCAACCCATGTTCGATTTTGCCGCCGGAAAGATAACCGGCTGCGATGCTGCCAAGTCCGATGCCAATCGCGATTGCGGCCTGCAGGCCGGTGATATGGGCTTCGTCGATGTGGAGCACATCGTGGCCGTAGATGATTACGGCGAGTTGAAGGAGCGTGGCGAGGAAAAACAGATAGGTGTAGCCGAGGACGGCCCAGCCCAGTACGCGGTCGGCAACGACAATCCTCATCTGCGAGAGAAAATCGCCTAACGGATTCCATCGAAATACCCGAGCGGGATTCGCAGCAGGAATTTTCGAAATGCCGAGGCTGCAAAAGAAACCGATTAGCGTGCAGCCCAACAAGATAAATCCCGCCACAATCTCGCGACCGTGATAGCGCTCGGCTAATTCACCTGCGGCAACGGTTCCTCCGATACCGGCCAGGAACGTGCCGAACTCGATGATTCCGTTGCCCCACGAAAGTTTCTGCTCCGGCAGCAGCTCCGGGAGCAGTCCATATTTTGACGGACCGAAGAGAGCACCTTCCGTACTGATGAGAAAAACGCCGACGCATTCCATCGGCAAATTTCTCAGCGCAAGAGCCACGATGAAAAACGCCATCACGCCAAATTCGAATAATTTCGTTCCGATGGTTACCGATCGCTTGCTGTAGCGATCGGTGAAATAACCACCCGTCATCGAGAAAAGAATGAAAGGAATCGCGAAGAGCGCTCCGACGATGGGAACCAGCTTATCGCGCTGTGCCTGAGGCAGGTTCATCGCGATCACGATGTAAGTGACGAGGAATTTCAGGGCGTTATCGCTGAAGCCTGTCTGAAACTGGGTAAAGATCAGGCTCCAGAAGCCGCGGCGCCAATTGGGTGGCGGACCCACGTGCGGTAGATTCGCGTTAGCCGGATCGCTCATTTTGGTAGAAGAGTTTCAATAGAGATGCCCCGGGAATCGTGACGATTAGACTGTCTCATTTTCGTTTGTTTTCAGTGGATTAGGAGCATTTCTAATCGCCGGAGTGACGGATTAGAAAAACAGCGCTGCTTGCGCCGCGTGCTCCCTTCTCTCAATTCATCGGTTACCGTTCTACTCCTTTCTGCGCGCCTGGGCGCGAGGGTATCGTATCGCGGCGAAGAGGCCGCGCGAGAAATATGTCCTGCGGACTTTTGCTAGGCGAGGATGCGGAGGGAGCGCTTCGTGACGGTGACGTGATCGCCGGATGGCGGGACGGCCGATACGGGGAGAGGCATTTCGCGCTTGGGATATTTCGTGGCGACGTAATCGTTAACGAGGGCCTGGAACGCGGCAGAGAGCTCATCATAGGTGCCTTCGAGCGTGGTGAATTTCTGGCCGTCGATATACACCGGACAGCGCGGGGATTCGCCAGTGCCGGGAAGGCTGATGCCGATGTTGGAGGCTTTCGATTCGCCAGGGCCGTTGACGATGCAGCCCATGACGGCGAGTTTCAATTCCTCGACGCCTTCATAATTCTGTTTCCACTCGGGCATTTTTTCGCGAATGTAGCCTTGAATGCTCTCGGCGAGTTCCTGAAATGTGGAGCTGGTAGTGCGTCCGCAGCCGGGACAGGCCGTGACACTTGGCGTGAATGAACGTAGGCCGAGCGACTGAAGCAATTCGCACGCGGCGTAGACTTCGTCGCGGCGATCTCCGCCGGGGCGGGGCGTGAGCGAAACGCGAACCGTGTCTCCGATGCCGTCCGAGAGCAAAACTCCCATCGAGGCAGCGGACCAAACCAAGCCTTTGGCCCCCATGCCAGCTTCGGTGAGGCCGAGATGCAAGGGCTGATCCGTCTTCAAAGCAAGGTTACGATAAATTTCGATCAGGTCGCGCGGACGCGAAACTTTGCATGAAATGATGATCTGATCTTTGCGCAGGCCGGATTCGATGGCGAGTTCGGTTGATTGAAGCGCAGAAAGCACCATGCACTCGTTAATGATGTCTTCGGAAGTTTTGCCGAGATCCTTGTCCGTATTTTCCTGCATCCTCTGCATCACGAGCTCTTGATTGAGCGAGCCACCGTTGACGCCGATGCGCACGGGCTTGCCGTTGTCACGCGCGACTTTGCAGATGGTGGCGAATTGCTCGTCGCGACGCTGACCGTGGCCCACATTGCCTGGATTGATGCGGTATTTATCAAGCGAGCGGGCGCAATCGGGATACTTGGTGAGCAATACGTGACCGTTGTAGTGAAAATCGCCGATGACCGGGACGTCGCAGCCGGAGTCGAGCAGACGCTTTTTGATTTCGGGCACAGCCGCTGCGGCTTCGGGGATGTTCACGGTAACGCGAACGAGTTCGGAGCCGGCCTGAGCGAGTTCGAGACACTGCTGCGTGGTTGAAGCGACGTCGGCCGTGTCCGTATTCGTCATCGACTGGACGACGATGGGCGCGCCTCCGCCCACCTGAACTTTGCCGACCTTGACGCCGACCGTTCGATGGCGATTTTGCAGCATGGGAAACTTCATTTTAGCGAATGTTTGCTGGCGCGCGCTAGGGGGCGTGCTGCGTAAAGCAGCCCGGGGCTACCGGGTGCTACGTTCAAGCCGACAGCGGGGCCGGAAGAGCAAAAGCCGTTCGGCGAGAGCCGGGCCGCCACTCAACAGGATCAATCGCGTTACCCAGCCACCAATGATCTGACCAGACGGTATGGAAGCTTGCCAGTGCGAATCCATATTGAGCGCGAAGGTTGGAGGTTGCTTAGGCCCGGTGAGAGTGGGGAACACTCTTGCCGTTGCCGCGATTTGGCGGAGGAACGATTGTCGCCATCTTGCGAACCATGGCAAGAACAAGACGCTTGTCGTCATCCGAAAGGCTCGTGGAATACTTCTTGATGTCCGCGAGAAAGCGGATTTCCTCTTCGGAAAGTTCGCCGAGCATCTTGCGTGTTTCGCGATCCTGCGGGGTATCCGTGCCAGGGAAAAAGTCCGAGAGATTGATTTCCATTGCTTCGGCGATTTTCGCGAGGGTCTCGAGCGAAGGTACGGTGTGGCCGTTCTCGACACGCGAAAGGTAGCAACGCAGCAAGCCAGTACGCCGCTCGATATCTCCCTGCGACAATCCGCGATCACTGCGATACGACCGGATTACTTCACCGATGTTGACTCTTGGTTTTTCCTTGGGCATTTGGCACGTCCGCGAGAAGTATTGGTCCAGCACCCGTTATCGTATAGGTACCCCACGGACACGCAAGGTTCAATTTAAAGGGATGTTCCTGACAGGAACATTCGCGTTTTGGCGGCGTAATTGGCTAGTTGGATGCGGAGACAGCAGCATCCTGCTGCAGAGTAAATTCGAGCAGCGTTTCACTTGGCACACGCACACGATCACCTTTGGTAATCACCTGAGCCGCGGTGCCACCGCCGGCGCCCAACGTAGCTCCGATTGCGGCGCCTCTGCCGCCACCGATAATGCCTCCGAGGACTGCTCCTGCGATCGCGCCGCCGCCGATACGTTCGGCGCTCTGTTTCCCGCGATCTTTACCCGCGACTTGATAGTCGGTGGAGTCGATGGTGACGATTCTTCCATTTACTCGCAAACCTGTTAGTTCGAGCGTGAGCTGCGCATTTCCGGAAAACGTGCCGGATTCCTTCACCTGCGAAAGTTTTCCATACACGTCAGCACCCTTTGGCGCAACGACGGTACTTCCCACCACGAGCGCGTCCTCAAGACTGGCGTGAAAAACATCGCCAACTTTGTTTTGCGTGGAGTCGACGCCGTCGATCATGCGAACCATCAGCGAAGTTCCCGAAGGGATCGTCAAACCTGCGCCGTTGTACGTTTGTTGCGGAGGAGCAGCAGCCGGCGGCGGTGGCGGAGGAGGCTGCGGTTGCTGCTGTGCGTTGTCGCTGGGTGTCGGCGGCGGATTATTTTGGGGCTGCGCTGATGAGGTTGAATCTGCTGTGGCCGGCGGTGGCGGTGGCGCAGATGCAGCGGATTGCGCTTGCGGCGCGGCGGGCGCCTGGCTTGCAGAATCGTTGGCGTCGCTGAAGCCGATGTTCAAGACGTCGCGAACGGCGAATGTTTGCTCCTGACCATCCACCTGAAACCGGATCGTGGTGTCGGAGGCGCCCAGGAATTTTCCCTGCACGATTTGGCCAGTCTTGAGTTCCAGAGTATCAGCGAGCGCGGCCGGCGAATTCACGGCGGCAAAAACTGCCAGAAAAAAAATCACTCTCAGGAGCGACATGGCCCGGTGCGTTGCAATTTTCTTCATAGCGCGCCTCGATTCCCTTTGATGCCGCAAAAACAAAGACGGAAGCCTCTGCTCGGTCCTTGCTAAGGTGCGAATTCGAGAAGTTTCGATGCGAACATCATACCTCAGCGATTTAAGAAGCCATTAGGACATTGCTCGGCTTGGATCTGACAAGCGGAAAAGGGGGAACTGGTTGTTGACGGGGGTGAGGTTTGGAACTAACCGACGGATTCAGAAACTGGCCGCGGGGATTCCGAAGATCGTTTTTTCTGTCCGGCGCGCTTATGTGCGTACAGGGCTTCGTCGGCACGCTTGAGAAGTTCCTCGGCGGTTTCGCCGGGCTTGTAATCGGTCCAGCCACAGGAGAAATTGCAGGCAATCTTGGAGCCTTCGTGCTCGATCTCAAGTTCCGATAAGCGTTCCATCACGAGATGGACTTCCTCGACGCGGCATTCGGGAAGCAGAACCATGAACTCATCGCCGCCCAGGCGAACGGCGAGGTCCGATCCACGAATCGCTCGCTGAAGACGAAGCGCGAAACTCCGAAGAACCAAATCGCCAATCGCGTGGCCCAACTTGTCGTTCGTTTGCTTTAGGCCATCAAGATCGATCATTAGAACGGTCAGCGGGCGCTGATGGCGTATGGCGCGGCTGATTTCCTCTGACAGGCGCTGTTCCCCAGAACGACGGTTGTAAAGGCCCGTTAATTGGTCGAGAGCGGCGAGCTTATAAACTTCATTGGTGAGGCTCTCGACTTTCGCAAGGGACTCGATCTGGTCGGCTAGCTGATTTCGCATGCGGGTGATAACCGTTTGCTGATAGATGAGATACACGCTGAATATCAGAACGATCCCCACGAGCGACCGAACTGCCTGATTCAGGTAAAAAGAGTAAGTTGACTGTTCTTTCGCAAGAATTGACGGAAACTCGAAAGATGCCACGGCGACCGTAAGTAAAACGAGGACGAGCAAAGTGGAGGACCAGAGCCACCATTGGCGACGGTCCAGCTTGCGAAGATGTTCGCGAAATACCTGTGGGGGCACAGTTGCGTGCTCAGGAATGGAAGGAAGCTTCAGCATTTTTTCAGAGTGGTGTCACCTACTGTAGTAACCCGATTCGGAGGTTGTGACTATAAGTATGTTCCGCACGGTTTCCAGGAATAAATAGCATTTAGACCTTGGGATGAGCAGGCTCCATCCGGCGTGACGTTACTATATAGTATATAGAGGCACTGCTTCGTCGCCGAAGCGATTTTCCTCGCCGCCGATGTGAACGGCATCGAGAGGCTAGTTTGCACCCAGTTTTTCGGAATCCACTTCATTCTAGGGGGAAGCATGCGTCTAGTGAGATTTGCTTGGGTTCTGCCCGTAGTTGCGGCAGGACTGCTAATGATGGATGGGCCTGCGCGACCCGAATTGGGATCGGTCAGGGCGTTTGACGGGCCCGCTCGGCCAGAATTGATCGCGGACGGTCCGGCGAGACCAGAGATGGCCTACGATGGACCGGCTCGGCCGGAACTGACG
>JASHRM010000284.1 GCA_030037315.1 Candidatus Acidiferrales bacterium
CGCAGGCCGCCGCTGCAAAAGCGATCTACGCGCCGTTGAACAATTCGCGCACAGGAGCGCTGATCGAGCCAGGATTTTCGCCTGGCGTAGAAGCATATCCGGCGAATTGGGCCATCTGGATTACCGGCACCAGTTCGCCTCAATCATCCATCGGGGCGCTTTTCGGGAATTTCTTTTTCGGGAGCTTCGTTTTCGTAAATCCGAAATGGGATTTTCGCAGGCTGAATTTCGATAGCGACGTAAAGCTCACCGACGACAAATTCGGCGCCGTTCTCAATTCGATGGATCCGAACCTGCGCGCGTTCAAGGCCGCCGGCGGTAGGCTGATTCAATATCACGGCTGGGGCGACGCGGCGATTCCTCCGCAGGGTAGCGTGAATTATTTCGAGAGCGTGCAGAAGGCTATGGGCGATACGAAAAGCTTCTACCGGCTATTCATGGTGCCGACCATGTCGCATTGTTCCGGCGGCCCTGGGGCAACTCTCTTCGGCAACGCCGGCGCGCTGGAACCTCCACAGGATGACGCCGATCACGATGTAGTGATGGCGCTCGATCGCTGGGTAGAAACCGGCGTCGCGCCAGACAAGATCATCGCCACCGGATTTGTGGACGGCAATCCGGCGAAGGGCGTTTCGATGACGCATCCGCTCTGCCCGTATCCGCAGCAGGCACACTACAAAGACTCAGGCGATCCAAAAGACGCGGCGAATTTCGCCTGCGCCACGCCGCCGAAGCACTAGAGGAAATTTCGCAGCTCGCTACGGTCGCGTAGTCTGGACGCGCAAGTTCGGCTCGTAGGTGTCGGTCAGTGGGCGGGAAAATAGATACGGCCATCCACTCAGCGAGTCCTTCAGGTTGGCAGTCGAATCCCAGGAACAAAATTCTTTGCTAGGACCAAGCATCGTTTTCAAGTCTTGCGCTCGCAGCGGATTCGGCAGGGCCTTGTCGGAATCAAACATGGGGCTCATGAAACAGGTTATACGCTCTGCATCGGATTTGCCGCAATGCTCCATGCGCTCGTGGCTGCCTCGATCGTCGGGAGTGTGCCAACTTGTACCGCCAAGATGCGGATGCTAGACTCGTGATGAGCTTGAAATACGCGGCCGCCCAGCTGCGAATTTGTATCCCGTCGCAAGCAAAAGCAAAATTGAGGCATTGCACGTGGCTGACACGAAACCCGATCCCAAACACGACGAAGGATTCAAGGTGGTAGACCGCCGCCTTTTCACCGAAGAGGGCGAGCTTCGCAAAGACGCCATCGAGCAGGAAAAGCGCGAGCAAGAGGCAGCCGCCAAGGCCGCCGGAGCGGCCGCAAAACGCGCCGACAACGGCAAAAATCAGGCCTCGGGCACAGCGAAGCCAGGCGAAAAAGCAGCATCCGCCGACTCCGCGGCGGAGATTCCGCCCTCGCGCGGCTTTCAGATGCTGGTCGATTTTCTAACGCGCAATGCCGCCGCCATGATGGGCGGCATGGCCGATCCGCAGACCGGGCAAGCCTACGTCGATCTCGAGGGCGCTCGCGAAATGATCGATATGCTCGATGCGCTGCGGGAAAAAACGCACGGCAATCTGGCGAAAGCGGATGACGATTTGCTGATCGAGGTGATCGGTAGCCTGAAGCTGACATTCATGGAAATTTCGAAGGCCGCCGCCGACGCTATGGCGAAAAAAGCCGCGCAGAAGAAGTGACGATTGTAATCAGAGTGCGCGCCGGCTCCTCCCTTGGTTCATGAGTTCCCTTCGATTGACGGTTCTGGGCTCCGGCACGTCGATGGGTGTGCCGACTCTCGGGTGCCACTGCGCCGTCTGCGAATCGACCGACCCGCACGACCAGCGAACGCGCCCCTCCGTCTTGCTTTCGTACAACGGGCGAAACGTGGTGATCGACACCACACCTGATTTTCGTTTCCAGGCGATGCGCGCCCGTATCGATCGGCTCGACGCTGTGATCTTCACGCATGGGCACGCCGATCACATCATGGGCCTCGACGACGTGCGCCCCTACAACATGAAGCAGCGCGCGGTGATTCCGATTTACGCGGCGGAAGACACGCTGAGGACGCTGCGGCGCCAGTTCGCTTACATTTTTGACGAGGCGCCGCCCGGCAGCACTCTGCCGCTAATCGAATTACGCGCGATCGATGGCCCGTTTGAAGTGGCCGGGCTGAAAATCGTCCCCATTCCGGCGATGCATGGCACGCAGCCGGTTCTCGGTTTTCGAATCGGCAACGCCGCATACCTGACGGATTTCAGCACGGTGCCCGAAAATTCCAAGGCGCTGCTCCAGGGCCTCGACGATTTCATCCTCGACGCGCTGCGCTACGTGCCGCACCCCACGCATTCCAACGTGGAGCAGTCGCTCGCGCTCGTTAAGGAACTGAAGCCGAAACGCTCGTGGTTCACGCACATCTGCCACGATCTGGGGCATGAGGAGGCGAATCGAAAGCTGCCCGATAACGTGCGGCTCGCGTACGACGGCTTGCAGTTCGAAGTCACGCTGGCGCCTTTCACCGTCGCGCATTCCGCCGGCGAATGGGCTTCGCGATTCCGCGACAAGCGCAAGGCAACGGCGATCACCATCGGCAATTTCGACGGCGTGCATCTGGGACACCAGCAAATCCTGAACGGCGTGGCCGGGAAAGCGCAGGCCGGCGATCTGATGAGCGCAGTGCTGACGTTTTATCCGCATCCCGCGCGCGTGTTGCGTCCTGAGGCAGCGCCTCCGCTGATCGAAACGCTGGACCAGCGTTTAGCCGCGATAGAACAGCTCGGAATCGATGCCGTTTTCGTAATGCAATTCGACCACGCCGTCGCCAGCCTGAGCCCCGATGAATTCGTGAAGCAATTCTTGGTAGACGCGATGCACGCGAAAATAATTCTCATCGGCGCGAATTTCCGTTTCGGACATCGCCAGTCCGGCGACGCGGAGCTATTGACCAAGCTCGGCAAGAATTGGGGATTTGAGGTCGAGATCGTGCCGCCGGTGATCGAAGGCGGAGTCGTCGTTTCGAGCACGACGATCCGCAATGCTATCCGCGAAGGCCACGTGGAAGAGGCCAGGCGCATGCTGGGCCGCACGTTTGCGCTTACTGGCCAAATCACGACCGGCACGGGCCAGGGGCGCAAACTCGTCGTGCCCACTCTAAACTTATCCACCGACCAAGAGCTGCTGCCCGGGAACGGCGTGTACGCGACTGAGGCTGTGGTTCAGGACAAACTATACCGCGCAGCGACGAATGTGGGCGTGCGTCCAACTTTCGACGGTTCGCGCACTACTATCGAATCCTACCTTTTCGATTTCGACGAAACGCTGACGAGCGGCGATCTCGAAATTCGCTTTTGGCAGCGCCTGCGCAACGAGCGCAAATTTGCCGGCCCGGCCGAGCTGCGCGAGCAAGTGATGAAAGATATCGATAGCATCAAACGGTTTTTTGCCGCCCAGAAATAATCGCGTTCAGAAAGCGCAGAGCAGGAATTGCGCAGCGTTATGACTTTGCGCGGCAGTCGTCGCAGATTCCGCCGATTTCCGTGCGCGCGATGCTGATTTCGATGCCGCAGTCGCTGGCAATCTGCTTCTTCAGTTCTTCGTAGAGGGGGCTTTCCACTTCGCGGACCTTCCCGCAGCTGATGCACGCAACATGGATGTGGTCGCGCTCGCCGTGGCTTTCGTAGTAATGGCGGTGCCCGCGCAGGTGCAACAAATCCAATTCGTCGATCAGGCCATGCCGCTTGAGCAAATCGAGCGTGCGATACACGGTGACGCGCGTGATGCCCTTATCGATTTGCTGCGCAAGATTCAGGATTTCCTCCGCGTCCATGTGGCGCGCGGCGGACTCCATCACTTGCACCACCACCCGGCGCTGTCGCGTAAGCCGAATCCGGCGCGCGGTTAGCTCGCGCTGCAGATGCCCCGGCGGCGCCTGTTCATTGATGCGTTCCCCGGTGGAAACGCGGTGTGCAGGTGTTACGGACATTTTCTCTAGCTATTCTAGCAAAACATGTAATACGCCTGTCTCGAAATTCCAACAGAAAAGTTGGTCGTGCGCGGCAGCGCTGCTGAGTGGCAAGCCCCTGCAATCAGTTTGCAGCGGTTTAGTAATGCACCTGGAAAATTTTCAGAATGTCGTTGTACATCACGAGCGCAAAGAATCCGAGCAGGAAAACCAATCCGACCTGCACGAACCGTTCCTTAAATGCCACGCTCAAATCGCGCCGCATCGCGCCCTCAATCGCCAGCATCAGCACGTGGCCGCCGTCGAGGATCGGGATCGGCAGCAGATTTATCAACCCAAGATTCAAGCTGATGATTGCGGTCCATTCAAGCAGGCGCATCGGCCCGTGTTCGGCGGCGCGTTCGGATTCGCGCGCGATGCTGACCACGCTTTGCAAATCGCGTACGGAAACTTTGCCGCTGAAAAGACCGGCGAGCACTTGGCCGATGCCGCGCGTGCTCGCATACGTCGCCACGCCTGCATCCTTCAGGGAGTCCAGGAAATTTTGACGGTCATAGGTTTCATCCGTCTTCCGCATCACGCCGACTTCCCAGGTCATCTGGCCGTCCGCGTCCATTCCTTTCGCCGGAGTCACATCGATCGGGATGTCTTTCCCATCGCGGCGCACCACGAAATGGACGGTTCGGCCACCCGAGTCCTGCACCTGATCGGTCAACTGCATCCAGCTGACAACCGGCTGTCCATTTACCGCAACGATTGTGTCATCGCGCTTCAGCCCCGCTCGCTCGGCCGGGGTGCCGATAGCAACTTCGTCCAGCACCGCGGACAGCGCCGGATAACCCACGACGGCATCCATCGCGTTTGCACTCTGAGGGATCTGCTCGGTCAGGTTGACCGGGCCTCCGTCCCGCTGCACCGTAAGATTGATCGAATCGCCGGGCTTCGACTTGCTGACCTGCTCCATCACGCTTTCCCAGGTCGGAGTTTTTGTTGCGTTCACCGCGGTGATCCGGTCGCCCGGAATCACGTGCGCGGGATCAGCCTTTACGTCTGAAGGCAGCGCCGCAACTTGAGCCGGCTCGCTCAGGTAACGGTCGGCCGGCATTCCCTTAAACCAATAAATGCCGAAAAGGATCGCGAACGTGAGAAAGACGTTCATCGCCGGGCCCGCGACCGCGATGATGCATCGCTGCCAGCGGGGGCGCGAAAGAAACTCGTACGGCGCTCCGGTGCGCTCTTCCACGGGATTATCGCCCGCCATGCGGACGTAGCCGCCCAGCGGGAGCGCGCTTATGCGATAGTCCGTGTCGCCGCGCTTGACTCCCCAAATCCTGGGACCGAAACCAATCGAAAAAACATCCACGCGCACGCCGCACAATTTTGCGGCGATAAAATGACCGTATTCATGGAGCAGAACCATCACGCCGAGGACCAATCCCCCGGCGAGAATTACTCTTATCGCGTCCATAGAACCTCGACTATATTCTACAGAAAACCGCTTGCTTAGCGACCTGAACTATTCGCCGCATCCCCGAAAGCAAAATAGGCCCGAAGCAAATAGCTAGAGGCCATCTCATAAATGCCTCAGGAGAATGATGAGACAGCCGAGTTGGACCATGCCGAGGAAATTGACGTCATGATATTCCCAACGGCTGACCAGTCGGCGGAAGTTGTGCAGCCAGGCGAAGAGGCGCTCGATTTTCCAGCGACGGCAGTAACGACGCAGTTCGCGGCCGTCCTGGGTATTCTTCCGGCAACGATTGCTCTTGTGAGGCGCAATGAGTCGGATCCCGTGCTTCTGC
>JASHRM010000023.1 GCA_030037315.1 Candidatus Acidiferrales bacterium
CAACCGCTGATTGGCGCATTCACGTTGAGCAGCGGACAATTCATGCGAGGCTGGAACTGCACTGTAACGCTCTGTGACGCTTTCTAAAAGGTCGGCCGCCCGCCTGATCTATTTTTGGACTAATGTAAGGATGTCGGAAGCGTCTTCAAGGTTTGGCGGAGCTGTGGCTCGCGCGAGAATCGCTGCGACATAGTACGACGGCGCATATAAGAGGGCTGCCGCGAGGCAAACGTAATACCAACGGAAACCAAAGTACAGCGGGATAGCTATGCTTGCTAAAAGTGCGATCGACTTGATACAGATTGCGTAAAGCTGCGATGTTCGCAGTTGCTTGCCGCAGTTCGGGCACTGGAACGGAACGCCGATGAGAACGGGCTTGAATTCGAAATCAAAACCACAGCAGGGGCACGTCGGTTGTTTCTTCATTTATCAGAAAATCTCAACATCTGTACGCGGGGGCGCACGCCTCCTGTCCATAATTTTCCGCCGTTCGCATGAGCCGTGCGCAGGATATCACACATGAATTAAGCTAAGATTCCGATCCAAGCTCGCGGGCGCCGCAGTCTTCGCGGTGTTTGCGAAGGGCGCCGGTTTGGACGACTGAGAATCCGGCAGCCCTCTGGATAAAATTGTTGTTATCGCTAGGCGACGGCCATGGGCGAGCGTTCGCGCGAGCGGCGGGCGTGATATTTCATGGCGATATTCAGATAGACGTTGCCGCACGCCGTGGCAAAGCACAGAACGGTGGCTTCCGAATCGCTACCTGCTTTCGCGCATTGCTCCTGCGTAAGTAGCGCAGGAGGAAAGACCTTGAACTGGAATCCCCGGTCGTTCAACTGCGTGACCGCGTTTCCGATCACCATATTCGCGAGTTCGGAAACCGCTTCGGATACCATCGGCTCTGACGGATCGACGTCTGCTCCGGCCAGGTAGCTTGCGACTTTCGCGGCCGCTCGCGGCTCCATATCCAGAATGATGCGGCCTTCAATCTGTCCCTTAAACGTGACTTCCGCGGCGAGCCCTTTCCTTCGGTAGCCATCTTCCTCCATCGCCAGATCGGCGATTGAGGCGGGTTCGTGCATCATCTCCGCAAGAACGGCGTCGAGCGAGCCGATAAACGGCTGGATGAGATCCATTTTCATCGCTACTTCGCCTCCGTCGCGCCGACCGGCACCGCGTCATCATTCAGCACGTAGCGAATAATTTCGTACAGCGCATCTGGCTTCACCGGCTTCTGCACGAAATGCCGCGCTCCCTTTTGCAGGGCCGCCAGAATGTTGTCCTGATAGCCGACGGACGAAACCATCACGACGCGCGCCTCGGGATGCTCCTGGACAATGCGCTCGACCGCTTCGATGCCCTCCATCTGGGGCATGGTGATGTCCATCAGGACGATGTCCGGCTTCGTGCGGGCGTATTCCGTGATCGCCGTGCAGCCGTCGCCTGCTTCGCCCGCAACTTGACCGCCAAAACTTTCCACCATTTTGGCGAGGCTCTTCCGTGCGAAGACCGAGTCGTCCACGATCAGATAACGGACGGGCTGTTGGTCCTTGCGGGACAATGGTTCGAACTGTTTCATGACGATCTCCTTCTTGAAGAAACTTCTTCGGCTTGCGCCGATGAGGGTTCAGGCGCCGGTTTTTCCGGCATGCATTTCGATTGAAGCGTATTCGCAAGATTTGAGAGTGAAACGACTTTCGCAGCAAAGCCGCGCTCGATCGCGGACCTCGGCATGCTGTCGACCACGCACGTATCCGGACTCTGCGCGATGGTGAACCCGCCGGATGCTTGCACGGCTCCCAGGCCCACAGCACCATCATCGCCCATGCCCGTCATCAGCACGCCGACGGCTTTGTTGCCGAGAACGTTCGCCACGGAATTAAAGAGCACATCCACCGACGGGCGATGGCCATTCACGCGCGGCTGATCGACGAGAATCGCCACGTCGCCATGCTCCATCCGAACGACCTTCATGTGCCGGTTGCCTGGGCAAATCAACGCGCGGCCCGCAAGCAACATGTCCCCGGATTGCGCTTCCTTCACCTCGATAGCCGAACTTTCATTCAATCGCCGCGCGAACATCTCCGTGAAACCCTCGGGCATGTGCTGGACCACCAGAATGCAACCGGGAAAGTCTTCCGGCAGCTGCGAAAAAAGATATTGGAGGGCGTTGGGCCCGCCGGTAGAAATGCCGATCGCAACCACGCGAGTTGGCCATCGGGGTTGTGTCGAAAATGTTTTGCGCTCGCGGCGCTTCGGAGCCGTTTCCGTAATGATCATCTTCGGAACGCCTGACGCAGCCGCCACTTTGATCTTCAGTCCGAGTTCCGACGCAATCTGCATCATTCTTCCGGACGCAGCTTCCTGCGGCTTGGTGACGAAATCGAACGCGCCGAGCGACAAGGCTTTCAGCGTGAGCGAAGCGCCTTCCTCTGTATGCGCGCTCACCACGATTACAGGAACGCGGTGCTTGCGAGTGATCTCGCGCAGCATCTCGATTCCATCCATCCGCGGCATTTCCAGGTCGAGCGTGACCACGTGTGGATGCAATTCCTGGATCTTTTTCAAGCCGATCAGGCCGTCCATCGCCGTGCCGACCACTTCTATCTTGGAATCCTGCGCGAGAATCTGGGGAATCAATTTCCGCATCAGTGCGGAATCATCCACAACCAGCACGCGGATCTTTTCGCTCACGCGATTGCTCCCAATGCCGGAATTCTCGACAGATGTGAAACGACGGCAGGCACGTTGAGAATCAGCACGACCGTGCCGTCGCCCAAAATCGAAGCGCCGCTGACCAGGGGCGATGTGACCAGCTGGTCTTCGAGCGCCTTGATCACCAGCTCTTCTTCGCCCATCAGGCTATCCACTGCAAGCCCGAAGCGCCGGCCACCGAGACTGATCACAATCACGAAGATGCGTTTGCTTTTTTCTGCAGAACCATCTGCTTCCAGCCGGTCGAGCCGCACCAGAGTCAGCACCTGCTGGCGCAACTGGAATACCTCGTGATCTTCCACGCGATGAATATCGCCTTCCGTGATTCGGGTGATTTCCCCGACGGAGGCAATCGGCACGGCGTATAGCCTGCCGTTCACGCGGAAAAGCAGCGCCTGAATACTCGCAAGGGTGAGCGGAACCATAAGACGGAACGTGGTGCCTTTGCCCGGCGTGCTTTCCAGCTCGATCGAGCCTTTGAGCGTTTCGAGCGACGATTTGACAACGTCGAGGCCGACGCCGCGGCCGGAAATCTCCGTCACTTCATCCGCGGTGCTCAAACCCGGCGCGAAAATCAATTGCAGCGCCTCGGATTCGTTGAGCTGCGGGACTTTTTCCGAAGTGATGATGCCCTGCTCTACGGCGCGGCGGACAATCTTGTCGCGATTTAGGCCGCGGCCATCGTCTGTAACTTCGATCACCACCTGATCGCCATCGTGATATGCGTTCAAGCGAATCGTTCCGCGCGCGGGCTTCCCTGCCGCCTGGCGTTCGGCAGACTCTTCGATGCCATGGTCGGCGGCATTGCGAACCAGATGTGCCATCGGATCCGCCAGCGCATCAAGGATGCCCTTATCCAAATCCGTGCTCTGCCCTGCCACTTCCAGGCCAATATCTTTGCTGCGAAGCCTTGCGACGTCGCGAACGATTCGCGGAAACCGCCGGAAGAGCTGCTCGACGGGAACCATGCGAATTTTCATTACGGATTTTTGCAATTCGCCGAGCACTCGCGACTGGAATCCAAGCGCATCGGCCAGTTTCATGCGAACGGGATCTTTCGCGTGGCGCCGCTCGAATTCGTTGATGGCCCGCTGCAGCATGGACTTCCCGATGATCAGCTCGCCTACAAGATTCATCACCGCATCGATCCGGCCCGCGTCCACGCGCAAAGTATTTTCCGCGGCTGCGTGCGCCAAGCCTGCCGTCGATCCGGCTTCATGACCTTCTTCCTCGGCATTTGACGAGGAATCGATCGGCCCGGTCTTAACACCAGCGGAGACGGCTTGCGCTTCTGATTCGACCAGAATATCCAGCAGGTCGCGCGCGGGCGTTTCGAGAAGCGGTGTCCGGTCCACCGAAATCTTTTTCACGACCGAAGGTACCAGGCATTGCTTCCGAATCCAGTCAGTAGATTGATTCGTGGCCAGAGCGGCTTGTATCAATTGCACGTTTTCCGCGGACGCTCCAGCTTCCGGCCGCAGCGCAAGGATCCTTCCTGCTTTTTCCAGTGCCTTGCGTGCGAGCTCGAAAGCCGCCGCAGGCAGGAGAGTCTCGGGATCGAGCTGGAGCGCGATGTTGAAAACGGTTTCGCCCCGGCGAATCGACTCGACGATCATCAATCGCTCGTACTCGGTCCACTCAAAGGTCGCGTCGGCAAGAACATCGGCTTCGCGGTCGGTGGGTCCGTTCAGAAGCCGCTGAATGTGGTCGCGCAACGCCGCGCCGGCGGGAGGTTGCAGCTTGTTTCGGTAAGCTGCCAACATTTCATGGAAAGTATCGGCAGCCGTGAGAATTACTTCGGCGATCAAGCCGCCGCTCTGCTGCGCCAACTCCGGCGTGAGCACGTCCTCTAAGTCGTGGGCAAGTTCGCTGAGTTGACGGTAACCGCACGCGGCCGAATCGCCCTTCAGCGTGTGGACGGCGCGGCGCACCTGGCGCAGCTGTTCGATATCGCCGGGGCGTTCCTCGAGCGCCAGGCCGGCTTCGTTCATGCCCTGGAGAATTTCCTCCGCGCTCTCGAAAAAGAGCTCGCGAAGCTCGGCGGCCTGTTCATCAGACGGAAACGTCACTGCGCCCCCTCGATTCGCTGGTATACGGTCGCGTTGTGCTGATGAATCATGTGGAACCGAGTCGTAAGCCCGAAAAGGCTTTCCGCATGGCCGACGAAAAGATAGCCATCGGGATTCAAACAGCGATGGAATTTTTCGATCAGCCGCTTTTGCTCGGCTTCGTCGAAATAAATCATCACGTTGCGGCAGAAAATCGCGTCATTGCGCTGCGGCAAATATTCGGTTTTCAAATTGTGAAAATCGAACTGAACGAGGCTCTTTAGCGCAGGCTTTACGGCATATTTGTCGCCGACTTTGTCGAAATAGCGCAATCGGCACGTGTAGTCCACCGTTTCCATTTGCGCTTCGGTGTAAACCCCCTGCTGCGCGGTGAGCAACGCCGAGTAGTTGATATCCGACGCGATGATTTCGACTTTCCACGGCGGGGGAATCAGCGGCTTCGGCGTGGGCATATCGAAAGGAAGCGGATTCCGCAAATAGTAGTAAGCGAGCGCATCGCAAACCAGAATCGCCAGTGTGTAGGGTTCCTGGCCGGTGGAACATCCCGCGCTCCAGATTCGAATGGACCAATCGCGCCGCTCCTGTTTTCTCTTGAGCAACTCCTCGAGCACGACTTTCTGGAAAAGTTCCAGCTGCGGGCGGATTCGGAAAAAGGAGGTCTCGTTGACCGTGAGATTTTCGAGCAGGGCGGTTAGTTCTTTTTTCCCTTCACGGCTGGTGAGCAGCCGGTAATAGCTGTAGAACGAATCGAGTTCGCAAACCTTGATTCGCCGCTGCAGGCGATCGCGCAAGAAATGCGTTCGCCGTTCGTCGAAATACATCCCGCATTCCTGATACACCAGTGTTTGCAGCAGTTTGAGTTCGGCATCGGTGAGCGGAATCTCGGTGAGTGTTGTGGACATTCGTGCTCCGTTTTAGTACTTGCCGGCTGCTAAAGGACTCTTCCCGCGCTGCCCACCGGAACGGCAGCAGAATCGGCGGCTTCATCGAGCTGGCTCAGCTCGCCGCGCTGGAGCACCTTGTTCAAATCCAGAAGGATGACGAGACGCCCGTGCATCTTTCCAACTCCGGTGATGTAGTTCAGTTCGCCTTCCTTGAAGACGTTGTTGGGCTCTTCAATTTCAGAGGGCGGAATTCGCAGCACTTCCGATGCGGAATTGACGATCAGTCCGATCGCGCGTGTTTCGAGTTCGACCACGACGATGCGATTTTTCTTGTCGGGCTGAAACGATTTCTCGCCGAACCGCTTTCGCAGGTCGACGATGGGAATAATCCGCCCGCGGAGGTTGATGACTCCTTCAATGTAGTCAGGCGCGTTCGGCACCGACGTGATTTCGGGGACGCGCACGATTTCCCGGACGATTGAAATGGGAAGGCCGAACGTCTCACGGCCGATTCGAAAACCGACAACCTGAATTTCCTTGTCCATGGTTGGAGGGCTTAGACCCGAACTAGTTCCGAGTATTCCGCGGAATCATTCCGCGAAGTCGACGACCCCGGACGGCGCTGCTGTCCGTGGCTTCTCTCAGCGTGATTCTCGTCCAGCGCGAAACGGTCCATCGAATCCAGCATGCCTCGCGAAAGCTTGGACATCTGCTCGGCTGTCGCTGCGAGCTCCGTGGAGCTAGAGGTGGATTGCTGCACCAATTCGCGCATGCGTTCCATCGAACGCACCACTGCCTGCGCGCCGGAAGCCTGCTCTTCGACTGAAGAATTGATTTCCTGCGTGATTTCGGTGAGCCGATTCGTGGCCTTGGCAATCTGCGCCGAACCGTTGGATTGCTCCATCGTTGCCGCGCCGATTTCCTGCGAGAATTTGTAGACTTCGGAAACGACATCCGAGATTTTGTCGAGAGCCAGGCTCAGGTCCTTATTCAAAACCAATCCTTCCTGAACCATGTTGGTGCTGCGTTCCATGTTTTCGACGGCTTCTCGCGCTTCTTTTTGAATGCCTTCGATCAGCTCGGAAATTTCCTTGGTCGACTGAGTCGATTTTTCCGCCAGCTTGCGGACTTCCTCAGCGACGACGGCAAATCCCAAGCCGTGTTCGCCGGCGCGAGCGGCCTCGATCGCGGCGTT
>JASHRM010000285.1 GCA_030037315.1 Candidatus Acidiferrales bacterium
TTCGGAATTACGAGATCGAGGACATGCACGGTCGCGTCCGCCGGCTCGCTCCAATCGCGCGTTGGCAGCGTGGGAATCGGTTCGAGTGACGTGCGAAATGTCTCAACACCGAGTTTCGCGTAGGGATGAAGGGCGTAGGCTCCGGCAGCGACCTTCGCCCGTGGCCTGGCAACGTAGCGGATCAATTGATCGGAGGAGTCGGAAAAATTTAGCGGCGCGACAGGTTTTACGCTCCACCCCTCGGGCGCATCCAGGCCAACGGTCACCTGCGCGGGTTTCGTCGCGTGATAGCGAATGCGCGCCAATAATTCCACGGGTGCGGCGGCGTGCTGAATTGGAACCATGATCTGCGTAGGCTCGACAGTCAAGGTAACCGCAGGAACCAATTCAAGCGGATACGTTTCGATGCCGGTGGTTTTTGCCTCGCTCGATTCGACGGCTTTTTCGACGACGAAGTCGTAATCATCGAGATTGAGGCGCAACGCGAAGCGTACCAATGGTGATGGAAAGGGCAGGACGGCATCCGCAGGAGACTTGGGAGGTTCGGCGTCAGACGGGATGGTTACGTCAAATTGATAAGTCCCGGCCGGCCTCTCGTTCAGCGTGTCGGTCCAGCCCTTTGGCAGCAGCAAGGTTGAACGATCGACAGTCCACGTCACGGACGTCGCGGGCTTATCTGGAAAACTCACGTTGACGGCAAAGCTTTCGCCGGCGACCAGCTCGTGCTTATTGGCCTGCAGGTCGACGGGCAGCGCAACATCGTCGGCAAGCGCAGAGTTGATTCGGTCGCGAATTTGGTTAATTTCCCAGAGGGCCGGGGCGTCAGCAGAAATCTTCTCACGCAACTGGGTGATTTCTTTCCCCGCAGCTGCAAGCGATCTTGCGGCAGTAGTGCGGTCTGCTTCCAGCGCCGATTTGGCCGCCGCCGCGAGATTCTGATCAGCATCCGCGAGTACGGGCTCGAGTACTTCCCTCAATTGAGGGAATCTTTCGGCGAGTGAAGTGATCGGTTGATCGACTAGCTTAGGATCAAATCCGCCACCGGCATTCTGTCCATTTTCCGCGATTAGCGCGACGGGCCGGCGAAAAAAAGGATTGCCGAAAAGTGAAGGAGTTCCCTGCGAGCGATGCTGCTGATGGCCCTCCATTCCCATTTCTACATAGCTCTTGCCCCACAGCGGTGAAACATCATTTATAGGAAACGTGACGGCCGCAGCAGGACTTGATTGCGCGGCGGTTGGGCCGAACCCGAAATTCGCCGGCCGCAGTTCGAGAGACACTTTCCAAGCCGGGAGTCCTTCCGCGATCTGCTCCGGAAACTTGTTGGGATCGGCCGCATCGGCAACCGCCTGAGGAGTGTAAATTCCACTGGCCTGGTGCTGGCCATGGCCAAAGTGCACACCACCCCATCCGTTGATCACTACTTGCGGACGGTACATGCGAATCACGCGGACCATGTCTTCGAGCGGCAAGCGATCGCCCCAGATTTTCATGGTCCGCTCCGGACTCTTGGAAAATCCCGTGTCCACGGCTCGGGTGAAATATTGATGAACGCCGTACTGGCTGTCGGCTGCCAGCAATTCGGTCGTTCGTATCACGCCTAGAGGGCCATCCTGTTCGGGGCCGATCGCGTTTTGGCCACCCTGACCGCGCGTGATCGTCAGGATCGCGACATCGGCACCAAGTCCGCGCGAAAGGTAGGCAAGCAGGCCTGCCGTTTCGTCGTCGGGATGGGCGGTGACATAAAGAATCCGCGTGGCAACGCGCGCCTTATGGATCGCCTCGACAGTCTCAGGCAACGACTGCGCCACGCTTTGTCCAGCCGATGCAGCTACCGAAGTAATCAACAGGAACGCAAAAACCATTTTTCGTTTGCTGCCCGTCATCAGGCGATCTCCTGGAACGCGCCGGCAAAAGGCCACTGATGCAGCCACCGCGCGCGAACTAAATATGTGAACACCCCTGCCAGAACTGCGGCAAGTGAAGCGAGCATGGGTTTTGGTCCCGTTGCCAGAAAAAGCGCGAGCCAACCCGCTACTGCGATCATTACCGGCAGCGGATATGCCCACATGCGAAAAGGCAACTTTCCGCTCGCCCAACGGCGCCGCAACAGAACCAAACCGATTGCTTGATCGACGAATTGGATGATACAGCGCATTGCCAGGATCCCGCGAATAGCCTGGCTCAGCTGCAGCAACGAACAGAAGACGATCGCAGCCCCTCCAAGTGCCAGAAGTGAGACGTACGGGAACCGTTTCGTGTTATGCAGGCGCGCAAAAATCGAGATGAAATTTCCGTCCGCTGCCGCCGCGTAGGGCACCCGCGAATAGCCGAGCGTAGCGGCGAAAACAGAGCCCAGCGCTGTCAATAAAATCAACCCCGTGGCCAGCAGCGCCCAGTCGCTTCCATATAGGCGCTCGATGAATGTGCTGGCAATGTGCGTTGAGTTCGCGGCCTCACGCCAAGGAATCACACTGAGGATGCTGGTTTGCATGGCGAGATAAAGCACCGTGATCGCCGCGATCGAAATGAAAATGGCGCGCGGGATGTTGCGCTCAGGATTCTGCATTTCGCCGCCGAGATTGCAAACGTTGTAATAGCCGAGATAACTATAGGCGGTTTGCACGGTTGCGTGTCCCAAGGCGGCAAAAAAGATCCACGAAACCTTCGGATGCGCGGCTGTCGAACCAAAAATTTGCTGCGGATTAAAGTGCGTGGCGCCGCCCCAGACGATCCACAGGATTGTTGCAATCACCACCACGCTAAAGATCACCGAAATGCGGCCGATTTCCTCGATGCGCCGGTAAAGCAGCACTACTACCAAAAGGACCACGATGGCCGCGACCACGTTGCTACTGTGCGAACCGAGAGCTCCCACCAGGCGATTTACGCCCTGCCAGCGCGGCGTCAAATATCTGGAGTAGTCTGCGAATCCCAACGCGCCGGAAGCGATGCTAAGCGGGCCCTGAAACAGCGTCTGCCAGATGTATAAGAAGGAAAATAGCTTTCCCCATCGCTCCGCGCCGTAGGCACGTCGCAGATAAACGTAACTGCCGCCCGCTTCCGGCATCGCTGCGCCGAGCTCGGCCCAAATGCAGCCGTCTGCCGAAGCCAGCACTGCGCCCGCGACCCACGCAATCAGACTTCCCGGACCACCCATCGCCTTGATCACGAGCGGGATCACGACAAATGGTCCGATTCCGACCATGAAAGTGATGTTGAGCGAGGTGGCTTGCACGAGGCCAAGGCCGCGCTCGAGCTTTGGCGTTTCACTCATCGGATTGATTGGTCAAGCAAGCACGCGAGGATAACAAGAAAGCAGAGCTTCTGCGCTAACATACAAGCGACTCGAGGACTACGCAGCCCGCATGCCTTCGCTCAGTTCCGATGTAGGTATCGCCGCCCTAGCAGCCACCGTCGCGGTCCTTGTCTTTGGGTTTTTCCGCGTGCGTCGCCGACGCAAATTCCCCGCATACGGCTGGATCGGCATCGGCACCGTGATCGCTGCTGAGTGCATGCTCTTTCTGCATGCCGAACCCGTCTTCACCTACTTCACGCCCACAGCCTGGAGCGCCTATCTTTTGATCGCGGACGCGTCGACTTTTGCCGTGACCGGCAGGTCACGGCTGCGCAGCGCGCCACTCACTCTTGCGCGTATGGCTCTGCTTTCCATCCCCCTCTGGCTGATTTTTGAGGCCTACAATCTGCGATTGGACAATTGGACGTACGTCGGCGTGCCGAAAAATTCCGCCGCCGCACTATTCGGTTACGCATGGTCATTTGCAACCATCACGCCGGCACTGTTTGAGACGGCGGACCTCGTGCAGGCGCTTTTGCCTCCGATACCTATTTATCCTTGGAAGATTTCGCGCGGCGCAGAGAATGTTTTGATTGTGTCGGGCATTGCATGCTTGGTTGTGCCTCTATGCGTGCCGCGAACGGCCGCATCATATCTTTTCGGCCTTGTCTGGATCGGCTTCGTTCTATTGCTCGATCCGATCAACCGACGACTGGCCTTACCCTCCTTCCTCGGCGATCTTTCAGAGGGTTTCGGACGGCGGCTTTACGGATTCCTGCTCGGCGGATGGATTTGCGGCTTGCTCTGGGAATTCTGGAACAATTGGGCGGGCGCCAAGTGGCATTACACGTTTCCGATGTTCCAACGTCAGAAAATTTTCGAGATGCCAGCCCCGGGCTACTTGGGCTTTCTCCCGTTTGCCTTGGAGGCGTTTGCGATGTACGTGACCGCGGCGTGGCTGGCCGGATGGGTGAAGAGGGTAAAATGACGGCCCAAGCGATGAAGTTCAGGGCGATTTGCGTAAACCGGCTGCGCGTACTGAGAAATTTCGCATGCATTGCGTCGGCGTTTTGCTTCGCCTGCTCGGCCCAAGCTGCCAACATTGTTCTTTCTCCTGAAGCCGCTAAATCACTCGACCAAACGTACTCTGGTGATCCCGACGCGGCGATCGCCACAGCGAAACTGATTCAACAATCGCAGCCGGACAGCCCGATTGGCTATCTCGTCGAAGCTGAGGCGGAGTGGTGGAAAGCGTTCTGTTCCGCTTGTGAACTCAAGTGGGGCATGCTCGACGCCTGGAAGCGCCCTAAGATTCAGGCCGATGATGCATATTTTGCTCTCGCAGATAAAGCGATCGATCTTGCGCGACAAAAGATTGCGGTTTCCGATACCGCTGAAATGCACGTGTATGCCGGTCTCGGTCTTGCACTGAAGGCGCGGCTCTTTGCGTTGCGAGATGAGAAACGCAACGTCGCCCACGTAGGCGTGGCGGCGCGGAGCGAATTTCTTCGTGCGCTCCAACTCGATCCAGACATGGCGGACGCGACAGCCGGCGTCGGCCTCTACAACTATTATGTGGACACTCTTTCCGCTGTCGCCAAAATGCTCCGCTTTTTCATGGGTATACCCGGAGGAAATAAGGAGGAGGGGATTCGCCAAATGAGGATCGGCATAGAGCGGGGCGTTTTTTTCTCCGTGGATTCGCGGTTCTATCTAGCGCGAAACCTGCGCACGTTCGATTCGCGTTACAGCGATGCACTCGCCGTCGCTGAGCCGCTCGCGTTTCGCTATCCGCACAATCCCGTTTTTCTGCTGCTGGTGGGTAATCTGCACGCCGAAATGGGGCACAATCAGAAGGCCTCTGAATATTTTCGAGCCGCACAGAATTCGGGAACACAGGATTCTGCGTGCGCGGCGCGCGCTCGTGAATTGGCCACTGCCTTCTTAGCGGCTAGCTCGGCACACTAAATCCCTTTGAAGTGTTCCGTGCGGAATACGTCGGCTACGGAATTGAAATTCGAGCGGCTTCTTCCTGTTCGAAAGCGTGGTAGGACGAGCGAACCAATGGCCCTGCTTCGACGTGCTTGAACCCCATTTGCTCTCCCAGACGTTTGAATTCTGCAAATTCATCCGGATGAACATATCGCTCGATTGGCAAATGCCCGGGCGTCGGCTGCATGTACTGGCCGAGCGTCAGAATGCAGGTTCCCTGCGCAGCAATTTCTGCCATCGCAGAAAGCACCTCGTCGCGAGTCTCCCCCAGGCCAAGCATCATTCCGGTTTTCGTCGGTGTCTCGGGAGACATTTCCCGCGCACGCCGCAATAGCTCGAGCGAACGTCCATAAACCGCGCCTTTCCGCACGCGTCGATAGAGCCGTGGGACAGTCTCCATGTTGTGATTCAGCACGTCCGGCCGCGCGTTCATGACCGTTGCGAGTGCGTTCCAGTCGCCGCGAAAATCCGGGATAAGTACCTCGATTTTGCAACCCGGCACGCGCCGGCGGATCTCGGAAATGGTTCGGGCGAACATGCCGGAACCGCCGTCCGGTTGATCGTCCCGATTAACAGACGTGACAACCGCGTAGCGGAGGCCCATCCCTTCGACTGCTTGACCCACGCGCTCGGGCTCGTCTTGTTCCGGCGCACCAAGAGGCTTGCCGCTCGGCACGGCGCAGAAGCCGCATGCCCGCGTGCAGATATTTCCCAGAATCATGAACGTCGCCGTGCGGTGCTCCCAGCATTCGCCCATATTTGGGCAGCGCGCACTCTCGCACACCGTGTGCAGATCTAGCGCGCGCATGATGCGATTCAGGTCCTGATAATTCTTTCCTCCGTGGAAACGCACCTTGAGCCACGGAGGGCGGTGCTGTGCCGCGAGGTCCGGTGTAGGCGGCTCCGGCAGAATGTTAAATGGGGATGCCATCTACCGCCATCTTACCCGTACGGTCGAACTCGGACAACTTAGGGTTATCGAGGCATTCGCCACCGATTTGCCTCGGGCCTGTTCATTTTGGTCCACACGGTAATTAGGGAGATTGTTGCATCTTTACAACGGCAATCGATCGAAAGGCTAGGATGCCCTCGTAATTGATTGAAAATGCGAGGCTAAATAGGACGCTCGCGGCAGCCAAAATGCGACTAGAATAAAACCCTACCAATGTCATATCAGCAGACCATAGCTCGACCAGCAGAGGTCTCCGGAATCGGGCTGCATACTGCTGTAGAAAGTCGACTGCGGCTCGTGCCCGCGCCTGCGGATACCGGGATCGTCTTTCGGCGAGTTGATCTGGATGGTTTCCAGATTTCGGCGCACGTCGGTAATGTTGCGCGAGTCAGCTATGCGACAAGCTTGATGCGGCAGAGCGTTCTGATCTCGACCACGGAGCACCTGCTCGCGGCGCTCTATTGCTCTGGCATCGACAACGTTTACGTTGAGATCGATGCTCTCGAACTGCCGATTCTCGACGGCTCCGCAATGCCGTTCATCGATTTACTCGCGCAGGCTGGGACGCGGCGGCTGCGACGACTCCGTAGATATTTGCGGGTTCTCAAGCCACTTGAGTTTTCGGACGGCGACCGCCGCATCGGCATTTATCCGGCCGAGGAGTTTCGAATTCATTGCTTTGTCGACTATCATCATCCTGCGGCCGGCCCGCAGGAAGTTGAGTTGGTCGTAAACCGCGAGTCTTTTAGCCGCGAACTGGCGCCTGCAAGGACGTTCACTTTCGTGAAAGAACTCCTGGCTCTGCAAAAAATGGGATTGATTCGAGGCGGTTCACTGGCCAATGCGATTGTGATGGACGATCAATCCATCTTGAATGGCCCGCTGCGCTTCCCCGATGAGTTTGGGCGGCACAAGGCACTCGATTTAATTGGGGATTTGGCACTCGTAGGCCGTCCGCTTCAAGCGCGCATCGTAGCCCACAAGGCGGGGCACGCGCTGCATACGCAGCTCGTCACGCGCTTGCTCGACGACCATTCACTTTGGACGGAAACCACGGAAGAGCAGGCATCCGCCTTACCGGCCAGCGGACCAGCCGTGCACGCCGAATCGCTGCTCTAGCGACATGTCCTCATCAGATGTGACCATCGTTATTCTTGCCGCGGGAAAAGGAACGCGCATGCGTTCCGAGCTTGCGAAAGTCCTGCATCGAGCGGGCGGCAGACCGCTGCTTGAGCATGTCGTGCGCGCTTGCCAGCCGCTGAAACCTGCGCAAATCCTGGTGGTGGTGGGCCATCAGGCTGGACAAGTGGGCGCGGTTGCGCAAGCACTGGGAACGCAGACTGTTTTGCAAGCCCCGCAGCGAGGAACCGGTCACGCGATGCAAGTTGCGCGCCGTGCGATTCGCAAAAGCTCGAAATTCGCGCTGGTGCTTGCGGGTGACGCGGCACTTTTGCGGACGGAAACTCTGGCGGCGCTACTCGATACACATCGCCGAGGCGAAGCAGCAGCCACGATTCTTAGTGCGGAGATTCCGGATCCGTCCGGCTACGGACGAATCGTCCGCGATCATGAGGGCCGGGTAGAGGCAATCGTTGAAGATTCGGCTGCGTCTCCAGAGCAACGCGCAATTCGCGAAATAAATTCGAGCGTGTATTGCTTCACACTCGAAAAACTGTGGCCCTGCCTCTCGAGTCTCCGCGCGGATAACAAGCACCATGAACGGTACCTTACGGATGCGATCGGAGTGCTGCGACAACGCAACGAACGCGTGCTCGCGCACGTCGTGGCCGATGCGAATGAGGTGCTGGGTTGCAACACCCGCGCGGAACTAGCAGATATCGACCGGATTCTTCGGGGCCGAAAAGCGAAGGAATTGATGGACTCCGGCGTCACCATGTACTTGCCGGAAACCGTCACGATCGACCCGGAAGTGACGGTGGGACCGGACACAGTCATTGAGCCCGGGGCGCAGATCCTCGGAAAATCCCGGATCGGCGCGCGATGCAGAATCGGCGCTAACTGTGTGCTGATGGATGTGCGTGTCGAGGACGATGCGGAGATTGCTTCGCATACCAGCATTGAATCCTCACGCATCGCCAAAGGCGCGAGGCTCGGGCCATTCGCCCGGTTGCGGCCCGGAAACGATGTTCGCGAGGGGGCTCACGTGGGCAGTTTCGTGGAGATGAAGAAAACCACCCTGCATGAGCGCGCTAAAGCGCCCCACCTAAGCTATCTGGGAGATGCAACGATCGGCAGCGAAACAAACGTCGGTGCCGGCACGATTACCTGCAACTATGACGGCGCCGCAAAGTACGAGACAAAAGTGGGGAAGCGCGTTTTTATTGGCAGCGATTCAGCGCTGGTCGCGCCGGTGCGCATTGGAGACGGCGCTTATATCGCGGCAGGTTCCATCGTTACCGAAAATGTGCCAGCAGATGCCTTGGCCATCGCGCGTGGGCGTCAAGTGAACAAGCCAGGATGGGCTGCAGCGCGCAGGCGCTCTCTCGGCGGCGCAAAGAAGCGCCGGACGGCGCGGCGATCTAAATCTTCTTCTCCTAAGACAAAAGAGGCACGGGCGAGATCGAAGCGCCGCAGGTAGCTGCTTTTTTCTGCTGGTTGAACACCACCAAGACTGCGCGAAAACCACCACTCTTAGAATCAGCGGCTAATTGATTTCCCCTGTAAGTTGATGAAAACAATCTATGATGCGGCTGTCCTTTGAGCCGGGTACTTTGGCATGGCCTGTGCATCTCTTAGGGTGGCAGTCACGAAAAGAACGTGACCCGAGTTTTAGAGACCTGCTGGACGGTCTCAAGGAGTTCGAAAATGAGATATCTAAAGGTTCTCGGAATTCTTAGCGTGCTGGGCTTGTTCTTCCTGATTCCGGCGCCTGCTCACGCGCAGGTTTCCGTGGGCATTGGTATTGGACCGGCATACGTGGGACCTCCACCGGTTTGTGCCTACGGTTACTATTCCTATTACCCATACGCGTGCGCGCCGTATGGCTACTACGGACCTGACTGGTTCGTGAACGGAGTATTTCTGGGTGCTGGCCCATGGTACGGCTGGGGCTGGAACCATCTCGGCTATTACGGGCATGGCTTCTATGGGGGACGCGGCTTTGTTGGGCGCGGTGCGGTGGGCGGCTTCCACGGTAACGTGGGCGGTGCAGTCCGCGGTGGCGGCGGCTTCCACAGCTTCAGCGGCGGTGGATTCCACAGCGGCGGCGCGGTTCGCGGCGGTGGCGGTTTCCACGGCGGTGGCGGACGCCGGTAAGTTCATCACTTCATACCCGAGGGAGTAGTCGAAGCGGCCGGCGGCACAAGCTGCCGGCCGTTTTCTTTGTGCAGAATGAGCGAGCATTTTCGGTATGTTAGAATCTCAATATGAAATTCGGCGTCGTGCAATTTCCAGGCTCGAATTGTGACGACGATGCACTTCACGCGATCGGCGCGGTGATTCGTCAGCCCGTCGAATTCATTTGGCATGAATCGCAGCAAATGTCCGGCTTCGATGCGATTCTTCTTCCCGGCGGTTTTTCTTACGGTGACTACCTTCGTACGGGAGCGATTGCGCGCTTTTCGCCTGTCATGAAGGCCGTAAGCAAATTTGCTCGCGGCGGTGGATTGGTGCTCGGAGTCTGCAACGGGTTCCAGATTCTGCTCGAGGCCGGGTTATTGCCCGGCGCCATGCTTCGCAATCAGAGGCTGCGATTTCTTTGCCGCCAGGTGCATATTCGCGTGGAGACAACCGATACGCCGTTTACCTGTGCCGCGCGGAAAGGGCAGATTCTCCAAATGCCGATTGCCCACATGGAAGGCAACTATTTCTGCGACGCGGCGGCTCTGGCTGAACTCGAGCGAAACAACCAGATCGTCTTTCGCTATGTACATGCGGATGGGCGTGAAGCCGGACCAAACGATTTCGACGCAAATCCGAATGGCGCACTTGCGGGTATCGCAGGGGTGTGCAACCGCGAACGCAATGTAGCCGGCTTGATGCCGCATCCCGAACGCGCCGTGGAATCCGCGCTTGGATCATCGGACGGATTGGTGATCTTGAATTCGATGGTAGAAACGCTTTCGCGACGTACCGCCGAACGCGTATCGGCCTGACGAGAATTCACCCGCAGGAATTCCCGATAAGCCATGGTTGCGCATCGGGTCGATTGCTGCCAAAATCTGCGTCTCTCCCGATGATCGACACCGAAATTAAGGTCACTCCACAAATAGCAGCCGAGCACGGTCTTTCTGCCGACGAATACGCGCGCACGCAGAAGATTTTAGGGCGCGATCCCAATCTGACTGAGCTGGGCATTTTCAGCGTGATGTGGAGCGAGCACTGTTCCTATAAATCTTCGCGTATACATCTGAGGAAGTTGCCGACGCGCGGCAAACATGTGGTGCAAGGGCCCGGTGAAAATGCCGGAGTTGTCGACATCGGCGACGGGCTCGTTGCAGTATTCAAAATTGAATCGCACAACCACCCGAGCTTTGTGGAACCGTTTCAAGGCGCAGCAACGGGCGTTGGTGGAATTTTGCGTGACATTTTCACGATGGGCGCGCGGCCAATTGCGGTGCTGGACTCCCTGAGGTTTGGGCCGATTGTGCCGGAGAAGGCTCAAGAAAAGAGCAGGTCCTTGGCCGCATCGGTCGGCCGGGGAGACCGAGGAGAATACAAGACCGCAGTGGACTCAGCGCGCGATGACGAAGGTTTTGTGAGTTTGGAGGAAATTGAGAGGAACCGGCGGATTTTAGATGGGGTCGTGCGCGGGATTGGGTTTTATGGGAATTGTTTTGGGGTACCGACGGTCGGCGGCGAGGTGATGTTCGAACCTTGTTACACGAACAATCCGCTGGTCAACGCTCTGGCTCTCGGAATCGCCCGCAAGGACGAGCTTTTCTTCGCACGGGCGAGCGGTGTGGGCAATCCGGTGATTTACGTTGGCGCGAAAACCGGTCGCGACGGGATCCACGGCGCATCGCTCTTGGCATCGGCGGAATTCAGCGAAGAATCGCAGCAGAAGCGCCCGAACGTGCAGGTTGGCGATCCGTTCATGGAAAAGTTGTTGCTGGAAGCATGCCTTGAAGCGATGCGAACCGGCGCGATCGTAGCGATTCAGGATATGGGGGCTGCGGGCCTAACGAGTTCTAGTTCCGAAATGGCGTCGCGTGGCGGCGCAGGAATCGAAATCGATTTGGCACGCGTGCCGCAGCGCGAAACCGGCATGACGCCGTACGAAATTATGCTGAGCGAATCGCAGGAACGCATGCTCCTCGTGGCCGAACGCGGGCGGGAGCGCGAAGTCTTCGACGTTTTCTACAAATGGGGACTGGATGCGATGGAAATCGGCCGTGTGACCGATGATGGAAAGCTGCGCGTCCTGAATCATGGGCGGGTAGCCGCCGAAATTCCTGCGCATGCCATCGCGGAAGAAGCACCGCGCTATGAACGGCCGATTGCGAAGCTGGCCAAAAATCCTGCAGCGGAACTGCCGCTGGTGACACTTGCGGACGAAGGCGCGGATCTCAACGCGAATTTCCGCAAGTTGCTGGCATCACCTGCGATCGCTTCCAAGAATTGGATCACCGAGCAATATGATTCGATGGTGCGAACGAATACTCGGGTAGGTCCGGGCGGCGGAGATGCAGCGGTGCTCCGGTTGAAAGAAACAAAGTTCGCCATCGCGCTTTCAACCGACGGCAACGGACGCTGGTGCCACCTTGCACCAAAAGTTGGTGCGATGCATGCCGTTGCTGAGGCCGCGCGAAATGTGGCCTGTTCGGGAGCCCGTCCGATTGCAGCGACGAATTGTCTGAATTTCGGCAATCCGGAAAAGCCAGAGGTGATGTGGCAATTCACCGAATCGATCGACGGCATCTCTGAAGCCTGCCGCACGTTGGAGACGCCGATTACCGGCGGGAACGTAAGCTTCTATAACGAAACGCTGGGCAAGCCAATCTATCCCACGCCAATTCTGGGCGTTTTGGGGTTGATGGAAGACGCCGAATGCGCAATCGGATCCGCTTTTCGCAATGAGGGCGATGCAATTCTCTTGCTCGATGGTTTGCGCCAGTCACTTCGCGACGATCATTTGCAGAGAGAATTCTCATCCTCCGAATATGCAAGAACGATTCATGGCGTTGCAGCGGGTGAGCCACCGGCTATTGATCTGACCGCCGAGAAGAAACTTATCGACTGCTTGGTGAGGTTGGCTGCCGAGCATGCCATCCTCTCAGCGCACGACGTGAGCGACGGCGGGATCGCGGTAACCGTCGCAGAATGCTGCTTTGATTCAAGTGGTGTTGGCGCTGACGTGAATCTACCCCTGACAAATGTGCCGGCGGAAGTGGCGCTCTTTGGCGAACGCGGCGCGCGTGCTGTCGTTTCGACTGCGGCGGCCTTGCTTGCCCGTGTTGAGCACCTTGCGGCAGAATGTGGAGTTGAGGTGCAGCGGATCGGCACCGTCCATCGCCGCGATTTTCGCATCCAACTCAATGGAACTTCCGTGGTACAAGGCAGCGTGGCTTCGCTTCGCCGGATCTGGGCCGACTCACTCGGCGAGGCCATAGAGAAATCACTATAGACGACTCTCGTGAGTAACCTTATCCAACTTGACGACGATCATTTTCACGATCACTGCGGCGTCTTCGGTATTTATGGTCACGCCGAAGCCGCCAAGCTGGCCTATTTGGGAATTTACGCGCTTCAGCATCGTGGCCAAGAATCGGCCGGCATAGCGGCAACCGATGGCGCGGAATTGCGGCTGCATCGGGCACTCGGCCATGTACAGGAAATTTTTACTCCAACGGTCATGCAGGAGCTTCCTGGCATGGCTGCCATCGGGCATACGCGTTACTCAACTGCTGGCGACAATGTGCTGATAAATGCGCAGCCGATCATGATCGACTGCAACAAAGGAAAGATCGCGCTGGGCCACAATGGCAACCTGACAAACGCGTTGGAACTGCGGCGAAGGCTTGAACACCGCGGCTCAATCTTTCAGACAACGAGCGATACCGAAGTGATCGTTCACTTGGTGGCTCGAAGCCCGGCGCGGAATTTGCCGGGCGCGCTTGCCGAGGCATTGAGCCAGGTGGAGGGCGCCTATTCGCTTTTGCTGCTGACGCGCGACGAGATGTACGCCATTCGCGATCCGCGAGGATTTCGTCCGCTCGTGCTTGGGCGGCTTGATGGCGCATGGGTGGCAGCATCCGAAACGTGCGCGTTCGATTTGATTGACGCCGAGTATGTCCGAGAAGTTGAGCCGGGCGAAATGGTGCGCGTCTCGAGAAGCGGCATCGAATCGATCCGGTTCGCGCCGGAGAAGCAGCATCAGTTCTGCATCTTCGAGCACGTCTATTTTTCGAGACCGGATAGCGTGATCTTCGGCCGGCCAGTGAATCAAAGCCGCGAGCAGCTCGGCCGTTTGCTGGCGCGCGAACATCCCGTGGATGCGGACATTGTGAGTCCCGTGCCGGATTCTGGCGTGCCAGCCGCGATCGGCTATGCAGCGGAGTCCGGTATTCCGTTTCGAATGGCCCTGATCCGTAATCACTATGTGGGCCGCACGTTCATCGAACCAGAACAGTCCATTCGCGATTTCGGCGTGAAGCTGAAATTGAATCCCGTGCGGCGTATGCTGGAAGGGCAACGCGTCGTGCTGATCGACGATTCCATCGTGCGTGGAACCACCAGCCGGAAGATCGTGCGCCTTGTACGGGACGCCGGTGCGGCGGAGGTCCACGTACGCATCAGCTGTCCGCCGACGATTTCACCCTGCTACTACGGAGTCGATACACCTCGCCGCGATGAGCTGATTGCAGCGCGCCAATCGGTTGAAGAGATTCGAAAGTATCTCGGCGCGGATTCGCTTGGATACCTCTCGCTGGAATCCTTGCGTGCGGCCGTCGACGATACCCAACAACAATTTTGCACGGCGTGCTACACCGGCAGCTATCCGACTG
>JASHRM010000286.1 GCA_030037315.1 Candidatus Acidiferrales bacterium
CGATTTCCATCATTGCGCCGCGGGGCGCGATGCTTGACCGCGAAGGTCGGGTCCTGGTTGATAGCTATCCCTCGTTCAGCATCCTGTTGATGCGCGACAATCCGAAATTACTAGAACGAAGTCTTTCTCAGATCGAGGAGGGGCTCGGCATCTCCAAAGAGGATTTGCAACAACAACTGGATGCCGCCAAGTCCGAGCCGAAATTCCTGCCGCTGGTTTTGAAGCCTGCCGCCACTGAAGCCGACATCGAATTTGTCGATTCACACCGGGTTGATCTGCCCGTGCTCGAATTGATGATGGTGCAACGCCGCCGATATCCGCTCGGCGAGACGCTCGCAAACACGATTGGATATGTAGGTGAGGTTTCGCCGACCGAACTGGAGAAAAATCCCGATCGATACAAGCCCGGCGACATCGTCGGTAAGGCTGGTCTCGAAAGGGAATACAACGACCAAATCGTAGGGACGGATGGCATGAAGCGAGTGGTCGTCAATAGCGTCGGCAAAGTAGTCCGGACTTTGGACAATATCGACGCGATTCCCGGAAAACCCATTCAGCTGACGATCGACGAAGATCTACAGCGGGTCGCGGAAACCGATTTCGCCAACAAAGAAGGCGCCCTGATCGCCATGGATGCGCGGACCGGCGAGATTCTTGCAATGGTCAGCCGGCCCACATTCGATCCCAACGATTTCGCCGTCAGGATTCCACCGCGTGAATGGGCTGCTCTAAACAGGGACCCGGAAACGCCACTACTAAACCGCGCCATTCAAGCGCAACTCGCGCCCGGCTCCGTTTTCAAAATCGTGATGGCGACGGCCATGCTTGAATCGAAAGCGCTGCCGGACAACTACACGGTTTACTGCCCGGGCTATGCCAATTTTTACGGTCGCACGTTTCATTGCGACCACGCTCATGGCTCGGTCGATCTCCACAAAGGCATCGTTGCATCATGCGACGTCTACTTCTACAACGTCGGCAAACAGCTCGGGATCGATCGGATCAGCCACTACGCGATGGGACTTGGCCTCGGCCGTCGGACCGGGGTCGATCTGCCGGGAGAAGAACCTGGCTTGATTCCCACAGAGGAATGGGTCGAGCGCGTGTATCACCACAAATGGTACCCGGGCTCTACGATTTCCGTGTCAATCGGGCAAGGCGCGGTGATGGTCACGCCGATCCAGCTCGCGCGAATGATTACAGCCGTCGCGAACGGCGGGACGCTCGTTCCTCCGCATCTGCTGAAAGACGCCACTGGCCTGAAATCCGAGTCCTTCCCGCTTTCAGACGATACCGTGCAGCAAGTTACAGATGGCATGTGGGGAGTCGTCAATGAGCCTGATGGCACGACCTCGGAAACGGTGAAATTGCAAAACATCGACTTTTCTGGGAAGACTGGCACCGCCCAAATCGAAAGCTTTGACCTGCAGAACAAGCTGGGAAAAAAGCTTAAGGAAAACGGCTGGTTTGTCGGTTATGCGCCACGGCGTAATCCGGAAATCGTGGTTGCGGCGCTCGTTCAGGGTGCGGGTTGGGGAAGTTCTGTCGCCCCGATCGTCCGTGATGTCGTGAAAGCTTACTACGACAAGAAAGCGGGACACTTCGCGCAGCCAACCACAGCGCAGAATATTTCGCCCTCCGATTCCAATGCTCCACTGGTTGTGAATACTCGAGCGCAACAGCCGTGAAAGACCGCCCGCGCGTTCAAGACTTCGACTGGACTCTCATGGGTCTCGTCGGAGCAATCAGCGCAATCGGCCTGCTCGAAATCTATTCTTCGACGCACGCCAGCGCTATGGCTGGCATGCAGTGGAAACAGTTGATGTGGATCGGGATTGGCCTCGTAGGGATGTTCGTGATTTCGCGGATCGATTACCACACTCTCATGGATCATGCGCCTGCGCTTTATATGGTGGGCATCGCGGGGCTGCTGGTGGTGCTGGCGATCGGCTATTCGCGGCTCGGCGCCAAGCGGTGGATCTCGCTGGGCGGCGAGAATTTGCAAGTGTCAGAGTTCATGAAGTTGATTATAATCGTGGTGTTGGCCCGCTATCTGGCTGAGGTCCGCACGGATCGCCTAACCCTGGCGGATATTGGCAAGATTGGCGTTTTGACTCTGATTCCCGTGGGTTTGATTTTGAAGCAACCTGATCTGGGAACTGCGATGGTGCTGGTTCCGGTGGCGGTTGTGGGAGCGATCCTCGCGGGCATTGAGTGGAAGCACGCTGTCGTCGGCTTGCTCGCCCTTGCGTTATTGATTCCGCTGGCGTGGAACATGCGGAATCACCTGAAGCCGTACCAACAGCAGAGAATCCAGACTTTTCTGCACCCGGAAGAAGATCAACGGGGTGCAGGCTATCAGATCTTGCAGTCCGAAATTGCAGTTGGATCCGGCGGTTTTTGGGGTAAGGGGTTTGGCAAAGGCAGCCAGAATCAGCTGGGCTTCGTGCCCGTCCGCTATTCGGATTTTATTTTGGCGGCTCTTGCCGAAGAGCAGGGCTTTATCGGTGTTTGCGTCGTCTTGCTGCTGTACCTAGGCCTAATTCTGCGGCTGGTGGACAACGCGCAAAAAGCAAAAGATCGTGCCGGGATGTACGTGGTGATGGGTGTAACGGCGATCCTGGGGTTCCACGTTCTAGTCAACGCTTCCATGGTAATCGGCTACATGCCAGTCACCGGTATTCCACTGCCGCTGATGAGTTACGGAGGGTCGGCGACGGCCTTTGTGTTTTTGGCGTTGGGGCTTGTGATGAGTGTTCGCATGAGGCGATTCGTCAACTAAGCCCAGCTTTCTGTGGTGCGCCGTTCTGCGCGATGCGGACGGCGAATTCTATTTTGTGATTGAAGGACGCATCGATTTGAGGAAAGGCAATCCACAAAAATTGAATGCTTTCCCGAGCGGCCCCTCGTGGCAAATGAGTGCCACCATTCGCCGCTTCACCGGTCGAAGTGCGCCCAGCGCCACTGTGCGCGGCGCCGGCTCGGTGCGTCATGAGGAGTTTTCCAATGTCCAAGGAAATGGTTATTTCCGCGAACCCGCACGAGACTCGGGTCGCGATTCTGGAAGAGGGGCAGCTTTGTGAGTATTATGTTGAGAGGGAAAAAGAGTTTGCGTTAGTCGGCAGCATCTACAAAGGACGTGTTACACGCGTGCTGCCCGGCATGCAGTCGTCTTTTGTGGATATAGGACTCGATAGCGACGCTTTCCTGTACGTCAGCGATTTCCTCGAGATCGAAGAAGAATTGGACGATCATCCGGCGTCGCCGGTTGAGAATCAGGTTGCGGCTGCGTCTTCCGGCGCTCTGCCCGCGCTCGATGGCAGTGCGCCCGCCGCTGTTGAACACAACGAGGCGAGCGGCCACTCGATCTCCACGACTGAATCGGGTTCGGCTGGCGTCCCCGAAGCCCCGGTAGTTCCTGCATTGAATACTGCGCAGCCCGATCGTCCACATTTTGAAAATCGTGGCCGGGGCCGCGACTTCGGCCGTCGGGGTGGAAGGCGCGCCGGAAGATTCAACCGGCGCGGCGGGCGCGGAGGTGATCGCCGCTACGGACGCGAGTTACCCCCATCGAAGTATGCGTCGCCGCGGACGAATCACGAGCACGAACCCGAATCGGCTCCGCCGCCCGAAGGCTACGTGCCGATCATTCTGCCCGGCGAGTCGCTTGCCAAATATAAGGATAAGCCGCCCGCGATTGCAGCACCCCCCGCCGCGGTTCAACAAGACGCGGCTCCTGATTCTGGAGCATCCGCTGACGCGTCTCATTTTGCCATTGCCGAAGGCGCCCACCCGGAAGCGCCCGAACCTCAAGTTGAGCGGGTAGAACATGTCGAGCACGCTCAGCCCAGGCTCGAACATACCGAGACGAGGCGCCCCGAGTATGCGCGCTCGTATTCTTCGGGTCTTGAGCCACTTCCCGGCGAGACGCTATCGAGGTGGAAAGCGCGCGAGCCCGCAGCTGAGATCAATCCGGAGCCTGCTCTTGCTTCCGAGGCTTCGCATCAGGGCGACCTGTTAGGCGAGCCTGAGGAGGAAACGGTCGCATCCGACGAACTCATCGAGGCCTTGGCTGAGGAGGGGCTCACGGCGGATGAAGTAGCTGCTGTCGCTGAACACGTTGCTGAGGCCCAAAGCGATCAAGCCGCCCGTGCCGCTGAAGATCGAGCATTTGCTGCTGAAGAACACGCCGCCGAAGAAGCCGCGGACGAAGAGGAACTCGAAGAAGAGGAAGAAGCAGCCGAATCGGAGGGCATGATCGCTCCGCCTACAGACTCGCAGGAAGATCGTCTCGCTCTATCCTCCGCTGAAGATGATGCAGAGGTAGAGGATGAAATCGAGGCGGGCGTTCAGGGCGACGAGGCGCTCGAATCACTCGTCGAAACTGAGCACTTGCTCGAGGCTCAGGCGGGTGTAACGCCGAGCGAAGATACACTGCCCATTCCTGCCGAAACGCCGCTCGCCCAAGAACAGCGTCCTTGGAAAGCGACGGTTCGCGACGACTATCGCGCGCGCATGCACAACCCAGCGCGTCGCGGACGTGATCGCGGTAGGCGTGATGATCGCGGCCGGCGTCCCCATCATGGATATCGCGGCCACGGACATCGTCCGCAGCCCCGTCGTCCTCAATTGATCGCCGATCTTCTCAAGCAGGGCCAGGAAATCATCGTTCAAATCGCCAAGGAACCGCTGGGCAAAAAGGGAGCGAGGATCACCAGTCACGTCGCGCTGCCTGGACGCTACTTGGTTTACATGCCGACGCTCGATCACACCGGCGTCTCGCGCAAGATCGCATCCGCGGAAGAACGCTCCCGGCTGCGTCATCTGGTGAACGATGCGAAAGGCAGCGCGGGCGGAGGCTTTATCGTTCGCACGGCTGCCGCGAGTGCCGCGCCGGACGAAGTTCGGGCCGACGTGGAATTTCTCACGCGAACATGGTCGGAAATCAAAGCCCGATCCGAGCAGCGCAAGGCACCTTCGCTCTTGCACCGCGATTTGAATCTCGTGGAGCGCATGCTGCGCGATCACATTAACAACGACTATTCCGCAATCTGGGTCGACTCTGAGGATGAATACACCAAGGTCGTCGATTTTATGGGCCGCTTCCAGCCGGGACTTGCGAACCGGGTGAAGCTCTACACAAAAGACACGCCAGTCTTCGAAGAGTTCGGCATTCAGCAGGAAATCGATAAAGGCTTGCGGCCGAAAGTCTGGCTCAAGTCGGGCGGCTACATCGTCATCAACCACACGGAAGCGCTCGTCGCGATCGACGTGAACACCGGAAAATTCGTTGGCAAGGGTTCGAATCGCCTCGAAGATACGATCGTCCGCACCAACCTTGAAGCGGTGAAGGAAATCGTGCGGCAGATGCGGTTACGCGACTTGGGCGGCATCATCGTGATCGACTTCATCGACATGGAAGAGCGCCGTAATCGCGACAAAGTGATGGCTGCGCTCGAGGATGCGCTTCGCGCGGATCGCGCCCCTTCAAAGGTACTTAGGTTCAACGAATTTGGGCTTGTGGCCATCACGCGCAAGCGCACGAAGCAGGCCCTGGAGCGAACTCTGTGCCAGCCATGTCCCTATTGCACCGGCTCCGGCATGGTCAAGTCGATTCCCACGCTCTGCTACGAAATTCAAACCGAAGCGCGCAAGATGGCGCCGGAAATGGATTCGGGCAGCGTCACGCTGCGCGTCCATCCCGAGATCGCCAAGGCGCTCAAGACGCGTGAGTCGGCTCTGATCGAAGAGCTGGAACGTTGGACGAAAAAGAGCATCATCATCCAGGCTGACCCCACGCTTCACTGGGAACAGTACGACATCTACTAGCGCGACAACAATCAGCCGGCGGATTCGGAGGCTGCTACCGGAAAAATGAGGTGGGAATTTCGCCTGCATTCTCCATCTTGGGTAGGCACGCTTGCAACTGCGGCGGCCTTGTTTTCTCGGGCAGCAATGAAGGAAATTTCTTTGCGCTGGACGCAAGTACCGGCAAGCCCCTCTGGGAAATCTATCTCGGCGCAGCGCTGCGGTCGAATCCAGTTACTTACGCGGTCGATGGCAAGCACCGTGTGTTCGTGACTGCCGGCACGACCTGTTTTGTTTTTGGACTGGCGTAATTGCAGTTCTCATAACTACAGAAAGCCACACAATTTCTTCACTTCAATGTCCTGGGAGCGAAAATGATGAAAACCAAGCTTTCTCGCACCATTCTGTTTGCGGCGCTGATCGTCCTTTTACCGCTGGCGACTTTGGCCGACGAGCCGCGTGGTGGCCGGGCATCCGCTGTTCAGTGCGACCGCGTTTGTCTCGAAGGCTTTGTTGACCACTACCTTGCGGCGCTTGTGGCGCGCGATCCTTCCAAAGTGCCTTTCGCAAGTGACGTGAAATTTACGGAGAACACCGCCACGCTGAAAGTCGGCGAGGGCTTTTGGCAAACTGCGAATGGCGAGGGCAAATTCAAACTGTACTTCGCAGAGCCGGAGGCGGGCGAAGTCGGCTTTATCGGCGTGATGAAGGAGTGGGACAATCCCGTTATCTTTTGCCTTCGATTGAAGGTGGCCGACGGCAAGGTTTCCGAAGTTGAAGATTTTGTGGTCCGCGATGCGGGAGCAGCCAGGAGCCTCGATGCCGTGGGCCAGCCGAATCCGCTCTTCTTGCAAGATGTGCCGGCGGCGGACCGCGAATCCCGCGAGGCTCTCGTAAAAACCGCCAACATGTATTTTTCCGGCTTGCAGAATAACAACGGCAAAGGTGTGTATCCGTTCGCTTCCGATTGCAATCGCATCGAAAACGGCACTCAGACGACGAATAATCCCGGCCCATACGAACACGATCCAACTGCGGGGAACTGGGTGATGAGCCTTGGCTGCGAAGCGCAATTCAAGACAGGCTTCTTTCGAATCGTCACGCAGATTCGCGAGCGGCGTTTTGTCATAGTGGACCGCGAACGCGGGCTTGTCTTCGCGTTCGGCTTTTTCGACCACGCGGGCACGGTCAAAACCATTCCGCTCACCAGTGGCGAGCTGGTTCCGGCGACTCTGCGGCATCCTTTCACGTGGGAAATCGGTGAGCTTTTCAAGATTGAAGACGGAAAGATCGAAGCCATTCAAGCGGCTCTTACGCAGGAGCCATACGGAATCAGGTCCGGTTGGGAGCTTAAACCTGCGCACGCAACCGAACCACCCTCACCGCCCAGCGATGTAACGGCAAAGGATTGTGATCGCAAGTGCCTCAACGATATGGTGGACCGTTATCGCGCCGCGTTGATCGAGCATAATGCTTCGCTTTTGCCGCTGACGAAAGATGCGCGGTACACCGAGAATGCACAGGACCTCACATTCAATCAGGGTCTCTGGGGCACGTTAACCGGCTGGGGCAGCTACAAACTCTATATCGACGATCCGGAAGAAGGTGAGGTCGGATTCGTCGGCGTTACGGACGAAGCTGGGATGGCCGGATTGCTCTGCACGCGGCTGCGTGTGGTCAATCACAGAGTGTCCGAGGTCGAAACCCTGATTACGCGCAAGGAAACTGCCACGGGATTCACCCGTCCCGACGGCTTAAGCGATCCGAAAGTCGCGCCAAGCCTCGCAGGATTCTTCGAAGACGTACCGTCAGGAGAGCGCGAATCGCGCAAAGACCTGATCGCACAGACAGATCTCTATTTCGACGGTATCGAGAAGAGCAGCGGCAGTATCGTTCCGTTCGCTCCGAACGTGGTTCGGGTCGAGAACGGCACGCAGACTTGCCCCTCGACATTTGGCTCCCTTTCGAGGAATGGCCAGCCGGTTAGTTGTGCCGCCGGCCTCGATTCACACGTCTTCGAATACATCTACCCGATCAAGCCGCGGATCTATTCAGTTGTCGATCGCCAGCGCGGCATCGTGATGGGCTCGTTCATGTTCAATACCTCCGGCAAAGTTAGGAGCGTGAACGTGCCTGGCGTTGGTAAAGTCGATGAAAGTCCTGCGGCACTGCGCCCTTTCAGCGAAGAGGTCGACGAGATCTTTAAGATTCGAGGCGGGAAAATCGATTCGATCATCGCCGTGATGACGGGTTTGCCTTACGGCGATACTTCCGGCTGGCAGTAGATCGCCAGGCCAGAAGAATTCCCGCCGGCGCCGCCGGCGCCCAATACTTAAGTGTCCGCTTGACAATCAACCCAACCTGTCGCTACCCTCATTACTTAAGCCGGTACTAAAGTTAGGAGGAAGCGAATGGAGAAAGCAGCACTGGAAACCAGATCCGTCACCCACACCACATTTGTGATCGAACGCAGATATCCCTTCTCGTCAGACCACGTTTTCGCAGCCTTCTCTGACCCGGCTAAAAAACGCCGGTGGTTTCATCCGGGGGAGGGAACCCAGGTCGAGGAAATGGAAATGAACTTTCGCGTTGGCGGAGCCGAACGAAAGACTTTTCACATGGAGCAGGGCTTCGTTTGCACGAACCATACGATTTATCAGGACATCGTGCCGAACAGACGAATCGTCTTCGCGTATACGATGAGAGTCGGCGACCACTGCATCTCCTCGTCTCAGGGAACAGTAGAGCTTCTGCCTGAAGGCAAACAAACAAAACTGATATTCACGGAGCAAGCGGCCTTCTTCGAGGGCGCCGATGGTCCTCAAATGCGGCAGAACGGATGGGGTTCGCTGTTCGACCAGCTGGAACGCCACTTGGCTCAGTAAAGAAGTGAACTAAAAAGGAGACGCCGTGCCCAGTCAGCAGGTTGCAATCGATCGCGTGTTTCATGCCCTCGGCGATCCCACGCGGCGCTCGATTGTCGAAAAACTCAGTTCCGGTCCCATTTCCGTATCGCGGCTCGCAAAGCCGCTGGAAATCACCCTCGCCGCTGTCGTGCAGCACTTACGGGTGCTTGAGGAAAGCGGCCTCGTACGAACCGAGAAAATCGGAAGGGTTCGCACATGCCGCATCGAACCTAGGGGTCTCACCCTCGCCGAACGCTGGATCAGCGAACGGCGTTCGCTTTGGGAGCGCCGCCTCGATCGTCTTGGCCAATTTCTCGTTGAGGAAGACGAAGGTCGAAGCTGAAGTTTGCCTTTCACGCTGAATTGACATTCCTGCCGACGCTGACTATCTTGAGAGCGCGACCGTGCTAAAAAACTTCGCACCGCCTCGGACAGGTTGGGGGGAATCATGAAACGGAACACGAATTGGCTGCTGGGAGCGGCCTTGTTTGTCGGCGGCCTTTTCTCGGCCGCGACGGCGTCGGCTCAAGTCACACTCGAGGTCATGAATCCACGAGGAGAAATTCCCCCGCCGAAAACGCTGGGCATCAGCCCGCGCGGCGGCAGCCTCGACGGCAAGAAGATCGTTCTGATCGATAACGGCAAATTTGGCGCGAGCAATTTCCTGGACGCGCTTGCGGATCTGTTCAAGGAAAAATATCCAAAAGCGATCGTGGTCATGTACCCGAAGCCCGCCGCACAAACGATCACGGACCTCCCCAAGTGGTACCCCACCGTCAAGCAGCAGGGCGATCTTTTCGTTTTCGGTGTCGGTGATTGAGGGAGTTGCACGTGGTGGGGTTCCCACGACACGATTGAAATTGAAAAGACAGGAATACCCGGAGTTTACTTCACCACAACCGAGTTTCTCGACGACGCAAAATCCGCAGCCAAAGACCGGGGGATGCCCGGGATTCGCACGCTCGCTCTTCCGGCGGATAAGTACTACGTGGCGCGCTCCAACAAACAGGAAGTCCAGCAAATCGCCGGCGAGTTTTTCGACAGGATGGTGGATGACCTAACGCGGCCGCTCACTGCTGAGGAGGCGCATCCATCGCAAGCACAAAAGCTGAGTGAGGAAGCGAATATCAAGGTAACCGGCAAGGACTACGTCGAGGCCGCTGAGAAAGTCGACGATCTATTCCTCGACAATCGCTGGGCCGACGGACTGCCAGTCGTTCCGCCGACGCCAGAACTTGTGAAAGCGATGGAGGCGGGCACCACACTCCCGCCACAACAAGTAATCGGGCAAGTGGCGCCGAAGGGAGGCACGGCCACTGTCGAAAAGATCGCGATCAATTCAGTGATGGCCGGCGCGAAACCGGAGTATTTCCCGGTGATTCTCGCGGCGATGGAAGGTTTCACCAACAAGCACTACGACCTGACGCACGTGATGGCGTCCACGGGATCCTTCACGCCAGTCGTGATCGTGGATGGTCCAATCGCGAAGGAGCTGAACTTCAATTCCGGTATCGGCATGCTGGGAATTGGCTGGCGCGCGAACAGCACCGTGGGTCGTGCGCTCGAACTTTCGCTCCTGAATCTCGGACAGACTTGGCCGCAGGTGAACTTCATGGGTCTCACCGGTCGGCTCGAGGGCTATACCTTCTATACGTTCGCCGAGGACACAGCGAAGAGTCCCTGGGAGCCGTATAACGTGAGCCAGGGCTTCAAAGCCGGAGACAGCACAGTGACGGTCTCCTCGGCGGGGAATCCGTCCGTTTTCGGTGGCGGCGCAGTGGCTCCATGGACAGCCCAAGGCGTGATCGATCAAATGGTCGCGCAGATTCGCAATCGCGGAGTGGCTTGGCCGCACGCCCAGAAACATATCGTCGTGCTTCATCCCGACTGCGCGGTCGAACTTGCGAACCACGGCTACACGCGAAGGAGTCTGCAGGAATACTTCTACGAACAGACTCGCGTCCCATACGAGGATATCGTTAAGAGGGGAGCCGCCTTCGGAGAAGGCTCGGAAGTGGAATTGATTCGCGCGTCGGTTGCGGACGGCCGGATTCGTGCCGATCGGGCGCAGATTTTTCTGGATAATCTGAAGCCCGGGGGACGAATCCCCGTCGTTCAGAGTCCAGACGATTTTCACATTGTCGTTGCGGGAGGTTCGCCGGGATATGATCTGCTCTTTACCTATCCGGGAACGAACTGGGCTCACGAAACCGTGAAAATTACCGGAGCGACGGAGACCAAGTCTGGTCAATAGGAATCTCTCCGGGTTTCTTTGATGGTATTTGCGAGGCGTCTTCGAGAGGGAATCCGGCGCGGCGCAATCACTTGCAGCGTCCGCATTTGGACGCGGCCCCACGTGAAGGTGGGCGGCCGCTACCGGATGGAAGAAGGCGAAATCGAAGTCGATTCGATCGAGCCGATCGGTTTTCCAGACATCACGCCCGAATTGGCGCGAGCCTCCGGTTTTCTCGGCGTTCTGGATTTGTTGAAAGTGGCCAAACACGGGCGCGGCGACAGGATTTTTCTGATTCGGTTCCACTATTTGCCGCCGCGCCGCACACGCAAGCCTGCAAGGGCGCGTTCAGCCGTTTTTGCGCGATAGCACGGTGATTGGGAAACCTCTCGATTACAGTAAGCGTCTGACTCGTTAGAAGCGCTCGGCCGGGGGATTTACATTTGAGAAAATTTGCCGTCGTCGCAGCGCTCGGTTTCTGCGCTGCGTTTTTGCTCAAGGCCCAGGAAGGGGGAGCGCCGCCGGCACTTGGCCCGGGCGGGCGCATGTCTCCAGCAGCGCAAGCGGCTCACGCCGCGGCAGCGGAGCGCGGTCGCACGATTTTCATGCAGGACTGCGCGGCCTGCCACGGCGAGGACGCTACCGGTGGCCGCGGGCCAGACCTGATTCGTTCCGCGCTTGTTCGTCACGACAGGAACGGAGACTTGATCGGTCCCGTAGTGATGGATGGACGTCCGGACAAAGGCATGCCCGCTTTTCCATTTACTGTGGCCCAAGTTTCCGACCTCGTTGCTTTCATCGACTCGCAACTCACTCTATTTGATTTGCACACCCGCTTCGGACCATATCCGAACGATATTCCAGCGTCGCGGCTCGCTACGGGCTCAGTCGAAGCCGGAAAAGCATTTTTCTACGGGCCGGGCGGATGTTCGAACTGTCATTCGCCCACCGGAGATTTAGCGGGCATCGCTAATAAATACAATCCTCCCGAGCTGGAAACCCGCTTCTTATATCCATCCGGCACCCCATCGACGGTGACGGTGACTCTGCCGTCCGGCGAACAGGTTTCCGGCACTTTGATCCTGAATGATGGTTTCTATGTGGCGCTTCAAGATAAGGACGGCTGGTATCATTCATGGCCTCGATCGGGACTGAAAGACGTTCAAGCGCACGATCCGCTCGCAGCGCACGAAGCCCTTCTCGATAAATACACCGACGCGGATATGCACAATATCTTCACGTACCTGGAGACGTTGAAGTGAAAAGGCTCTCTGTCCTGCCGTTATTCCTGATTCTGATTACCGTCGCATCGCAGGCCCAAGGCCTCGATCCCGCATCGCTGACGACGCCTCTCAGCGGCGATTGGCCGGCCAACACGGATTGGCGCACGTACAACGGCGATTACACCGGTCGCCGGTTTAGCAGGCTCTCCCAAATCAATCGTGAGAATGTTGGCTCACTGACTCTCGCATGGGCGTTTCAAACGCACGGACGCAGCCTCGAATCGATGCCGCTCGAAGCGAACGGCATTATGTATGTTTCAGCTGGCAACGAAATCTGGGCTGTGGATGCGCGTACGGGTCGACAGATCTGGAACTTTCAACGCCCCGGAGTGCCGGTTGGCGGTGGCAATAAAGGCGTCGCCATGTGGAAAGATCGGCTGTACATGACGACTCCCGATGCGCAGCTCCTTTGCGTCGAGGCAAAAACCGGGAAACTGATCTGGCAGATTCAAGTGGATGACCCAGCATTGAAGGCATTCGGGGGCGTCGCTCCGCTGGTGATTCGCGATCACATCATCATTGGCACCTCGGGAGACACGGCCGACCTTCCCGGCTTTCTCGAGTCAGTCGATCCGATGGACGGCGAAATTCAATGGCGCTGGGACGCCATGCCGAAAAAAGGCGATCCCGCCTGGAACACTTGGCCGCACGACACCGATGTCGCCACGCGCGGTGGCGGCATGACCTGGATCACTGGGACGTACGATCCAGACCTGAATCTGCTTTATTGGGGAACCGGCAATCCTCATCCGGTGGAAAATGGTGACGCACGCGCCGGCGCGAATCTTTACACCTGTTCGATCGTTGCGCTCAATCCGGATACAGGCAAACTCGTCTGGTATTTCCAATCGTCGCCGCACGACACCCACGACTGGGATACGGTGATGACGCCGGTGCTTTTCGACGGCACGTTCAAAGGCAAGCCGCGTAAGATGCTCGCTCAAGCGAATAAGAACGGTCTTTTCTTCGTCCTCGATCGAACGGATGGCAAGGCGCTCATCTCCGAAGCGTTCGTTCCCGCGAATTGGGTTCAGGGATACGACGAGCGCGGTCAGCCGATCCCTAGCAAGGATAAAGAACCTCAGCCCGATGGAGTGTTGGTCACCGGCGGCGTCGGGACGAACTGGCAGGCGCCAAGCTGTGATCCCGATACCGGTCTTTTCTACGTGAACTCGCGCGAGACGATGGGCGTTTTCTATCTCACGATGCCCGGAAAATCCGCCGAAGGTTGGGCCGGCCGCGATTTCTTCCTAGGTTCAAAGTCGATGCTGAAAGCAATCGACGTCCAAACGGGAAAAACTCGTTGGGTAGCGGACACGGAGGGCCGGGGCGGCCAATCCGGAATTCTTTCCACTCACGGGCATCTCGTCTTCACCGCCGATATGTCACAGAATTTGGTTGCGCTCGATGCCGACACGGGTAAGGTTCTCTGGCACATGTATCCGGGCGGATCGCTCGGCACTGGCCCAATGACCTACGAACTTGATGGTCACCAATATGTGGTTTTTCCGGTGGATGGCGTTGTGTACGCATTCGCTCTTCCTGCCCGCCTGACGACTAATCCGGCGCAATAGCTGCATAGAAAGACACCGGTTCGCGTTTGTTGAAACCCCGAGAATCGCATTACGTCTATATTTGTGTGAAGGATGGACGGCCCTGGCAGCACCGATTCTTGACAGCAAAATAGGCCGCCGGTAATATCCACCGCGGGTTGCGCCGAACGGTTTGGGTGGTGCAAAGCGGTCGAGTCACAGGTCTTACGGACGTTTGGAATCTTTCATCTTCAGCTCCGAATCTAAGATGGTGAGGAGTTTAGGCCGATATGTTGGAGGGAGGTTCGTTATGAAGAGCATGGCGAAGTGGCTGGCTCTGGGATACCTGGCGCTGGCGGTGTTTTTTATGATGCCGAAGCCCGCAACCGCGCAGGATGACGGCGGGCAAGCAGGCTTCGACGATCCGACGGCTGTCGCCCCTCCTCCGACCTTTATCTCCCCGGCTGACGTGAAGAAGATGATGGACGAACACGATACGAGCTTCGTCCTCGTCGATACGCAGCCCGAAGAGGCCTTCGCAGACGGCCACATTCCCGGCGCGATAAACTACCCGTGGGTGGCGCAGGTGAAGCCCCCAATCGATCTGCCGCGCAATAAGACGCTGATCTTCTACTGCCCTTGCAACCACGATGAAGATTCGATCGACATGTACAAGAAGCTTGCCGAGTTCGGCTATCTCAACACCAAGATTCTCGAAGGTGGCTGGTACAAGTGGGTTGCGTTGAAATACCCCGTGGTGGGAACTGACGCAGCAAACGCCATCAAAATGGCGAACGCGGCCGCAGCGAACGGCAGCACCAGTTCAACAAATGCCGGCAGCGAGAGCAGCGCAAATAGCTCGACTCCGGCTGCAGCCGCTCCGGCAGCCACCAACTCAGGTCCGATTGTCTCTGGCCGGCAGGTGGGAGCAGTTACGCCGTCTCTTCGCGTGATCGATGTCACCGGCAAATACAAAGGACAAGACACCTGCTACGTCTGTGAGTACGGTGCCGCCCCCACCGTGATCGGCTTTTTCCAAAAGCCGACGCCCGAAGCTGCTGATCTGATCGTCAAGATCGACTCGATGGTGAAGGCCAACAAGAACCTTAAGGGCTTCGTAGTGATGACCGAAGGTGCCGATACGAAGGATTGGCTCGAGAAGCTCGCGGCCGATAAGGGTATTCAAATTCCTCTCGTTTACTTTGCGCGAGGCACGCAGGACTCCGGCATGCGCGTCTACAAGCTGAATCCAGCCGCGGACAATACAATCCTGGTGAACGACAATCGCCAGGTTGTCGCCAATTTCGTCAACGTGACCGACAGCAACTTCAACCAAGTGCAAGATGCATCCACGAAGATGCTGGCCTCTGCAACGCCGGGAAGCGGGCAATGAAATCTTTCGCTCGGGTAATGCTACTTGCGCTCGGTGTGGCCTGCCTGCTCAGCCTCACCGGGCGCGGCACACACGCGCAATCGAGCAACTATGCTGATCTCAAAGCCGTAAGCCCTCAGGACATTAAGGATCTGATTGCAGCAAATAAGGGCAAGGTCGTATTCCTAAATTTCTTCGCTACTTACTGCGTCCCATGCCACACGGAGTTCCCCGACATCGAGAAACTGCAGAGCAAATACAAAGACCAACTGCAGGTCATTGAAGTCTCGATGAACGACAAGACCGACTCAGCCGAAAAAGCGGAGCTTGCGAAATATCTGCAAGAGCAGAAGCCGCCTTTTACGGTGTATATCGCCTCATCGACGGACGACGATTACTACAAGTCCGTTGATCCACGCTGGGCCGCGCAAGGTGAAGGCTTGCCGATGACCACGATCTACGAGAAAGATGGCAAAGAAGCGCATTTTTATCAAAAGGCGCTCAGTCTTGCCGATATGGAACACGACGTGACGCCGCTTTTTGCGGCTAAGTGATCAACGTATCGCAGTCGTAACGGAAAGAAATCGTTCTTCGAAGCCCGCCGGACGCCGGGCTGTACTTTCTGACCATAGTAATTTTTGCG
>JASHRM010000287.1 GCA_030037315.1 Candidatus Acidiferrales bacterium
CGATCGGCGCGCGGATATCTGGGCGTTTGGCTGCGTTCTCTACGAAGCGCTCACAAGCAAGATGGCCTTCAGCGGTGAAACGGTGACAGACACGCTGGCCGCCGTGGTGAGAGCCGAACCAGATTGGTCACTGTTGCCGCCCGCAACGCCGGCGCGCCTTCGAGTACTGCTGCAGCGCTGCTTGCAGAAAGATCCAAAACAGCGCCTCCAAGCGATCGGCGAAGCTCGCATCGCAATCGACGAAATTCTCAGCGGTACGCCAGAACGTTCGTCTTCTGCCGCAGTCACCGGGCCGTTCTGGCGCCGCGCTCTGCCCTGGGCGGGAGGTGCATTGGCTGGCGCGCTGGTTGCTGGACTGATTGTTTGGAAGCTGCTTGCGTCCGCTCCCGCACCCGCTGCCAATTCGATTCACTTTCAAATCCCGATCACCTCGACGCTTGCACCCGGCGGCGGGTGGTTCGCCGTCTCACCAGACGGACGACAGTTAGCATTCGCTGCAACCGGTTCCGATGGTGTTTCAAGATTGTGGGTACGGCCTCTTGACTCCTTGGAGGCGCGCCCGCTGTCTGGCTCGGCATCGCCGATATTCCCGCCTTTCTTTTGGTCTCCCGACAGCCGATACATCGCCTATAACGCGGGAGGAAAACTCAACAAAGTCGAGGTTTCCAGTGGCACGGCGGAGATCCTGTGTGACGCGCCCGGATATGTCGTTGGCGGATCCTGGAACCGCGATGGCGTCATTATCTTTGGGCAGGTGCCCGGAGTTATCATGCGCGTGTCCGCCAGCGGCGGGGCCGCGACTCCGGTGACGGCTCTTGACCTGTCACATAAGGAAAGATATCACGCTTATCCCTCTTTTCTCCCGGATGGAAGGCACTTCATCTACGGGCGGTCTGGCAGCGCAAACGGCGTCTACGTTGGCTCGATTGATGCCAAGCCTCAGGAGCAGGACTCTAAGCCATTGCTGGCGACCGATATCGCGGCCATGTACGCACCATCCTCCGATCCAAACTCGGGGCAATTGCTCTTTATGCGCAATCGGGCGTTGATGGCGCAGCCGTTCGACGCCAGCCGGCTCAGCCTTTTCGGTGACCCGGTTACGGTGGCTGAAAACGTTGGGACGTTTCAGGATGACGGGTTCTTCTCGGTCTCAGCCAACGGTGTTCTGGTCTATCGAGCGGGCGGAGCTGGACAAACGTCCCGGCTGACTTGGTTTGATCGGCAAGGAAAGGCGCTGGGCACGGCGGGAGAGCCGGGCGATTACGGTCTCCCTTCACTTTCTCCCGATGGAAAGCGGGCTGTCGCCGCCCGACGCGATGCTCAAGGTGGGAACATGGCTCTGTGGCTGTTCGATTTCTCGCGGAGTACAACCACGCGCTTCACGTTCGGCTCTACCAGCGCCCTGTCCACCACTTGGTCTCCCGACGGAAGCCGCATTATCTTCGAATCCAACGCGAGCGGTGAATTCGATCTGTATCAAAAGCCAGCCAACGGCGCGACGGGCGAAGAACTTCTGCTGAAGACGAGCGACACGAAGCGCCCGTCGGACGTTTCCGGTGACGGGCGCTTTTTGCTTTACGACTCGTTCGATCCAAAAACAAAAGCGGACCTGTGGGTTCTCCCGCTCGGGGGCAATCAAAAGCCCTTCCCGTTCTTGCAGACCCAGTTCAACGAGGGGGACGGACATTTCTCTCCGGATGGACATTGGGTAGCTTACGCGTCGGATGAATCGGGCCACGAGGAGATTTACGTGCGGCCATTTTCGCCGAATTCAACCTCCGCCGATACCTCGGGGGCAGGGGCCAAGTGGCAAGTGTCGTACGGCGGCGGCCAGGAGGCGCGATGGAGCACGGATGGGAAAAAACTGTATTACCTTACGCTGGATTGGAAAGTGATGGAGGTTGACGTTGCGACCAGCCCGACTTTTCAGGCCGGGACGCCAAAGCTTCTCTTTCAAGCGCCGGAACAGCCCTCTGGGTCGAACGGCGACTATACAGTCGACGGCAAGCGGTTTCTTTTCCTCATGCCGGAGCAAAACAGACAAGCACAGGCTCCCTTTGATGTGGTGCTGAACTGGCAGGCAGCGCTGGAGAAACAGTAGTTTCAGCTCGGACTTCTCAACCGGAAAGCGATCGCAGGTGCGCTCGCGCCGCCAGACGTCGCGGCCCTGACGGGATCGAAACACTCAGGATCACGGCCGACGGTCAACTCACCCATATTCATACCCTCGAGCCTTTTCCAGTCTTTATCTTGTAAATGGCGTCGAATAATCAACAGCAGCTAGGACAGACCACCCAAGTAACCTAAAGGCCCCTATCTGCGTCATTAACAATATAGGGAAGAGAAAAGACTCAGCTCTAATTTGTTTATGCTTGGTCTATAGCGCTCCCCATTCAATCGGAGATTCATGCCTCTTAGAGACTCTTATCAAAAACACAAGAAGGCTTATGGAATCGTAGCCGTATGCGTCGTTGTTATTGTTGCGTATTGGATTTATTCGGCAAAGAAATCGGCTGATCCCAAGTACACCACGGCGAGCGTTCGCCATGGCGACATCACGGCGGCCGTGCAAGCGACCGGGACGATTAACGCGCTGACTACAGTTTCGGTAGGCTCGTATGTTTCCGGCACTGTTCAATACATTTTCGCCGACTTCAACACACGTGTGAAAAGCGGGCAGGTTCTCGCGCAACTCGATCCGGCGATTTACGAGGCGCAAGTGGTCCAGGCCCGCGGCAACCTGGAAAACGCGCAAGCCAACTTGGTCACGCTCGCTGCAAACGTTGAGGTCGACGAGGCCAATCTTGCGAAGTCGAAAGCGAACGTCGCCTATCAGCAGGCCACAGCAAAGCGCTCGCAGGACCTCTATAAGGCCGGTATCGTTTCCGAAGACTCGAACGACCAGACGCAGTCCACCATGGGACAGGCGCAAGCGGACGTCCAAGCGCAACAAGCGGCTCTCGACCAAGCCAAAGCGACTCTCGCGCAGGCGCGTACGCAAGTCACCGCGATGAAGGGCGCGCTGGATGCTGCTGAGACCAGCTTGAAATACACCACAATCATTTCGCCCATTGACGGCACGGTCGTCGCGCGCAACGTGGACGTTGGACAATCTGTCGCCGCCACGCTGCAAGCCCCCAACGTGTTTACAGTGGCGCAGGACCTGACGCGCATGCAGGTCTATGCCGCCACAGACGAATCCGATACCGGAAATATCAAAGTTGGCCAGCCCGTCACATTTGCTGTTGACGCCTTCCCCACCGAACTTTTTCACGGGCGCGTCAGCACAGTGCGCCTGAATCCGACCACAGTGCAAAACGTGGTCACCTACAACACGGTAATCG
>JASHRM010000288.1 GCA_030037315.1 Candidatus Acidiferrales bacterium
ATTTTCTGGGCAGGCGCGGAGGCCAGCTCGATAGCGCGACGCTTTTGCTGGCGGGCATTGTTGCGGCGTCTTTTTTGTCGGCGGTGATCATGTTCCTGATGACCACGCTGCCGGGCCGCGAATTGCGCGGGATGGCTTTCTGGCTGATGGGCGACCTTGCATCGCAGCCGTCGATCAATTCGCGCTGGCTGTTTCTGGTTTTCATTATCGCGGCCGGATCGATTTACAGCACGTCTTCGGATTTGAATTTGATTCTCACGGGCGAGAAGGAAGCGCGGCATTTGGGCGTAAACGTCCGTCGCGTGAAGATAGTGGTTTACGTCGCGGCGTCGATTCTCACGGGCGTTGCGGTTTCGGTGAGCGGAGCGATCGGGTACGTTGGACTACTGGTGCCACATTTGATGCGCATGATGTTCGGCAGCGATTACCGACTGCTGATTCCGACGTCCGCCATCAGCGGCGCGATTTTGATCGTGCTAGCGGATACGCTCGCGCGGACAATCGTCGCGCCAACTGAACTGCCCGTCGGCGCGATGACGGCTTTGGTTGGCGCGCCGGTATTCATCTACCTGATGCGCAGGATGGTGCGATGAGCACGTTTGCGCGCGACCCAAATTCGAACGCGGCGAGTGTCTCGGTGATCGCCAAGCCTTCGGCGTACGTGAAAGTCGAGCAGGCAAGCTACGCCTACGCTGCCACGGATCGTTCCGCGCCGAAATTCACGCTTGGCCCGATCAGTTTCGAGGCGCAGCAGCATGAACTGGTGGCGATTCTCGGCCCGAACGCCAGTGGCAAATCGACGCTGCTTACTCTTCTCGCGGGGCTGCATAAGCCGCTTTCAGGGCGCGTGGAAGTCGATGGAACCGAGGTAAGCCAGCTCGATTCGAAGACGCGCGCGCAGCGCATCGCCCTGGTGCAGCAGGAAAGCGAACTCCTGTTTCCGCTGCGCGTGTGGGAATACGTTTTGCAGGGCCGCTATCCCTACGGGCGCAGGCTGCGGTTTGAGTCGGAAGAGGACTGTCTTTTCGCCGGAAACGCGCTGGCGAATGTGGGCGCCGATGCGTTGCGCGACCGTTGGATGGAACAGCTTTCGGGCGGCGAAAAGCAGCGCGTGATTCTGGCGCGCGCGCTGGCGCAACAGCCGTCTTTGCTCTTGCTCGATGAGCCGACGCAACACCTGGACATCGGCGGAAAGTTCGAATTGTTGCGGCGTTTGCGGCGGCTGGCCAGTGGCAATCGGTACACGGTCCTCGTCGTTACCCACGAGTTGGATTTGGCGTCCGAATTTTGCGACCGCATCGTTTTGCTGCACAAAGGAAAATGCCTGCGAGTGGGAACGGCCGCGGAAGTGTATGAGCGCGCGCTGCTCGAAGAAGTGTTCGAAGCGCCTCTGGAAGTGGAAACGCGGCCGAGTGGGCGCCCGCGCGTAATTCTGCGAGGCGACCAAGGTTAGCTGTCTTTGTGGTGAGTGCGCCAGGTTGAGGAGAGGTGGCTTCGACCGGGCAGCCCGATACACGGATCTGAGAACCGGGTCTGTGAATAAAAATACCGTCGGGCAGCTTCGCTCAGAATGACAAGTTTGTAGAGTTCTCCGGTTAATAGTCACAAGCGGCGCGATCAACATCGCGCGCCGTAAACAACCACCCGAGACTCCGCGCAACGGGAAGACGGTGCAAAGCCGTCGCCGCCGCGCGACTGTAAGGCGGAGCCGTTTCGGCGCGCGCCACTGAACCGCGTTGCGAATCGCCAGATTCGCGGCAGGGACGGGAAGGCTGCGCCAGCGTCCTGAATCCAGGACATTCCGCCAAGCCAGGAGACCGGCGGAGTCTCAGCCAGATTTGCCGCCGCATTGGCAAATCCGGACAACCTTCAGCTCCCGCGCGAGAGGGAGAGGAGGAATGATGAGACTTCGATTTCCCCTTCTGCTGCTTTTCACGGTGTTAGCGATTTCGGCCTTCTCAACCCCTGCGCAGACCGGCTCGAGCGGAGCAAGCATTCACGGAACCGTCTACGATCCCGATGGTCGGCCGGTGCCGAGCGCAAGCGTCACTTTGCTTGCCTCGATGGTGCAGATTGCGGAGACTCAAACAAACGAGAGCGGCGGATATCGATTCACCGGCCTTTATGGTGGCGACTTTACGCTCGCAGCGAATGTCCAGGGATTTACGAGCGTCCAGAGCGACATCGCGGTCCAGAGTGATTCGAATGTCACCGCCGATATCCATCTGAAGCTAACCGCGGTGCAGGAACAGGTGGTTGTTTCCGCCTCGCTTGGAGGAGCGCTCGCGCCGGAAGTTGGCTCGTCAGTGACAGTTGTTACGCAGAATGAGATTCAGGATCAAGGGTACGAGACGCTTTCCGATTCCCTGCGTGACGTTCCCGGCGTGGACATCAACCGAAGCGGTTCTTACGGCGCGATCACTAGCGCGTTCATCCGCGGCGGCAATTCGAACTACAACCTTGTCCTCGTCGACGGCATTCCGATGAACGATTTCGGAGGCGGCTTCGACCTTTCGCCGCTGCCGGTCGATGGAGTGAGCGAAGTCGAAGTGATGCGCGGGCCGGAAAGCGCGCTCTACGGCTCGAACGCTGTTTCGGGTGTGATTAACGTGATTACCGAACCTGGCGAAGGTCCGCCGCAATTCAGTTTTCTGGGCGAAGGCGGCAGTTACGATACATATCGCATCGCCAGCGGGGGCGAGGGGCTCTTTCGCGGCTTCAGCTGGGCTTATAACCTGGCGCGTTTCGATACGCAGGGGCCGGTGATCGACGATACCTACCGCACGCAGACTTCGTTTCTGAGTCTCGGTTATTCGCGCAGCCCACGCAGAAAATTCATCGCGCATTTCTTTGGAGAGGCCGGAGCCGCCGTATTCCCTGGCCCTTACGGCTCCGATCCTGACGGCCTATATGCAGGTTTGGGCAGTCCATTCTCGACCACCAGCCAGAAGCAGGATTTGTTCGGCTATCAAGCCAGTTACACCGAACAGTTCTCGAGTTGGTTCCAACAGGTAAGCACTGTGAGCGTGGCAACCGATCAGTATTCTTTTCCGCTGCCTGCTCCCGAATCGTTCGAGAAAAATGTGCGCGTGACCGCGAACACGCGCAGTGAGATGACGCTCTCGCCCAAGGACGTGCTGGTCGCGGGCTTTGAATATGACCGCGAGGAATGGAAGGACACATATTTAACGGATGCGGACGGCGCGCTCTTTACGCTGCCGCGAAATACCTACGCGTTCTTCGTCGAGAATCGCTGGAACGCAAGCGATCGCCTGTTCCTCAGCACCGGTGTTCGCGTTGATGTGATTCAAACGGCGGCCCTTCCGTTCATTCCTATTCCGCAGACGACGATCGCGCAGGCCGACCCACGGATTTCCGCCGCGTACTTGGCTCGCCAAGCTAGCACAGGCAGCGCCATCGGTATGACGCGCATCCACAGCAGCTTTGGCACCGGCATCCGCCCGCCAGACGGTTTCGAGCTCGGATTTACGAACAATCCGGACCTGAAGCCGGAAAGAAGCATCAGCGTGGATGCCGGCGTCGAGCAGCGATTTCTGGATGACAGGGCGGTCTTCGATGTTACGTATTTCTACAATGCCTATCGCGATCAGATCGTCTCTATCGGAACTCTGGAAAATTTGAGCCAGTACCTGTCTGCGAATCTGGCTCGCTCGCGCGCTTACGGAATCGAAAACAGCATGAGGCTTCATCCGTTGCGGTCGCTTGAAATCACGGGTGAATATACCTGGCTGAATACAGCGGTTCTTACACTCGCCACCGCGCCGCCTGGCACAGTCCAGGTTCCGTTCACGGTGGGCCAGCCGTTGACCCGTCGGCCGCGCAGCGCGGGCGGATACAACATCACGTGGACGCATGGTCCGTTGATGCTGAATACGAATGCGTCAATTCGCGGAGCGGTGCTCGACCTTGAGCCCAACTACGGCGCATACGCGTGCACCATCGGGCTGCCATGCTTATTCCGCAATCCGGGCTATGTCGACGCCAATGCGGGCTTTGCCTACAAACTTCCGAAAGGCGTGCAGATCTACGGGCATCTGAACAATTTTCTCAATCAGTATTACGAGGAGGCGTTCGGATTTCCGGCGCTGCGGCTGAATTTCATGGCCGGGGTGAAATGGAATTTTTCGCCGGGGCGCTAGTCTCTTGTAGCGGCCATCGTGGATCAGTGCGCTACTCGGTGATGATGCGATCGGCCCATTCGACGAGGCCAACGAAAATCGTCGGATTGCCGAACTTAAATCCCCACTGTGTGACGTCGGCTTCGGTGACGCCGCGCGCGCGACTGCACGCGCCGCAAGCAAACACTGGAATCTTGGCCGCGACAATCTTGTCGAACGTTTCTTTCAGCGGGGGCCAACCGATCGGAACAACCGAGTCCACCACGGCCTTGCGCGTCAGGACGGTCGCGTCACCAAGAAGAAAGATCTGCACTTCATGGCCCGCGTCGGCCAGGGCCAGGCCATGATTGAAGACAAACGTTGCACGCGTCTCGTCGTCAGTTCCCCAGGCGCTTTTCATCATGATGTGCAGCTTCTTCTTGGAGTCTTGCGCCGCGCTCGGAAGCGCGAGCAGCGGAATTGCCGCGAGCGTACGAAAGAACTGGCGACGGGCCATGGGCTTCTCCTGTCAGATAAGTTTTGAAATACCGTGGCGGGGGGCTACATGGCTGCGCGCAGCGGTATCCACGGGGAATGCCCCAAGTGTCGCATGCGGGCGTGAACCCAGGCAATGTAATTTGAGTTCGAAGCGAGTCTCGGGATAACGGCGCCGCGACGGATGCTATAATTTCGGGTCCCCTATGAATCGGATCGCGCAGGAGACATCGGTAACGTCACCCGAAGTGATGGCGCGCTATGAAGCCGTCATCGGCCTGGAAGTCCACGCGCAGCTGCAAACGGTGACGAAGGCGTTCTGCGGCTGCTCGACGAAATTCGGTGCCGCCCCGAATTCGAATACATGTCCCGTGTGCCTTGGGCTTCCGGGTGCGCTGCCGGTGCTCAATAAAAAAGCGCTCGGCCTCGCGTTTCGGGCTTCGCTCGCCCTGCGATGCAAAATTCAGCAGCGGTCGCGATTCGCGCGGAAGAACTATTTTTATCCCGATCTACCCAAAGGCTATCAAATTTCGATGTACGAATTGCCGCTGGCCACCGAAGGTCTGATCGAAATCGAAGCGGAGGGCGGGAAGAAACGAATCGGCATCACGAGATTGCACATGGAAGATGATGCCGGGAAAAGCTTGCATGAGGGATTCCCGGATTCGGATAAATGGAGCTACATCGATTTCAACCGTTGCGGCGTGCCGCTGATCGAAAT
>JASHRM010000289.1 GCA_030037315.1 Candidatus Acidiferrales bacterium
TTAGGGAAAACATAGGTGCAAGAAATTATCGTATGAGGTAAGGCAGCGCAACCAATTTGCAGCTCAGGTTTCGGCAACTTCAGCGCGGGCTTGCGCTATCTTCTCCACCGTGGACCGCAGGCTGGCAGAATCTTCCACGTTGAAGCAGCGCACGGAGCGATCGATCTGCCGCAGCAAGCCGCACAGCACTTTCCCAGGACCGACTTCCACAAAAATTCGCACGCCCAGGTCGATCATTTCCCGTATCGACTCGAGCCAGCGTACCGGCAGCGTAACTTGGCGGACCAGTGCTTCACGCGCTTCCTGACCCGAAGTTTCGGCTTCTGCATCCACATTCGTGATTACAGGAAAGCGCAAATCATTGAACTTTGTGCCGCGCAGGTCAGGCTCGAGACGCTGCTGCGCGGGCGCGAGTAAAGAGCAATGAAATGGAGCGGAAACGTTTAAGATCACCGCCCGTTTTGCTCCGGACTGCGATGCGATCTCCACGGCACGTTTCACGGCCGCGGCATTTCCGGCGATGACCGTTTGCTCCGGCGAGTTCAGATTTGCGGGAGACACTACTTCGCTGCCTGCGGCCTTCCGGCAAACTTCGGCGACATCGGTCGGCGAAAGGCCAAGGATCGCAGCCATCGCTCCTTCGCCTGCTGGAACCGCTTCCTGCATATAACGGCCGCGACTGCGAACGAGTTTGATGGCATCTGAAAATTCGACGGCGCCCGCCGCAACCAAAGCCGAATACTCCCCCAGGCTGTGTCCCGCCGCATAATCAGGGACGATTCCCCGGGTTTCAAGCGCGCGGTAGGCAGCCGCGGAAACCGCTAGGATTGCCGGCTGAGTATTTTCGGTAAGCTTCAGGTCTTCTTCAGACCCTTCGAAGCACGTTTTGGAAATCGCGTGTCCTAGCGCGGCGTCGCCGGCTTCAAACACCTCCTGCGATTCTGGGCAATTTGTAGCAAGATCCCGGCCCATGCCTGGATATTGCGACGCCTGCCCGGGAAATAGAAACGCGAGCTTGCTCATGGCGCTTCAGAATTTTCCGGCTCAGCCGCGGGCAGAAACAGTTGCGGCAGCGGAAAGCTCCTGTTCAATTTTCTCGTTGATGCGGGAACGGCAAAGCTCGGCTGCGACGCGGATGGCATTTTTGATCGCGTTGGGATTGGAGCGGCCATGCCCGATGATGGTAATGCCCCGAATCCCCAGCAGGGGTGCGCCACCAGTTTCAGAATAATCGGTTCGTTTGCGGAAATCGTCGAAAGCGCGCTTTGAGAGAGCATATCCGATCTTCGAGGTGAGGCTGCTCTTGATCGCCTTTTTCAGCATTGCGCCGATGTGCTCGACAAGCCCCTCGCTGAGTTTCAAGGCGATATTTCCCACGAAACCATCGCATACCACAACGTCCACATTCCCTCGGAAAATATCGCGGCCTTCCACGTTGCCGGTGAAGTTCAGCGGCAACTGCTTCAGCAGCGCGGCTGCCTCGCGAGTCAGCTCATTTCCCTTAGCTTCTTCTTCTCCAATCGAAAGCAGCGCCACGCGCGGCCGTTTCACTCCCCAGATCGCGCGGTAGTAAATTTCGCCCATGACGGCGAATTGCTCAATGTGAGTGGGCTTTGAGTCGACATTTGCGCCGACATCCAAAATCACCGATATCTTTTCCTTCATATTCGGAAACGCGGCGGCTAGAGCCGGGCGGTCCACGGACGGAAGCGTGCCGATCACGAAGCGCGCCACCGTCATCACGGCGCCTGTGTTTCCGGCGCTCACAAGCGCCTCGGCTTGGCCATCGCGGACAAGGCGCGCGGCCACGTGGACGGAACTTTCCTTTTTCCGGCGGAACGCCTGGGAGGGTGCATCCGACATCGTAATCACTTCGGAGGCGCTTACAACTTCAATGGCGAGCCCGTCGAGCCGATGCCGGCTCAATTCCTGTCGTACCTGGTCTTCGATGCCAACGAGCAGAATGCGCACGCCGAACTCGCGGGCGGCAAGAATAGCGCCCTCAATCTCGACGCGAGGCGCATGGTCGCCCCCCATTGCATCCAAGGCAATCGTTGTCATCTCTGCACCGGCTTGAAACGGCAAACGGGGAAAGTTAGGCCGACTTGGCGGCAGTGTCAACCACTTCACGGCCTTTGTAGTAGCCGCATTTCGGGCATGCACGGTGAGGCAGCTTCTTTTCGTGGCAATTCGGACATTCCGCTAGCGAAAACGCATGAAGGTGGTCGTGAGCGCGGCGATTGGACGTACGCCTCTTGGAATGTCGTCGCTTCGGGTTTGGCATATCAACTCCTCGTGGCAGACTGCCGCTCGCGGCAGCCTGGTGAAATGACTAGTGTAGCGTCTTATTGCTTCTTGAACCAGTCTTGCTTGAGCCTGGCGAGGGGTGCAAGCCGCGGATCAGAGCCGTTCTTTTCGCAGCGGCATTCTTCGTTGTTCAGATTGGCGCCGCAATGCGGGCAAAGACCGCGGCAGTCGCTCGAGCAAATCACCTTCATAGGAAGCGCCAGATTGACCTGCTCCGCGAGTACATCGGCTAGAAAGAGCCCGTCTCCCTCGAAAAAGCCTATGTCGGTGTCATCGAGGTTGAGATGAATCTCCTCGTCCCGTGCAATCGACGTCATCGGACGATAGAAGAGATCGAAATCGCGACTGATTTCTTCTACCACGGTGTCGAGGCAGCGCGCGCAAACCAGCTCGACTCGCGTATGCAGGTTCCCGCATATGCGAATCTGATTATCCATAAGTTCCGCAGTTGCACGGACTTCCAGCGGCTCGACCTGCCGGAATTCAGCGGAATGGAAGTCCAAAGTCCCAGGGGCGTAGCTCTTCCGGAGACGTATCTTTCGAAGAGCTAATTCCTTTACATCCAAGAACATCGCGTTTCCCCAATTTCCTCGATCGAAAGCCCATTATAAGTCTGCGTCTTCGGATGTCAAGGAAGCGAGTCGGAAGCGTTTCGTGCGAGATAGTGCGCGATCGATAAAGAAAGCTCCGGTCGATTCGAAAAGGCTAACAAATGGCGAGGAATCGCGACCGGACTGGCCAAAGACGCCGGAACTCGGCCATCGCCGCGAAGCCCGGCAAACCCCGGACGAGAAGGATTCGGTGAGGTGGATCAGGCAGCGCGGCGCGTTGCTAAGACGTACCGAGATCAAACTGTTTTATCGGACACATACCTGGAATTCGTCGCACTGCCTGAGGAGAAAATGGTCGGTCATTCCTGCGATGTAGTCGCAAACGATTCTGTGTCGCGGCAGGTTTTCAGCCAATTGCGCATAGTGCTTCGGCATCTTTTTCGGATGCCCCATGAAAAACAGAAACAGGCCGTCCAATGAACTTATGTAGCGATCCCGCTCACCTGCGATAACGGGATGCGAATAAAGATTCGCCGCCAGAAATTGCTTCAATTTCGCATCCTGAGTGGCAAGCTCTGAACTAAAGGCGGCAACACGTTCCGGCTGTTCCCGAACGTCATCTACGCTTCTGGCTTGCACCGATTCAAGACGCTTGCGTGTGTTCTCGATCAGATCGGTCGTCAGGAGATCGAGTACGTGCCTCAATGCTTCGTTGAATTTCAGCTTACGGGCGCCCCCGGGATTGCGGCGGTCCGTTTGCGCGTAAGCAGAGTCGAAAATTGGAACCTCCGCCCGCAATTGATCGAAGTCCAGGAGATGCGCTTCGAACGCGTCATCGAGGTCCGCCGTGTTGTATGCGATCTCATCGACCACGTCGATGATTTGGGCTTCGAGCGGTGGCCTCTTATCAAGCAGATATTCTCGAAGTTCCGGGAACTCTTCCGGCGAATAGTCGCGTGAATGCTTGATGATGCCTTCGCGAACTTCGAAAGTCAGATTCAACCCTGGAAAATCCAGATAGCTCTGCTCGAACTGCTCCACAATTCGCAGCGCATGGATATTGTGATCGAAGGTTTCGCCGTATTCGCGCATGCGAGCATCGAGTTGTTTTTCTCCGGCGTGTCCAAAGGGCGGGTGGCCGATGTCGTGGACGAGTGCGAGCGCTTCGGTCAGGTCCGCATCGATTTCGAGCGCTGCGGCGACTGTTCGCGCCACCTGGGCCACTTCGAGCGTGTGGGTGAGGCGGTTCCTGAAATGATCGGAAAATCGCGCGGTGAAAACCTGCGTTTTCGCTTCCAGACGCCTGAAAGCGCGCGCGTGTATTATCCGGTCTCTGTCTCGCGCAAAATCGTTGCGATAGGGATGCGGCGCTTCCGGATAACGGCGCCCGCGTGATTTCCGCACTTCCATCGCATACGGAGCCAGCGCCATTGATTTATTTTACTGAGGATTGAAACCGAAGCGATTCTCGATTTGCAAGCGGCAAAAAGCTAGCTTTTGTTGGGTAGCAGAGCCAGCCCCTGATCGGCCTGCTCGGCAATGGGCGTATTCGGATAATCGGACTTTATCTCGCCATACAGCTTAGCCGCTTGTGTCGGATCCTTTGAACTATAGTGGCCCGCCAGCGCCAGCATGACCACGGGGCGTGGCACCAGGACGGTGGGCTTCGCAAGCAGCTCGTTGTAAAGCTTCAAAGCTTCATCGCTTTGTCCGGCGCGATCTTCCACAGCCGCCAGTTCAAACTGAGCCATCGCCTTGATTTCAGGATCGCTGCTGGTGACCACGCCTTCGAGCCACTTCTTCGCATCCTGGTCTTGGCCCAGTTTTTCAAGGCTCAACGCGGCGTAATAATGCGCCAGCTCTCCGGAACGAGTGCGAGGATATTTCGAGGCCAAGTCGGAAAATTGCTTTTCCGCCTCCGTAAATTTCTTATTGGCGTCCGGATAGGAAACCTCGCCCGGCGCGGTCGGAGCGCCTACCGGCGCCTGAAATACCCTCATAGCATCATCGAAGGCTGCGGTGGACTTGACGCCTTGTCGTTCGGAATATTCCCGCCAGCCGAATACGGCCGCCGCGACGATAACGGCCACAATCAGAATATAAAGAGCCGCCTGCTCGTGCGACAGAATGGCGCCGATGCCTTGCGCGAAGGTGTCGCGCACCTCGTCTTTTTTTAGTTCCTTGCGGGAAATGTGCTGCGCCAAATCGCGACTCCGAAATTCTCGATTCTACAAATCCTATCACAAATGATCGCACCGCAATCCCATGCCATTTATGAATCGGGAGACACACTTCTCGTTTCGTACCAATCGCGGTATAGGAAGGATGAGCCTCGATTCAGACGCAGAACGAGGCTCGCACCCCGAAATTGCTAGACCTTCGTGACGTTTTCAGCTTGAAAACCCTTGGGGCCTTGACGGACCTCGAATTCAACAAGCTGCCCTTCGTTCAGCGATTTATATCCGTCCATCTCGATGGCGGAAAAGTGAACGAAAACGTCCTCCCCCGATTGTCTCTGAATGAACCCGTACCCCTTTGATGCGTTGAACCACTTCACCACACCCTGTTCTCGAGCCAAGAGTATCTACTCCTCTTCGAGTGAATGTCCCGATTTCAGGCTTGCAGGACCGGCACTTCGGGAATATGGTCCACCCCAAATTCCCACTTCCCAGCCTGCAAAAACCCCCCATCAGCGGGCGGGATTCTGGCATAAACGCAATTCGGTGTCTAGGGCCTGAGTGGCGTGGAAACACCCATCCCCAACAGTCGAAAAGGGACCTCACAGAGACGGCAGACGGATGATTTGCGGTGGTTTTCTGAGCGCTATTTGAAGCTGCGAAGGGCGTTGCTTTCGTCGGACTGCACGTCGAAAACCATGAACAAACGGGTAATTTGCAGCAGGTCGTGGACTCGCTTGGTCAAATGGACAAGCTTCAACTCGCCCTTTGCGTTTCGCACGGTTGTGTAGGCGCCGACGAGTTCGCCAATCCCCGAGCTATCGATGTAATCCACATCGCCCAGGTTCAGAAGGATTTTGCGGTGACCTTGATCGATCAGGTCGCGGATCGTCTTGCGTAGCGTGGAACTCCCTTCGCCAAGCGTGATCTTGCCGCTGAAATCCACTATCGCGATGTCGCCGACTTCCCGGCATGTGCCCTGAAGCGCCACTCAATCCTCGTTTCCACCTAGCGCGCTGCGCTACGTCCGTTGCCTGAATGTCTGTGCGGAAGCTTCTTGCACATCACGAGATCGGCTCCGCCTTTGGGGCCGCGTTCCACTCGAAGATCATCCATAAAAGCCTTCATCAGGAAAATCCCGCGCCCGGACGTGCGCAACAGATTTTCCTCCGCAAGCGGGTCGGGCACATCGCAAAGCGCGAAGCCTTCGCCTTCATCAACCACATGGATGGTCATCAGCTCGGGATTGAATTCCACTGTGAGGAGAATCTTCTTCTTGCGGTCCTGGCAATTCCCGTAATTGTACGCATTTACGACGGCTTCTCGAATCGCCATACCCATCTTGTGAACTTCGTCTTCGTCAAACCCGGCGGCTTCGGTTACACGCTTGATAATGTTTTCGGCAAGATCCACGCTTTCAAGATGCGTATCCAGCATCACTTCCAAGCGTTGATTTGTCTCAGCCATCGACAATAGACCCCAGAAAAAGCCCTGTATGCGTACCATAGCGCGTATTGAGGCGTCAATCCAATGCTGTTCACGGTTCTAGGACCGATTCGTGTGCCCAACAGTTGACGACTTCGCTGATGCCCGGCTAGACTGCTCACATCTTGGTAGAGGTGCGGAGGCCACTATTAGCCGAGGCGGTAATTCCGATGGCGTCGGAGCCCGGCGAACAGGGTAAAGTTGCACGACTCCGCCGAAACTGCTGGGGCACGCTGAACCCAACGGTTGGGGGATGATCTGAAAGGCTCATCCACTGTCATCCGTTTACTCCGGATGGAGCGCTATCGAGGAGCGAAGACACGAGCATTCCGCCGCCGTATCCTTCCCTTCTCGCTTCGTTCCATCCCTTGCAGGACTGGCAATGAACGTTTTTGAGCTGGCCCGAACCTTAATCGATATCGAATCGATCTCGGAAAATGAGGCTGCCGTCGGTGCCTGGCTGCACAATTATTTGGAGAAACTCGCGCGTGCATCCGGTGGACGCGTGGAGAAAATGGACGTTGCGGCGGGCCGATTCAACGTCCTCGCCAAATGGGGCGACCCGATTGTCACGCTTTCGACGCACATGGACACCGTGCCGCCATTTGTTCCTTCGCGCGAGGATTCGGAATTCATCTGGGGGCGCGGAGCATGCGACGCAAAGGGAATCATCGCGGCGATGATTTGCGCCGCAGAAAAGCTGGTAGCTGAGGGAAACAGGAATATCGCGCTGCTCTTCGTCGTGGGAGAAGAGCGAAATAGCGCCGGAGCCGCTGTAGCCGCACGCAACGCGTGCGGTTCAAAGTATCTGATCAATGGCGAGCCCACGGAGAGCAAACTTGCTTTGGCATCCAAGGGAGTTCTTCGCTATGAACTCGGCGCGCGCGGCAAGATGGCGCACTCCGCCTATCCGGATCTCGGTGAATCGGCGATTGAGGCGCTATTGGACTCGCTCGAATCGCTGCGTCGTGTGCCGCTGCCAACCGACCCACTGCTGGGCGCCTCGACAATGAACATCGGAACCGTTGCGGGAGGCCGAGCGCCCAATGTGATTGCCGACAGCGCAAGAGCGGAGATTCTGGTGCGATTAGTAGGAGATCCCCAACCCGTGCGGCAGGCCTTTGCGAAGGCGATTAACAGCCGGACAATGCTGAACGAAATTCTATGCATTCCCCCGATTCGATTCCAAACCATCGACGGCATGCCCACGTCGGTCGTCGCATTTACGACTGATGTGCCGGTTTTCGGAAAGAGCTGGGGCGAACCGCTGCTGCTGGGACCGGGCAGCATTCATGTGGCGCATACGCTCGAAGAACGGATTTCGAAAAAAGAACTCGCCGCGGCGGTTGAGCTCTACGCAAATGTGGTAAAGAAGCTGCTGGCAACGGCGTGAAAGGCGCGATGAAACTCGCAATCGTCGGCTATGGGAAAATGGGGAGGCTGGTCGAACAGCTTGCTCCGCAATACGACTGCGAAGTGGCCCTGCGCCTGGATGTGGATAACAATTCGAATTTCGAGGGCTTGACAAAAGAGAATTTCAGCAATGTTGACGCCGCCATCGAATTTTCGACTCCGGCCACAGCCCCGGAAAACGCCGTACGGCTTGCCGGACTCGGCATCAACACTGTGATCGGCACAACCGGGTGGTCAGGCGAAATCGATCGCGTGAGAAAAGCCGTCGAGCAAGCCGGCACCGGACTGATATGGAGCCCGAATTTTTCCGTCGGCGTTGGCATCCTTAATCAGATTGTCGCGGAAGCGGCAAAGCGCATGGCTGCGCAAAAAGAATACGGCGCGTGGGCATGGGAGATTCACCACGCGACGAAGAAAGACGCGCCCTCGGGCACGCTGCTCGCGGTCGTCGAAACGATGAAGAAAAGTGGCTACACGAAACCAATTGATACGAGCAGCAGCCGCGCGGGCTCGCATCCTGGAACCCACGAAATCGGATTCGATTCCGCTGCGGATACAATTACGATTCGCCACACGGCGCGCAGCCGCGAAGGATTTGCGCGTGGCGCCTTGCGTGCCGCCCGCTGGATTGCTGGCAGGAAAGGCTTTTTCGATTTTCGCGAGATTGTGAACCAATTGGAGTAAGTTCGTTGCAAGGAGAAATGCTTATGTTTACCGGATGCGGCACAGCGCTGGTTACCCCATTCCGCAGGGATCTTTCCCTGGATGAAGACGCGCTGCGGCGTCTCGTTCGCCGGCAGATTGATGCGGGGATCGACTTCCTTGTGCCCTGCGGCACCACCGGGGAAAGCCCTACGCTGACAAACGCCGAGCAGCCTCGCGTGGTGGAAATCACAATCGACGAAGCGCGGCGCAGCAAAACGCCCGTTGTGGCGGGCGCAGGCGGCAACAACACCTCTCACGTGATCGAAATGGCGCGCGAATTCGAAAAGCTCGGCGCCAATGGAATTCTTTCGGTCGCTCCCTATTACAACAAACCGACCCAGGAAGGCCTTTATCAACATTACAAAGCGCTCGCTGCGGCAATTTCGCTGCCGATTATTCTTTACAACATTCCCGGGCGAACCGGCGTAAACATTGAGCCAGCGACGATCGCGCGCCTGGCCGAAATCGAGAATATCGTCGCGGTGAAAGAAGCCTCGGGAAACATCTCGCAGATGGCGGTGGTCCTGGACCTCGTGCCAGATCATTTCGCGGTTTTGTCAGGCGACGACGCGATCACGCTTCCGCTGATGGCTCTCGGCGGGCGCGGGCTGATTTCCGTTTCATCGAATGAAATCCCCGCTGAGATGACCCGCATCGTGAAACTCGCGCTGGCGAATGATTTTGCTGCGGCTCGCGAAGTTCACTTTCGCTTTTCGAAATTGATGGAAGTGAATTTCGTGGAAACAAATCCGGGACCGGTCAAGGCCGCCATGGCGTTGATGGGACTGCTCGAACCGGTGTTCCGGTTGCCGCTCGTGGCGCCGAAACCCGACAACCTCGCGAAAATTCGCAGTGCCCTCGAATCTGTTGGATTGGTGCAGCAGGTTTATGCTGCAAGGTGAAATCGAGCGGCTGTTCGACGAAAATCCTTCACAGTATTCCGAGAGCCATCGCCAGCTCTTTCAGCAATTCAAAGATGCGCTGAACGCGGGTGAAATTCGCGCCGCCGCGCCCGATTCTTCTGCGGGCAAGGGCTGGCGCACAAACACCTGGGTGAAAAAAGGAATCCTGCTTGGCTTCCGCATGGGCGCTGTCGTTGATATGTCGATCGACGCGGCCCGCCAACCCTTCTTCGACAAGTCCACGTATCCCGTGAAAAGCCTCTCGGCGCGTTCCGGCGTGCGTATCGTTCCAGGAGGCTCTAGCATTCGCGATGGCTGTTATATCGCCAAAGGCGTTACCTGCATGCCGCCAATGTACGTGAATGTGGGCGCCTATGTTGACGAAGGCACGATGATCGATTCGCATGCGCTGGTGGGAAGCTGCGCGCAGATCGGCAAGAAGTGCCATATCTCCGCCGCGTCGCAAATTGGCGGCGTGCTGGAGCCGGTCGGCGCCTTGCCGGTAATCGTCGAAGATGACGTTCTCATTGGCGGCAACTGCGGCGTCTACGAAGGCACAATCATTCAGAAACGCGCCGTCCTCGGAACCGGCACGATCCTGAATCGCTCAACTCCCGTATACGACGTCGTCACCGGAATCGTTCATTGTGCGTCGACAGACGAGCCGCTCGTCATTCCGGAAAATGCGGTGGTCGTTGCAGGCTCACGCGCCATCTCCCGCGGGCGGGGTAAAGACTGGAATCTTTCGCTCTACACACCTGTGATCGTGAAATATCGCGACGCAAAAACCGACGCGAAAGTGCAGCTCGAAGACCTACTGCGCTGAATACGGTGTGAATTGCGTTTCTACACAGAGCAAGAATGTAAGACCTGGCTGGCGGAACAAAACCGGCAAAAGCCCGATCAGGCAGCGAACCTGCACGTGCAGCGTCTCGATTATCCGCCCGAGCCCTATCGGATTGTTTGGATTAGTCACTGGATCGCCGCAACACTTACCGGCAACCAAGTCTTCTCTGGATTACCGAGTGGGGAATCTAGCCGAGCACCGAGAATTGGCACCTTCGCTACAAGCTACGCGAGACTTACGGCGACCGTCGACTACTTGCCGAGGCTCCGGGACACCTGTTCCTCGAACATGAGTCAGAGGATCTCGCGTCGTTCCTGCAACTCTCAATCCTTAACGGCTGGGGCGGATATGTCCTCGCGGAAGCGGACTACGTCAATACGTTTTTCAGCCATGATGAATATTTCGAGTTTTTCGCTCAGCGTTCGGAGAATCTCGCAACCATAAAGACCGAATTGATAGAAACTCGCGATCATCGATAAAAACCTAACCCACTGCAGAATGTCGCG
>JASHRM010000290.1 GCA_030037315.1 Candidatus Acidiferrales bacterium
GACGCGCCGAATCTCTGCCAGCAGGAAGTCCGACAGAGACATCCCGGCCAGAGCTGCCTGAGCCTTGATCGTGCGATGCAGGTTGTCGGGCACATTACGAACTTGGATCATCCTCGACATGCTCTGAGCATAAATGCATGTGCAGGACATGTCAAGGCTTTAGACCGGTCACAAGGAATGAGCCCGAATACGGCTACCCAAAGAGGCTGGTGGGGCTGGGGAGAGTCGAACTCCCGACCTGCGGTTTAGGAAACCGACGCTCTATCCATCTGAGCTACAGCCCCGTTTCTGCTGAGTTTATCACGCGAGGGAGCGACAGAGCGCGGAGGGCGTCAGGACTGCCAGTGTGTTTCTTCCGGAGGCGCTGTTATGCGTGAAGATTCCAGCCGGCTATTCACGGGCAACGGATGAGTTGGAGGTTTCCTGGGTTTGATTCTTCTTCCGCCGAACAAAATGAAGATGACGGCCGAGATGGTCAGCAAGTGAATAGAACTGTTCCACACGAGGCACCTCCGGACGGCGAAGATGGTTTACCGTCTTCTGATACGCGTCGACATGCAGGTTAATCCGCCGGCCTGAAAGGCCGCCGCTACATAACCGTCCTATTGCTATTTGTGTTTGTGCTGCTTGGCGGGTTTGGGTGGGGCGCCGTCGTGGAGGCGGCGATACGTGATTTCGGTGACTTCGGTGTCGCCCTTTTCGGGGATGACTTCGGAGCGCGAAATGTAGGTATCGGGATCCAGTTGGGTGAACACAACGCGCTTGGGCTGGCCGTCGATGGGATTTACGAACGAGATACTTTTTGCGTCGACGGACTCGAGATTCAGGGTTGTTGGCGCGGATTTTTCCCACGCGACGAGCGACGGAGTGAAATGGCGAAGATGAAACTGAATTCCCTTTTCGTCTTCGGAGAGCGTGTATAACTCGAGGACCAGCGTCTTATCGCTTTCGGTGAGTTGGAACGTGCCGAGCATCACGTCGCCCTGAGGCGCAGTCCACGCCTGCTGCGCGATGCGTGGACCCCAGGTACCCTGCCAGCGCCCTGCAAGCCAACTGAAATTGGTGAGAGTGACTTTGGGTTGCGAGGGAGCGACTCGATCGCCCGGCTTATTCTGAGTCTGTTGCACCGCAGCGGACGATTGCGCCCCCGCGCCTGAAGGCTGCTGCGCGCGAGCCTGCGTCGAGCATATCAGCGCGAGCAAGGCCAAAATCCACGCCGAGCGCGAAGTTTGCGTGCGAACACTCATCATGTACGGGATTACCCCGAGAAATTCCCTTGGGACGTGCCGATTCGCCAGGCTGCGCGCCCATGATAACAGACAAATTGTGCATCCGAATGAGCGCTCGAGGCGTCGTAACAATAGTGGAACCGGCGCGGAAATCCGCGGCAAGTAAAACTTTGACGGTCCAAAAGCCCTATACGATAATGAAAGTCTATCCCACGCGAATGAAAACAATTCTCGCCACTGCCGTTGCGTCTGTGCTGCTAGGTGCGCCCGTTGGGTTCGGGCAGACCACGGCGCAATCGTCCGCGCAGCCAACAACGAGCCCGCAGACGACCGCGCCGCAAACGAGCGGCGACGCAAAGAGCGACGCCTTCTATTACTTCACGCAGGGGCACCTGCAAGAGCTGCAGTACGACGAGACGAACAGCTCGGATATGGCAACGCAGTGCATCAACTCCTACAAAAAGGCGCTGGAGCTCGATCCGAACTCAGCCGTGGTGCTTGAGCGGCTGGCCGAAATTCACGCGAAGACGCAGCACATTCGCGACGCCGTTACCGAAGCGCAGGAAGCGCTGAAAATCGATCCGAACAATGTGGACGCGCACCGGCTGCTCGCGCGGATTTACGTGCGGTCGCTGGGCGACATGAGTTCGGGCGACGTGCAGCAGGAAAATCTCGGCAAGGCCGTCGCGGAATTCGAGGCGATCCTGAAGGTCGATCCCAGCGACGTTTACTCGGGACTGTGGCTGGCGCGGCTTTACCGGTTCCAGAATCACCATGAGCAGGCGGAAAAAGTTCTGCGACAGGTTTTACAGCACGAGCCGGATAATGGCGCGGCGCTCGAGCAGTTGAGCCAGCTTTTGATCGACGAGGGCCGATCGCAGGAAGCGATCGATTTGCTGTCGCAGGCTTCAGAGAATTTTGAGTCGCCCGATCTTTACGATTTGCTCGGCGACGCATACTCGCAGGCGAAAAATTACGCGAAGGCGCAGGAGGCGTTCCAAAAGGCGGTTGACGCCGATCCGTCCGATCCAGGGCATCGTCACGGGCTCGCCGAGGCGCTGCTCGATCAGGACAAATACGCGGAGGCGCTGGCGCAGTACAAAAAGCTCGCCGAGCTCGAACCGGGATCCGCGGACAATTATCTTCGCGAGGCGCAGCTTTACCGGCGGCTTGGGCAGCTCGATCAGGCCGAGGCGAGCCTTGCACACGCGAAACAGCTTTCGCCGGCGAGCCTGGAAATTTTGTTCAATGAAGCGCTGCTTTACGAGGACGAAAACCGGTACGACGACGCGATCAAAGTGCTCACGGACGCGATCGCGGGAATGAAAAACCAGACCGGCTCCGGCAACATCAACGCGCTGACGATCCTTTACGAACAGTTGGGCCGCGCCTATCGCGGTGCGCGAAATTATCCCGAAGCGCTGAAGACTTACGATGAAATGAGCAAGGTCAGCGACGACGCCCAGAAACGCGCGCAGATGCTGACCATTGATACTTACAGCGAAAACCATGAACTTGATAAGGCGATCGACGAAGCGCGGAAGGCCATCGCGTCCGATCCTAACTCGCCGGACCTGACGGTGAAATTGGCAATGCTTTACGGCGAAAAATCCGAAACGCCGCAGGCGACGCAGTTGTTGCAGGGCTTGCTTCACGGAAACGAAGGCGACGCGCAAATCTATATCGACATCGCGCAGGTGCAGGAGCGCGGGCGCAAGTACGCGGACGCCGAACAGACGGCCCAGAAGGCCGAAACGATGGCGCAGGACAATTCCGCGCGCGAAATTGCGTGGTTCCTGCTTGGCTCGATTTACGAGCGGCAGAAGAAATACGACCTGGCAGAACAGGAATTTCGCAAAGCGCTGGACGCGGACCCGAACAATGCGCCAGTGCTGAATTATTACGGCTACATGTTGGCGGATCGCGGCGTGCGTGTGGATGAGGCAGCGTCAATGATCCAGCGCGCGCTGAAAGTGGAACCGAACAATGGCGCGTACCTCGATAGCCTTGGCTGGGCTTATTACAAGCAGAACAAGCTGACCGAGGCGGAAGAGTATTTGCGGAGGGCAATCGATCGAGAGGGCGATGACCCGACGATTTTGAGCCACCTGGCCGACGTCTACCTGAAGCTCGGGCAAAACGAGCGCGCAGCGGATCTTTTCGAGCGTTCGCTGGCGCAATGGCAAAAGGCCAGTCCCGCCGATTACGAACCGGATAAAGTGAGCGAGGTCGAAGCGCAGCTGAAGAACGTGAAAAAGCGGCTCGCGCAGAAATCTTCTCCCGATTCGGCAAAACCGCAGTAAGCTCCCAGCGAATGTCCAAACCTGAAATTTCCAAGAAACGATCGGTGCGCCTGCCGGCGTTCGCGAAGGTAAATTTGTGCCTTCATATTGCGGGCAAGCGGCCGGACAACTATCACGAGCTGCGGACGATTTTCCAGACGATCACGCTGAAAGACACGTTGACGCTCACGATTGCGCCGGCGCGGAGCGGAGCCGTGGATATTTCGCTGCGATCAAACGATCCGGAGCTGCCGCTGGGACGCGAGAATTTAGTGATGCGCGCGCTGCAAGCGGTGATTCCGGAGATCGGATTTTCGGGAAGCGTCGCCGCGCATCTGGAGAAAAAAATTCCCGTGGCGCGAGGGCTGGGCGGGGGATCGAGCGACGCGGCGGCGGCGCTGATTGGAATGTTGCGGCTGACCAAGGCGCAACTGCCGCTGCCTCGGTTGATGGAGATTGCCGCCGGATTGGGCGCGGACGTGCCCTTCTTTCTCTTCGGCGGACGTGCGCTGGCCGTGAATCGGGGCGATGAAATTTATCCGCTGGCGGATGAGCCGAAGCGGACGGTCGTGGTTGTGTCGCCGAAAGGCATCGGAGTGGCGACGAAAGACGCGTATGAATGGCTTGCGCCCGAATTGACAAGGTTCAGCAAACCCAATAGAATTTGGAGGTTCTGCGCTCTGTGCTGGAGCCGGCAGGGACAGCTCTCAAACGATTTCGAGGGCCCTGTTTTCAGCCGCCATCCGCGACTCGAAGAAATTCGAGACGGATTGCTCAAGCGAGGAGCAGCGGATGCTGCGCTGGCGGGTAGCGGTTCGGCGGTGTTTGGAGTATTCCGAAACCCAGCGCATGCGCGTCGAGCCGCTCGGGCGTTTCCGGAAGATTCGGTTTACGTCGTAGAAACCCTTTCCAGGGAAAAGTACGGCCAGGCAATGGGTTTGGGCGCTGTAGCGGGCTGGTCCGCTGCGGCGGATAAATCTGCCACGGCGAGTAAACCCGCCACAGCGGGCAAGCGTGTGAGCCGGTAGGGGAAAATTTTGGCCGAAGACAAATTCAAAGTCTTTTGCGGCACGGCGAATACTCCGCTGTGCGACGCGATCTGCTCGTACCTGGGCGTGCCGCGAGGCAAAGCGGATCACGGAAAATTCTCCGACGGCGAGACGCGCTACCAGATTTTAGAGAACGTGCGCGGAGCGGATGTTTTCGTGGTGCAGCCGTGCTCGAGTCCCGTCGATTTGCACCTGATGCAGCTGCTGATCATGGTGGACGCGTTCAAACGTGCGTCGGCGTGGCGGATTACGCCGGTGATTCCCTATTACCCGTATTCGCGACAGGACCGAAAAGACCGTCCGCGCGTGGCGATTTCGGCGAAGTTGGTAGCGGACCTTTTGGAGACGGCGGGATCGAGCCGCGTCTTATCGCTGGATCTGCATGCGCCGCAGATTCAAGGATATTTCAATATTCCCGTGGATCATTTGTATGCCGCGCCGGTGCTGGTGGAATATTTTCAGAAGAAAAGACTGGGGCCGCTTACGGTGGTGTCGCCGGACGCGGGCGGCGTGGAGCGAGCGAGGCTTTTTGCGAAGCGGATCGATGCGCCGCTGGCGATCGTCGATAAGCGCCGCATCGACGTGAACGTGAGCGAAGTGATGCATCTGATCGGCGACGTGAAGGATCGCACCGCGCTGATCATCGACGACATTATCGATACGGCCGGCACGCTGGTGAAAACGGCCGAGGCTCTGCTTGAGAATGGCGCGTCGAAAGTGTATGCGTGCTGTACGCATCCGGTACTTTCCGGGCCAGCAGTTGAGCGGATTGTGAATTCGGAAATTGTGGAAGTGGTGGTGACGGATTCGGTTCCGTTGAATGACGCGGCGAAGGCCGTGCCGAAGATCAAGGTGTTGAGCGTGGCGCCGCTTTTGGCGCGCGGGATTCAGTCGATTCACGAAGAGACGTCGATTAGCGAATTGTTTATTTAAAGAGCGAAAGCAGATCCCTCACACATCCGCTAAGGACGCGGCTTGGTTCGGGATGACAAGGTTGGCGAGACAAGGGGAAAAGCAATGGCAGAGAGCATGACGGTCGAAGGGAAAGTTCGCGAAGGGCGCGGGAAGGGGCCGGCGCGGCGCACGCGCTTGACCGGAATGATTCCGGCGGTTCTCTACGGCGGGAAAAAGGATTCCGTGTCGCTTTCGGTGAATGCGAAACAGGTGGGCCGGATTCTGCGCTCGGAAACCGGGCACAACACAATTTTCAGCGTGAAGGTCACGGGCGGTTCGGAAGAGAAAGCGATGCTGAAGGACTGGCAAGTCGATCCGGTGAGCGGGTCATTGATTCATGTGGATTTGCTTCGCATCGCGATGGACGTGCGCATGCGCGTCAGCGTGCCGGTGCATACGTTCGGCGAACCGCAGGGCGTGAAATTGCAGGGCGGCATTTTCGAAATGGTGACGCGCGAGGTTGAGGTGGAATGCTTGCCGGGCGACATTCCGGAAGAGTTCAAGGTAGACGTGACGGAAATGACGATTGGCAAGCAATTGCGCGCGGCCGATCTGCCGATGGACCCGGCGAAAATCAAGTTGGTGACCGACCCGCAGCGCGTGCTGGCGCACGTGGTTACGCTGAAGGCCGAAGCGGAGCCAACGGCCGAAGCGGCGGTGGCGACCGAGACGGCTCCTGCGGAACCGGAAGTGATCAAGAAGGGCAAGAAGGAAGAAGAAGGCGAGGCCGAGGGCGGAGCGGAGGCAGCGGCTCCGAAGGCCGCGGAAAAGCAGGAGAAGAAGAAGTAAGGCGCAGCGAGTGAGGAGCCGGGTCGTCCATGCGACTTGTTGTGGGGCTTGGCAATCCGGGCAAACAATACGAGTGGACACCGCACAACATGGGATTCATCGCGGTGGACGCGCTGGCCGAACGCGCGGGAATTCGCGTGGCGCGGCCTGAGGCGAAATCGCTGGTGGGGCTAGGCGAATTTGGCGGGCACGAATTGGTCGTAGCAAAGCCGCAGACGATGATGAATCTAAGCGGCGTTGCGGTGCGGATGCTGATCGAGCGGTATGAGTGCGAGCCCGCCGAAACGATCGTGCTGATCGACGAGACGGACTTGCCGTGGGGCATGTTGCGAATTCGCGAGCGCGGGCGCAACAGCACTCACAACGGGTTGCAATCGATCATTTCGGCGTTGAGCACGGATGAATTCCTTCGCGTGCGAATGGGCGTCCGGCCGGAGCAGATGTGGGGCGACCGGGTCGACTACGTCCTAGAGCCGATGGGGCGCGAGGAACGGAAAATCGCGCAGGAGATGGCGGGCGAAGCGGTCAACGCGGTTGAGTCGATTTTGACCGAGGGCGTGAGCAGGGCGATGTCGAAGTTCAATCGCAAGGCGACGCCGGGCGAAGAAAATGTGGAGTAGATGACTTTGGGAAGGCCGGAAGAGAGATTCCTGCCGTGGGGCAGGCAAGCTTCGACTGCGCCGCGCCACGCTACTGCGCAGCGGACCAGCGGGAAGGCGCGGCGTCGGTCCCTTCCTGCGTCAGGGCAAGCAGAATGACGATGGATTTGATTGATCGAAGGAAGGGGAAATATGGAAGAGCGTCAGTATGATTTGATTTTCATTTGCCGGCCAGATACGCCGGAGGCGGACATCGACAAGGTCGTGACCACGCTGGAACACGCGGCCACGGAAAAAGGCGGCAAGATCGAGAAGACAGAGAAATGGGGCCGCAAGCGCATGGCGTATCGCGTGCAGCGATTGCGCGAGGGATTTTACGTCTACATGGTGGTGCGCTCGGCCCATGGCGAAGTGGTGAAGGAACTCGAACGCCGCTTGAAGGTGGCGGACGCGGTGATGAAATATTTGACGGTGCGCGTGGATGAGGAATTGAAGCGGCAGGAAAAGCTGAAAAGGCATCGCGAGAAGCGAGCAGCTCGCAGGCCACGTAAGACAGCGGCGGCTCCGGGCGTGCCGGCAGGTCCTGGCAGCGAACAGGCGACCGCGACCCCGTAAGTTCGCGTGTGAAATTCCAGGTCGAAGATTTCAAGTTTGAAATTTGAGATTCGAGATTCAGACGGTTCAGGGAGAAACAGCAATGGCAGACGAAAATACACCGCAGCAGCCGCAAATGCCCGCGGCATCGACTCCGGCGAGCGCGCCCGCAGCGCCAGCGGGACATGCGGGCGGCACAGGGCATTCAGGGCCGGGAGGACCGGGGAGATTCGGCGGTCCACGGCCGCAAGGCGGAAGGCCGTCAGGCCCCGGCGGTCCGAAACGTGGCAAGCGAAATTTCATTCGCAAGAAGAAGGTATGCCGCTTTTGCGTCGATAAGTCGGATTATATCGACTACAAAAAGGCCGAGATTCTGGCGCCGTTTTTGCAGGAACGCGGGAAGATCCTGCCGCGCCGCATGACGGGCACTTGCGCGCGTCACCAGAGGTGGCTCGCGGTGGCGATCAAGCGAGCGCAAAACATTGCGCTGCTACCGTTCGCAGCGGAACTGTAAACGTTTAGTATTTTTTGCTGAGTACAGGGAAGAATCAAAAGCAGATCCCTCACACATCCGCTAAGGACGCGGATGGTTCGGGATGACAAAAAAGCAAATCAGCCACGGCGGGATGATGAGGGAAACGGACGATGCAGATCATTTTGCAGGAAGACGTTGAAAAGCTGGGGACGCGCGGACAGGTTGTGGAAGTAGCCGAAGGCTACGCGCGAAATTTCTTGCTGCCGCGCAAGCTGGCGCTCGAGGCGAGCGCCGGAAACATGAAGCGACTCGAAAAAATGCGCGCCGCGTTCGCGAAGAAGGAAGCGGTCGAGAAGGGTGACGCACAGAAGCTTGCGGATCTGCTCGCAAGCGTGACGCTCGAATTCGCGCGGAAGGCGGGAGAGAACGATCAGCTTTTCGGCTCGGTCACATCGGGCGACATTTCCGATGCGCTCGAAACGAAGGGTTACAACGTCGAGAAGCGGAAGATTCAGCTCATGGACCCGATCAAGGTGGTCGGCGAATATGAAGTGCCGGTGAAATTGCACCGGGAAGTCGGCGGCACGGTGAAAGTGATTGTTAAGAAAGACGAGTGACCGCTGCTTCGCTTGTGGTGCGCGGGTCCGAGCCACAGGCCGCGATTGGCGGTAGCGTTGTCCCTCCTATCAGATTGAAGTAACGGCGATTTGTCGGCGTACTGGCGCCGGCCGTCGTAACGGAAATTCCTGTTCTCCCTCCGGGGCAGGCGCAGTCTGCCTTTGCGTCGCGCGAGCCTCAGAATTACCCGCGGGGCTAGCTGTTCGTTATGCTCCCCGCTCCCGTGCAGCATGCTACATCTTTCACCCTATCGACGGCTTTTCACGGCGTCTCATACGATTTGTGCAGAGATGCATCCAAGAATTGAGGCCCCATGCGCAAAAATAAGCGGAATGCGACCAACGGGAAGAAAGTCAGATACGCAGTAGTGGGGCTGGGCGATATATCGCAGGTTGCAGTTTTGCCGGCCTTTCAGCACGCCAAAGGAAATTCGGAGCTGGCGGCGCTGATATCGAGTGATCCCTCTAAACTGCGCGCGCTCGCACGAAAATACAAGGTCAAGAACACATATTCCTACGAGCAGTATGCGGACTGCCTGAAAAGCGGCGAGATTGATGCGGTGTACATCGCACTGCCAAACAACATGCACCGTGCGTACACGGAAGCGGCGGCCGAGGCGGGCGTACACATCCTTTGCGAAAAGCCGATGGCTTTTGACGAAGCCGACTGCGAGGCCATGATCAGCGCCACGGAAGACGCGGGGGTGAAGCTGATGATTGCTTACCGGCTGCATTTCGAGCGCGGCAACCTTGACATGATCGAGCGGATCAATTCGAAGAAAATCGGCGAGCCGCGCATTTTCAATTCCGTCTTCTCGCAGCAGGTGAAGAAGGGAAACACAAGGCTCAAGCGGGATATCGGCGGAGGCGCCCTCTACGACATGGGAATTTATTGCATCAACGCCGCGCGCTATCTTTTCAAGGCCGATCCAGAAGAAGTTTTCGCGTGGAATGTATCGTCGAACGACGAGCGGTTCAGCGAAGTGCCGGAAATGACGACGGGCGTAATGAAATTTCCGGACAGCCGGATTGCTACGTTTACCACGAGTTTCGGCGCCGCGAACCGGTCGGCCTTCGAAGTAGTGGGCACGAAGGGCAGCGTGAAGATGGATCCGGCGTACGAGATGGCGGAGGCACTCAAAGCGGAAATCACGATCGGCGACGACACGACCACGAAAACGTTTCAGAAGCGCGATCAATTCGCGCCGGAACTCGTCTATTTTTCGGATTGCGTTTTGGAAAACAGGCAGCCGCGGCCTTCGGGAATCGAAGGGCTCGCGGATATAAGAATCATCCAGGCGCTGTTGAAGTCGGCGGATATGAACCGGCCAGTGTCCGTGCGGCCGACGGACGTCAGGCGCAGGCCGACGATCGAGCAGGAAATTTCGCGGCCTGCTGTGGAGAAACGGCCGCAGTTGGTGAAGGCAGCGGCGCCGGGCGCGGGGAATTGAGCCACGAATCGGACGAAAGAGCGACTTAGGCGAGCGCGGCTTCCGCTTCCTGCACGGTAGAAAAAATCCGGAAGAGTTTGCCCAGATTGGTCATGTCAATCAGGGCTCTGGCCTGTTCGTTGAGAGCGGCCAGCACGACCTGGCGATTGCCTTTTTTTGCGCTCACGTGAGCTCCCACGAGAGCGCCCAGACCTGCCGAGTCGATGAAGGGGACACCGCTAAAATCGAGGATCACGTTGTCGGCTGTTTCCGCGCGAATCGTGTCTTGCAGCGTAAAGACGGTGCGGATACTAAGCGGTCCCCTGAGGGTCAAAATCTTACTGTTGCGAGTTCCGTTGGAAGTTACGATCTGCATGTTCTCCATGAGCCGCGGATTGTAGCGAATAATTGGCCAGCGAAATGTGAAGATTCTGTTACATCGCACGGCGGACTGTTGGCATAGCAGTTAACCCCTGTGTTTTCAGGATTTCGCACCCAGAGTGCCGAGTGTGCGCAAAGCGATGCATATCTACGAGAGATGTCGTTTTCCGTCACCTCGGTAGTCCTGAATCTAAAGGGTTTACCTTAGGCTATTTTACGTATCTTTGGACGACGAAGTGCGAGAACTCCTGCTGTGGAGGTCTCAGATGAAGTCTTGTGCGTTGATGTTAGCAGCACTCGTTTTAGGGGTATGCGTGACATCAGTGAGGGCTGATGACATTAGCGACCCGCCGGATCCGATGATCAAGGTGCAAAACGTCGATCCAGCGGTAGTTACCACGTTTTCTGAAAACAGCGCGACGGATCCCCTGTTTGTGCCGGACGATTTGAACGCTGTGCAGGCATACGAATACACAGGGACTGCGCCACTTACGGCTTTGTTCATCGAAATAGAACAGCCGATTGTGCCCGGTCTTTACACCTGTGGATCGGACATATTCTCGCTATGCGGACAACTTGTTGGGCCGCCCGACAGCGGATATGGCCCGGTTATCGCAGGAGACATCGAGTACGAGTTCACCGACGGGGCTCTATCTTCTAACCAGCAATTCACCGTGACGATAGCACCCGAGCCGGCCTCGATTGTTTTAATGTTGCTTGGACTAGGTTCTGTGTTAGCTGGCACGGCGTTGCGCCGAAAGTTTTTCGTCGCTCCGCAGGCGGCTTAAGACCTACCTCGAAGAATTTGCCTCAAGCGCGGTCGAATAACCGCGCTTGAGGTTCTTCATTTGGCCATCCGGGAGTTCTGCGGGCGGCAGCCGTAATTGGTGTGCTTCTTCCGTGCGCTACTTCCGCGAATACTGTTTCAGCAGCGCGGCAAACTGCGGGTTACTCTTCAGGATTTGCAAATCGGGCTCTGCGGCAGCGTAATCGGCTGGATAGTGTTTTTTCAGAGCTTCCTGCAAAGCCTTCAGGCTTTCGTTGGTCTTTCCCAACACAGCCAAAATCAGAGCGTCGGTATAGATGTAATTGACGTTGTTCTTATCGATCGCACGCGCACGCTTGATGTAATCCTCGGCCTGCGCGCCATTGCCGATCTTCGCGTAAGCGATGGCGATCTGAGCCATCGTGTCGCTATCCCGCGGATTTGTTTGCAACTGCTTGTATCCCAGCGAAATGGCCTTTTGGTAGACGTCGCGCGCTTTGTCCAATTGATTGGAGGCCCGGTAGGAATCCGCCAGATTGACCGCCATCATCGTGTCGTTCGGATTCAATTCAACGGCTTTTTCGAACATGTGCGCAGCATTCGGGTACTGCTTCAAGAAAAAGTAAGCCGTTCCCAGATTCGAATACGTTGAGTAGTACGGCTCGATCTGAATCGCCTTCTGGAAATAGGGAATCGATTCCTGATATTTGCCCTGCTGCACGTAGACGTTGCCGATATTCTCGTAGCCAATTTCCATTTCGGGTTCAAGCGTGGTCACCTGCTGAAAAGCCAGCAAGGCGTGGGAATAATCGCCCAACTCCAAATAGGCAGCGCCGAGCGCATCCTGGTTTTGCCAGAAGTAAGGATTGAGTTGAACTGCTTTCTGAAATGATTCGATCGCCTGCGGACCGTTGCCGCTTGCCATATAAGCGTGTCCAAGGCGGCGGTACGCGTCGTCTGAATTGGGCTCGAGCGACAAAGCGCGCTTCAGCTCCGCGACCGCTTCCACCGTTTTGCCGGTGGCATTGTAAACGGCACCGAGCACGGAATGAACTTCCGGCAGATTCGAATCCAGCTGTTCGGCCTGCTGTGCTGCGCGGAGAGCTTTTTGGGTCCAGAGCGTGTCGCTCGTGATGGCAAACATTCGCAGGCTTGCGTCAGCAATTCCCGCGTACGCGAGGGCAAACGAAGGGTCCTCCTTCAGAGCGCGATTGAAGAAGTCCAGCGATGACTCAACTGTTTTTTGGTCGTGGCTGTGCAACGCATTGCGGCCGCGCAGATACAAATCGTACGCCGCGACGTTCTCGGTCGGCCGGGCGTCGGCTTTGGCCAGTTCATCATTCGTGGGATTGATGTTGAGCGCTGAGACGAGAGGGTTATACATGGCGTCTTCCAAAGTGAATATGTCGCCCGTCGCGCCGTCGAACGATTGCGTCCATACCAAACGGTCGTTCGTGGCGTCCTGAAGCTTCAGAAGGACGCGGATTTTGTCGCCGGCACCCTGGACCGTGCCCTGGATGATCAGGTTCGCTCCGAGCGTGGAGGCGATTTTGCGCAAGGATTGCTTCTGGTCCGCCTTGGCGGTCTGTTCCTCCGGAACCACGTGAACGTTTTTTAGCTGAAACAGCTTTGTCGAAAGCGCTTCTTCAATCCCTTGCGCCAGGTAACCCAGCTGGTTTGGGTCGCCGAGCACCTGCAAAGGCAGCACAGCGACGAAAAGTCCCCTTGAGGTCGGGGGAATCCCGGATCTGTAGGTAGCGAAATTCGAATTCGTGCCTACCGGAAAAACAAGATGCCGCAGGAGAGGAATTGCCAGGGCGATCAGGAGCAATGCGACTGCGCCGGCCATGAGCCAAGTCGACTTGCGATGCAGGAATGAGGGCAGCTGAATTTGGATCGTGCGACTTTGGCTTTCGAACCGAGCCGGCAAGGTGCTGGAGATTCCAGCGCTCGCAGCTCGCGCGGCTATGTTCGTTCCTCCGGTGACGCCGACGTACGCGGAGAGCGTGCCGAGATTGCTTTGGAGGTCGCCAAGAATCTCATCGGCAGCCTGATAACGATCCTTCGGATCTTTTTCCAGGCACCGCATGATGATGCCGTTGAACCAATCGGGCAGCCCGGGATTCTTGAGTTTCGCGGCTACGGGAATTTCCTGAATGCGCTGAAACATGACCTTCAACGTGGTTTCGCCTGTGAAGGGCACATCGCCCGTGGCCATCTCGTAAAGAATTAAACCGTAGGAGTAAAGATCGCTGCGCTGGTCGACGGGATTTCCTTCGACCTGTTCCGGCGACATATAGCGCGGCGTGCCGATGAAAGCTCCGGTGCGAGTCATCCCGGTTGAAGCGTTGTCTTCGAGGGATTTGGCCAGACCGAAGTCCGACACGTAGATGTTGTCTTCTTTGTCGACGAGAATGTTCTGGGGCTTTAGATCGCGATGAACCACGCCTTCCCCATGCGCGGCTGAAAGCGCGTCGGCCAATTGATGCGAGTAACGGAAAATTTTTTCGAACGGAAGATTTGGATTATCGCGGATTACGTGTTGCAGATCAGGTCCCTCGACATAGGCCATCGAGATGAACTTTACCGGCCCGACTTCGCCCATGTCGTGAATGCGCAGGATGTGCTTGTGTGAAATTTTGCTGGCGAGAAGCAGCTCTTGCTTAAAGCGTTGAAGGGCACCGTCTTCCCCCATCACCCCCTGGCGGATTACTTTGATCGCGACAACGCGGTCGAGAGTCTTGTCATAGGCCTTGTAGACGCGGCCCATGCCGCCCTGGCCCAGGATGGATTCAATCCGGTAGCGAGAACCGAAATCGTTGCCCGGGGAAAGCGCGCTGAGATCGAAGACCTGGATTGTAGCGCCTTCGTTGACCGGCATCCGGCTGCCGCAAGAGGAGCATGATTCCGCAAAATCGGGATTAGCGGCGCTGCACTGAGGGCAATTCATGCGTGACGCTCATCCAATTTGACTCGCCGACTCAAGAAGCGGCGCGTGAAGCATTCAAAATGCGCCACATAGGATTTTGGGCGAGGCTTTCGTGATGCGCCTGGAAGGCAGACGTGTGCGGACGCACAGGTGTGATTCTTTGCCATCAAGAAAATACCGGGCTATCACATTATGATAAATGGAAATTCACAGCGCGGCAGGGCGCCGAAGGACGCTGTTTCCAGCTATTGCAAGGGTTGCTGGCCCTTATATTGGACTACAAGAATCGTGATGTCGTCCGACTGGGCGGCGCCGCTGGTGAAAGTCTTTACAGCAGAACGTATGGCTTCCGCAAGTTCCTGAGCGGTGCGGCCCGCAAAATTGTCGAGCACCTGCCGCAAGCCTTCCTCTTCAAATAATTCCTTGCGAATATTCGCAGCTTCCGAGACGCCGTCAGAGTAAATCACCATGAACTCACCCGGCTCGAGTTTGGCGGCTGAAGATTCATATTCGGCCTCGGCAAACATGCCGACGGGAAAGTTCGCCGAGCCAAGGCCTTCGATCAAGCCGGACTTGCGGCGGACCAACGGCGGCACGTGCCCGGCATTGACGTACTCGATGTTGCCATCGCAATCGAGGACGCCGTAAAAAACAGTGGCATAGCGGTCGTCGCCGCTGCGCTCACAGAGATACATGTTGACCCGCGAAAAGATACCCGGCAGCGGGATATCCATCGATGCCGTCGTGTAGAAGATGCCCTGAAGAAGCGTAGCGAGCAAAGCCGCGGACACGCCTTTGCCGGAAACATCCCCCACGAAAAATCCGTGACGGTTGCGTTCGAGATTGATTACATCGAAACAGTCGCCTCCAACCGATAGGCACGCGAGAGTTGAGCCGGCGACGGCGACATCCGGTTGGTTCGGCAAGCTTTTGGGCAGGAGGCGCTGCTGAATTTGGCTGGCGATTTCGATTTCGTGATCGAGACGCGCTTTGGCGCGCGCGGCCGAGAAAAGACGGGCGTTTTCAACCACGGTGGCGGCTTCGTGCGCGAGCGTGCGCAAAACTTCGCGATCCACCGAGGAGAATGCGCTCAAAGGGGCGCGGCTATCAAGATACAAAACGCCGAGCAATTCGCTCTGGCGAACGGCGATCGTGGCGTCGAGAGCTTCGATGGTCGGCAGCTTATCGATGGGGATGGCGATGACGGTATGAAGCGCCATTCGCATGATGCTTTCCTGCGGATTCGCGTTTGCAAGATTTCCACCCGAGCCGTCCTCGCTGACGATCACTTCGCGGCGCGAAGCAGCCACGCGGCGAAGCACGCTTTTCGAAATTTGCACTTCCTCGGGCCGAAAAGTGCCGCGCTGCGCATTGCGCGCAACGATAGTTTCGAGTTCACCTGAGGGATTTGACAGCAGCAAGACGCCGCGTTCGGTGCGCGTAACGGCGATCGCCGCGTCCACGACCACGGTGAGAACGTCTTCAAGCGAAAGGCCGGTTCCGAGATTTCGAGCCACATCCAGCAAGACGCCCAGATGATGCAGTTCGCGCGTGCCGGCCTGCGAGGAGCCGGCCGAGTCGATTTTGCCGACGAGTTCCTCAATCGTCGCCCCTTCGCCAATGAAAATTACCTGGTAGGAATCGGAAACGCCGAAGTCGATTTTGTCGTTGGGCTTCAGTTCGTGGCGGATGATTTTGTCGCCATTGACAAAGGTGCCGTGGCTGCTGCCCATGTCTTCGATGACGAGTTTGCCTTCGGCCGAAAGAATCTGAGCCTGCTGGCGGCTCACGCGGCTATCGCGCAGAGTCAATTCATTTCCGGCCTGGCGGCCGATGCGGAAGGGAAATGGGGCAATCGCCACGTCGCGGCGTTCGCCGTTTGGTTCGACGACGATCAATCTGGGGCCAGCCGGCATTCTTATGCGTCTCGCAAAAACAGGAGTCGTGCTTCAGCCAGACCGACAACGGCCTGCGAAGCACGATGTATCCTAGGCAAAGTCAGAACCGATGTAAACAGGCGTACAGGAAATGCCCGCCAGCCGCTCCGGCTTTTACCGCGACTACTGAAGCAGCGAGGACGGGTTCGCCACCGCCATGCGATGAATCTGGTCCGCCGTGAAGCCGTTGTCCAGAAGCTTCTGCGCGAACATGGCGAAGCCCTCCGACACGGGAGGATTGATCGTCTGGCCAAGATCGGTCGAAAG
>JASHRM010000291.1 GCA_030037315.1 Candidatus Acidiferrales bacterium
GATGCAGGTGATTCGGCGGAATGAATCGTTCCGCCGCCTGCCGATCATCGCACTCACCGCCAAAGCGATGAAGGGAGACCGCGAGAAATGTCTGGAAGCCGGCGCTTCCGACTATCTCGCGAAACCGGTGAATACCGAGCAGCTGCTTTCCGTTCTGCGAATGTGGCTGCACAGATAAGAAGCATGCAAACCGAGATCATTCGATGAGCGCAACCACCAAAGCAAATATCCTGATGGTCGATGACCAGCCAGCAAAGCTGTTGAGCTACGAAGCAATCCTGGCGGAGCTGGGCGAAAATCTCATCAAGGCCAGTTCCGGCAAAGAAGCTTTGGAGATTCTGCTCAAAACGGATGTGGCCGTGGTCTTGATGGATGTAAGCATGCCGGATCTTGACGGTTTCGAACTTGCCGACATGATTCGCCAGCATCCTCGATTCCAGAAAGTCGCGATCATTTTCATCTCGGCTGTCCACTTGACCGACCTCGACCGCGTGAAGGGCTATCAGCGGGGCGCCGTCGATTACATTTCAGTGCCCGTGAACCCGGAACTTCTCCGCGCAAAAGTCAGCGTGTTTGCGGAGTTGCACCGCAAGGCGCAGCAGCTTGAGCTTCTGAATAACGAGCTACGCAAACTTTCCACCAGCGTGATTGCGGCCCAGGATGAAGAACGCCGCCGTATCGCGCGCGAATTGCACGACAGCCTCGGGCAGGAACTTGTCGCCGCGAAAATGATCCTCGAAAGCATTGATCCGGCGGAAATGCAGGCTGAGGCACCGACGCAAGCCGTCGCTGACGTCTGCGCCATCATGGATCGCTCGATCCAGCAGGTGCGCAGTATTTCCCACCTTTTGCATCCTCCGATGCTCGACGAAGTGGGCCTGCAATCGGCGCTTCAGTGGTATGTGGAAGGTCTTTCCAAACGCAGCGGCATCGACATCCGGATCGAAGTCGAGCCGAAAGACTTTCCGCGCCTTGCGCCGGAAGTGGAAACGGCCGTTTTCCGAATTATTCAGGAAGCGCTCGCGAACGTGTTCCGCCATTCGGAGGCGCGTCGCGCGTGGGTGAAGGTCGTCAGCCAGAACGGCAGCATCACAAGCACTGTAATCGATGATGGTAAAGGTCTGCCGGAACGCGTCGCGGAGCTAAGGCCCGAAAACATCGGCATCGGTATTTCCGGAATGCGTCAACGCGTGAAAGAATTTGGCGGCGCGCTAAATCTCCGCAATACAGGCTCCGGCTCGTGCCTCGAAGCGGTTATACCGACCGACACCACCGTGTCTCCCCGCACAACTGCAGCGCCTGTTGTTGCAGCACCTTCTTCGGCTAGGGCTTGATTTCGGGCGGATCCTGGCCAAGCGCGGTAGCCAACGCGATCAGGTGATCCTGTTCCTGTATTAGAATCTCCCGAATCTGCTCCGCCATCGCATATTCGCTGAGTTGCTCGCAGTGCTTCACGCGCTCGCGGTAATTGCGAATCGTTTCTTCCTCGTTATCCAGGTCAAATTTCAACATTTGCCTTGCGTCCTCGGAAGTCTTCACGGGCTTCGGCGTTACAGACGGCATTCCGCCAAGATAATCGATCTGCTCCGAAACAATCAGCGCGTGGGCCAACTCTTCGGTGGCGTGCTTTTCCAGTTCGGCCGCGATATTCATGTATTCGGCGCCTTTTAGCACCTGCGAGTAAACCACGTAGGAGATGATCGCCTGATATTCGCGCGACAGGTCTTCGTTCAAGAGACGAATCAGGTCATTGCGAGTAATCGTTCTTGCGGCTTTTGCATCGGTTGCCATTCAGGGTCCTCCCAGAGATGGGCTGCATTACGATACCAGGTCTTTTGCAGGGAAGATTTTATTTGCCGCTCCCGAATCCTCCCTATCAGGTCTAATTGGTAGTGCTTCCAGGAATGTTGCCTTATTGTCCGGATGCGGTTGCCGCCTAAAGACCACAAATACACGCAATTGACAGTGCGTTTGAGCGCATCATAGGCTCGCTGGCATGCCTAGACTCAAAATGAACTCAACCGCCGCGAAGGATCGCCGCGAAAATCGAATTCTCGTTGGCCCGGCTGGCTGGTCGTACGCCGATTGGAACGGCGTTCTTTATCCCGCGCGAAGGCCCCGCGGTTTTCACGAGACTGCTTTCCTTGCGGAATATTTCGACACGATCGAAATCAATACGTCCTTTTACAACCCGCTGCGATTTGAACAGGCCTGGCAATGGGTCGAGCAGATCTCGGCGAATCCCGATTTCGTCTTCACTGCGAAGCTCTGGCAGAAATTCACACATAAAGAAGACGCCGACGCAGCGGACGAACGCGCCGTGCGCGAAGGATTCGACGTTCTGCAAGAAGCGGGACGACTGGCAGCGGTCCTCGTCCAGTTCCCTTTTTCATTTCACAACACGCCGGAAAATCTCGTGCGCCTCGATAAAATCGCAAGCGCGTTTCACGACTATCCGCTCGTTGTTGAAGTGCGCCATTCCTCCTGGGCCGTGCCTGAAATCGACGATTTTCTTCGCGAGCGCCAAATCGGAATTTGCAACATCGACCAGCCGATCATCGGGCGTTCGATCAAACCGGGCGAGCGCGTCACCTCGAAGATCGGCTACTTTCGTTTTCACGGGCGCCGCGAAGACACTTGGTTCTCCGACGATCCTGAACTTCCCCGCCACGAACGCTACAACTATCTCTACAGCGACGCGGAATTGGAGCCTTGGGTGAAGCGAATTCAGAAAGTGGCCGAGCGCGCCGACAAAACCTTCGTGATCGCAAACAATCATTACGAAGCAAAAGGCGTGGTCAACGCGCTGCAACTGATCAATTTGCTTTCGGGAGAAAAAGTGAAGGTGCCCGATACGCTGCGAAATCGCTATCTTCAGTTGGACGCGATCGCAGACGCTCCCGCCGCCGAGCCGACTTTGTTTCCGATGCCTCCCACGTAAATTCGACCGTCATTCTCGCCATTTTGCGATTCCGAGCTAAAATGATTCAAATGCCGCGAAACGGTGCAGCAACCGTCTATCTGATTGGCGCGGGCCCGGGAAGTCCGGACCTTCTGACTTTGAAGGCGTATCGGCTATTGCGCTGCGCGGATGTGGTCTTGCACGACGATCTGGTGACGCCGGAAATTCTCACGTTCGCCAATGCCCGCGCGGAAATCATCAATGTGGGCAAACGCTGCGGCGCAAAAGGCATCACGCAAGCCGAAATCAATGCGCTGATGATCGACTGCGCCCGCCAGCAATCGAATGTCGTCCGCTTACACGGCGGCGATCCCGCGATTTTCGGGCGTGTCGGCGAGGAAACCGACGCGCTTGCGGCATCAGGAGTGCCGTTTGAAATTGTGCCCGGCGTTACCACGGCAACGGCTGCGGCAGCTTCACTCGGCTTTTCGCTGACGGACCGCCGCAAGAGCTCTCGCGTGATTATCGTGAGCGGCCATCGCGCCACCGAGAAAAATCCCGACCAGATGAACTGGAAAGAAGTGGCGCGCGAAGACGCCACCCTTGTCATTTACATGCCGGGCAGCCGATTCTCCGGCCTGCGCGAAGAATTACTCGCGGCAGGACTTTCGCCGGAAATTCCCGCGGCGATTGTTTCACACGCCACCACCGCGCGGCAGCGCGTTGCGTGGGCCACGCTCGGCTCGCTCGATTCGCTTCCGCGCATGGATTCGCCCGCCGTTTTGCTAATCGGCTGGCCGCTCGACCGCGCAAGGGCGCGAGCGGACCACTCAGGCGTTTCCGAAGCTCTCCACGAAGCGAATTTGATCCTCTCCGCTCTCTAAGGTCGGAATCAGCTGCATTTCTGGAGCGACTCCACGTTCAAGCTCCGCGAATCCTGACTCTTCATGCTAGATTCTTTGCAGAATCGGCGCGATTTCACAGGTCCGATTCCGAGTCCGATCGCGAATGCTGAACCGCAAGCGCTCATCCATCGACTGGATCGACATTGTCTGGCTTCTCTTCATCGCAGCCCTTATCATCCTTCCGCCCATCGACGAAATTCATAAGCAGATCATCCTTGTTGCAATCGGAATATTCCAATACTTCGAAAGCCGGCTGATCGAATGGCAGCCTCAACGCGGCCGCGTTTACAGCGTGCTGATGAAAATCGCCCTAGCCACTTTGCTGCTCGATCACACCGGCGAAGTGGCCATCAACAGCAATTACTATCCGATTTACTTTCTGCCGGTGGTCACCGCCGCGATCTACTTCGGACCAATCGGCACTCTTCTGTGGACCGCGCTTACCTCGATCGCGTATTGCTCGTACCTGATTCCCGCGCGCTACGAATACGAAATCACAAATGAAAGCCTCTACCTGCTGGCAATTCGGATTCTGTTTCTTTTCCTCGCCGGCATGGTGGTGAACCGTTTCGTCGTCGAGAATCGCCGGCAGGTGGCGCGCTATCAGGCTCTTTCTGAAACGCTCGAAGAAACCAATCGTCAATT
>JASHRM010000292.1 GCA_030037315.1 Candidatus Acidiferrales bacterium
CCCGCGGGCGCCTTGGCCGTTTTCTGAGTCGATGCGCAACCCCACAGAAGCGATGCCGCTAGAGCCGCCGACACAATTTTCAGGAGTTGAAACTTACGATGGGATGCTGCAAGCACCGACTAAGAAATCTATCAGCCAGCCTTAGGGGTGTCAACGAAACCCGCTAAAATACAGCCTTTTTAGGCCGGATCTGCAGCGGCTTAACGAACACGGCGGCAAAGAATCCATCCGTGCGATGCACCGCTGGCGACGTTTGAAAGTACCCGTCACGATCGAAAAGACTTCCCGCATCAACGCCCGCTTTCAGATGCGTTTCCAGGTCGCGGGCTAATTCTTTCGCTGGCACGCGCCGGATCGTTCCGTTTCTTCTCAAAAAATCATCAGCCACATTCTCATTTTCCTCTGGTTCGAGCGAGCACGTTGAATAGACGAGTCTCCCGCCGGGCGCGAGCGCCTCCGCCGCATTTCTCAGGATCGACGTTTGAAGTTTTCGAAACTCCGCAAGCTGCTCGAGTCGCAACCGCCATCGTATTTCGGGATGCCGCGCCAGCGTTCCCGTTCCCGAACACGGCGCATCTACGAGGACGCGATCGAATGTGGCTCCCAAGGGCAGCGGTTGAGTCGCATCCAGGTCGAGGACATTCGCCGCGCGGTACCCCAGCCGCTCGAATTGCTCTCGCATTGCTCGCACGCGATGTGCGTGAAGATCCGCAGCGACAACGAGCCCTTGGCCCCCTGCCGCCCGCATGATCATCGCTGCCTTGCCGCCCGGCGCCGCGCACACGTCCAGCACGCGATTTCCCTTTTTGACTCCGAGCAGGGGCGTGATCGCCTGCGAAGCTTCATCCTGAACTGAAATTTTTCCCGCGCGAAAAGCGTTCGTGCGGGTGACGCTTCCTCCGCTTACCTCGACCGCGTCTTTCAGGAGCGCGCCCGGCTCAACCCGCAATCCCGCATTTTCCAGTCCGTGAACGATCGATTCTTTTTCGCTCGGATCGTGAATCGCGCAAGTCAGGCGTGGTGTGCGATTGTTCGCCTCGAGCAGCGCTGTTGTCCTTTCCACACCAAGCTTTGCAAGCCACCGGTCGACTATCCACGTCGGATGTGACTGCGCGATGCCGATTCGTTCGGCCGCGGGTAAAACCGCCGAAACTGATTCTTCGATAAGGAGTGCCGATTCCTCCGCGCATCGCCGCAACACCGCATTCACCAGCGTCGCAGCGGACGTTTTGCCCGCCTGCTTCACCAGCTCCACGGATTCATTCACGGCGGCGCGCGCCGGAATTTTGTCGAGGAATCGCAATTGATAAAGCCCGGTGCGCAGCGCGATCGCCACCGCCAAATCGAGTCGCTCGACCGGTTTCTTCAGATGCCTGTCCAGCAGGAAATCAAGCAATCGCCGCCAGCGCAACACGCCCATGGCGATTGCCGTTGCCAGGGCGGCATCGTTCGGCGTTATTCGCTCGCCCAGCGCATCGTGCAGTTCGTCGCTCGCATACGCGCCTTCTGCTTCGACGCGCCGCAGCACTTCGTATGCGATTTTTCTAGAGACAGAAACAGCCATGAAAGGACTTTAACTGCTAAAGAATTCACCGGTAGCGAGGCGAGCCCCGTTCAGAAATTCTTGCGCCGTGATCCGCTTGCGTCCTTCTAGTTGAAAAAACTCCAAATGTAGCGCGGTCCGCTCCCCACAGGCGGTGCAGCATCGGCCGGACTCAACAAAAATCGTGCCGGGCGCAAGCGCATGAGACGATCCGGGCGCCGGCTCGCCCCAGATATGGCATGTTTTGCCGCGAAACGTGGTGAATGCGCCGGGCCACGGCTGCAATCCCCGAATACGGCGGTGAATCGTTCGCGCATCCATCGACCAGTCGATCCGCCCGTCCTCTTTTTCCAGTGACCGTGCGTAACTCGCGTGCGAATCGTTCTGTGGTTTTGGTTTGATCTCCCCGGCATCGAGCGCACGCAACGTTCGAGCGACCAGCGGCGCTCCAACGTCGGCCAAGCGCTTCGTAAGTTCCGGCGCCGTCTCGTTCATTCCGATCTTCATTTCCTGCTGCATCAGAATCGGGCCAGTGTCGAGCCCGGAGTCGATTTGCATCGTCGTTAGCCCCGTAACGTGTTCCCCGTTGATGATCGCCCAGTTGATCGGTGCTGCACCGCGATATTTCGGCAGCAGCGATGCATGCAGGTTCACCCATCCAAGCCGCGGAAGGTCGATTAACTTCTGCGAAATAATTTGTCCGTACGCGATCATCACCACAGCGTCCGCTCGCAGCTCCGTTAAAAATTCATACGCTTCGTATGATTTGATTTTCTCGGGCTGATATACCTGAATTCCAGCCTCGACCGCGGCCTCTTTCACGGGCGAGGCGGTAATTTCTCGTCCACGCCCGCGGGGGCGGTCCGGTTGAGTGATGACCGCCTCGACTTTGAAAGCCCGATCTTGAATCAAATGTCCGAGCGAAGGAACCGCAAAGGTCGGAGTGCCGCAAAAAACAATTCGCAATGCCACAGCGGGCCTACCACTCGCCGGCTTTGCGCAATTTGCGAATTTTGCGCTTGATCATGTCGCGTCTCAGCAGGCTGAGGTGTGTGATGAATAGCACTCCATTCAGATGATCGATTTCGTGGCAGAACGCCCGAGCGAGCAATCCTTCGCCGCGCATCTCGAACTCTTTTCCGCTGGCGTCCTGCGCGCGCACGGTCACATACTGCGGCCGCAGGACGTTCCCGCGGAAGCCAGGCACGGAAAGGCATCCTTCTTCTTCGCGCTGCTCGCCTTCCGTGTGCAGAATCTCGGGATTCGCGCAAACGATCTTTGCCTCGGGGTTTTTTCCGTTGCTCACATCGATCACCGTCAGCCGCCGGCTGATTCC
>JASHRM010000293.1 GCA_030037315.1 Candidatus Acidiferrales bacterium
GGACTATTCCACCGGTCGAGGAGCTTTCCGAGTACGCCGCGGTTGCGCTGTTCGTACAGCGGGCTATTGCCGCCAAGCCGGATTTTGAGCTTGATCCTCAAAACGCGTCGGCCGTGATCGAGATTTGCACGCGACTCGATGGTCTGCCTCTGGCGATCGAGCTGGCGGCCGCACGCGTCAAAGTACTTTCGCTTCCTTCCATGCGAACGCGCCTTGCGAGTCGGTTGCAACTATTGACCGGCGGTGCCCGGGATTTGCCTCGACGGCAGCAGACGCTTCGCGCTGCCATCGATTGGAGCCACGATCTCTTAAGCCCTGCCGAGCAGAAACTTTTCCGAAGACTATCGGTTTTCGCGGGCGGATGCACCTTGGAGGGCGTGGAAGCCGTATGCGACCCGAAGGCTGACCTTGATCTGGACCTGCTCGAAGGCATGGCATCCATGGTGGACAAGAGCCTGATGCAACAGGTCGCGCAACCGAACAGCGAATCCCGGTTCCTGATGCTGGAGACGATTCGGGAGTACGCGCGCGAAAAACTTGAAGCAAGCATGGAGGAAGCTTTCACGCGGCGCGCCCATGCCGCTTTTTGCCTGGTGCTCGCAGAAGAAGAGCGCGCGGAACAGGGCGGCGCGCAATGGTTGGAAGGCCTGACGTTGGAACATGACAATCTTCGTGCAGCCCTTGAGTGGCTGACGGAAACCGGAGATGCGGACTGGGGCCTGCGCCTCGGCACAGCTTTGTTTCGATTCTGGGAAATGCGCGAGCTTCTTGCCGAAGGCAGGGACAGGCTGGCTAAGCTGCTGAAGATCGAGGGAGCGGCGGCCCATACGAAGATGCGAGAACGCGCTGTGTTCGCCGCAGGCGTGCTCGCTGAGGCACAGGGGGATTACACCTCGGCGGCCTCGCTGATGAAGGAAAGTTTGGAAATCGCACGTCAACTCGGTGACAAGCAGGGCCTAGCCGTCTCCTTGAATGCGCTGGGCGTCCTTGCACGCGAGCGTGGTGAGATTGCGGCAGCCCACTCTCTGTTGGAAGAGAGCTTGGTGCTGTGGAAAGAGTTGGGCGACCAAAAGGCGGTCGGGCGATCTCTCAGCAATTTGGCGAACGTCGCGAAATTGCAGGGCGATTATCCGCGTGCGCGCTCACTCTATGCGGAATCTCTCTCCATCTTTCGAGGAGTGGGAGACTTATCGGGCGTCGCGTGGTCCTTAAACTACCAGGGTGATGTCGCCCGTGATCAAGGTGATTCCGCAGCAGCGCAAACACTTTACGACGAAGGCCTGGCAATTTTTCGGCAACTCGGGGATAGATGGGGCATCGCAGGGACGCTGGCCGATCTCGGCAGCCTGGCGAGGGAACAGCGGGATTACGCCACAGCGCATGCTTTGTACCGCGAAAGCCTGACGATTTTTCGAGAACTGGAGCATAAACGTGGCATCGCCCGCCTGCTGGAATGTTTCGCCTCCTTATCGGCGGCACAATTGCGCGCAGGCCGATCACTGCGCCTCGCTGGCGCCGCGGCTGCGCTACGCGAGAAAGTTGGCGCTCCACGTCCTCCCGGAGAACAAATCAAACTCGAAGCCATTCTCGATACATCGCGAAAAGCGTTGACCGACGCCGCAGGCGCTGCCGCATGGTCGGATGGTCGGGCAATGCCAATGGAAAAAGCCATCGAGGAGGCCATGAAGGCAGACGAGGAAGCGTCCTCGTCTTAACGGCGGAAGCGAACTAGTGATGGCTACGAGCGGAAAGCGGACGGCAGAAAAGCGCAAGTCGGCGATTAATCCGCGGTCGCCGGATCGAGAAGCCGGCGGACGGCAGACACACGATTCGCCGGAATTCCGACACGCCGAGCGTGTTCGTGGATCGTGGTTTCGTCAGGCGCGAAGTAAACGCAATAAACCTTGTCACCGGTTACGTAGCTATGGAGCCAGCGGATCTCAGGCCCCATCCCTTTTAGAACCGAGACGGATTTTTGCGCAATTTCTCGCCATTGCGCGTCGGTGAGATTTCCGGCGCCCGGGACTTCGCGTTCGATAACGAATTCGGGCACTGCCAGTGTCCTCTGATCGGCGGGGATGGTAGCATGCGGACGGTTTCACTTCAAGGCGGCGATGCCGAAGCTTGCCACTTCAGCGAACCGACGGTTGGCAAAAACAGAGCGAGGGTGCCATGGATCTTCGATCGCTTCAGAAACCGTTGAAAGAGCAGTATCGTGCCGATCCACGCGCCTCACAAATCACAATTCGGGCCACGGGTGGACAGAGAGATGTTCCGGTAGCGTGCTCGGTCGACATCGGGCGCGCGGCATACCGCGCGGGAGCCCACGCGGGAGTCGGAGGCGACGGCACCAGCGCCTGTTCCGGTGATCTGTTGCTTGGGGCTCTGGCGGCTTGCGCCCAAATCACCTGTCAGATGGTGGCTGCGGCGATGGGCCTACCCGTTGAGCGCATTCAAGTCGCTGTCGAGGGCGGGCTGGATCTGCGAGGCACGCTCGGTATATCGAAGGAAGTGCCGGTCGGTTTTGAGAGCATTCAGATTCATTTCGATGTTGCTGCGCCTAACGCAACCCCGGAACAACTGCGTGGTTTGCGGGAAAAAACCGAACAGTATTGCGTGGTAATGCAGACCCTACTGCGACCGCCAAAGATCCAAACCGAGTGGGCTTATCAGCATTCGAGTGCGACGTGATCCGCTCTATATCTCGCGACCGATAACCTGCTCATCGCTGCCGAGAGCGTAGAACTCGTAACTCGAGGTATGTCAACTGGCAGTGCGCTCGAAGAATCGTCCGAGCACCGCGGCGGCATGTTCGCAGAGAGCGCGATCTTCGGAGCCGAAGGCGGCGGCGCGGTGTGAGTCGATGTCGAGCTCGCCGACAACTTTGCCGTGGGCGCGGACAGGGACGACGATTTCGGATTTAGTTTCAAGAGAGCAGGCGAGATAACGCGGATCGGAATTAACGTCGTCGACGACGATTGTTTTCCCCGTGGAAGCGGCGGCACCGCAGATGCCCTGATTCAGAGGAATGCGCGTATGGGGAGTTGCGGCTCCCCTGAAGGGGCCGAGAACAAGAACGTCGCTACCGCCATCCTTTTCCAGCATGTAAAAGCCAACCCAATTGTAGTGCGTGAGTTTTTCCTGAAGCAGAGCGACGATGGCCGCCATGAGAGCGTCGGCGGAATCGCAAGAAGTGGCCAGAGTATCGAGAGCCGAAAAGAGATCCCTCGGATTCTCGTCTTTTGCGGTCATGGGAACTAGTCGAACATAAGATAAGACCAGTACAGATTGCAATGTAGTGCACCCCGCTCAAACTAGACTGCCGAATTCGGTATGATTCAGGGCTCCACCAGGGGCAAGCTGGGCAGGAAACCACGCGTAGATCGATCCCCCGAAGAGAAGTGGCAGATCATTCAGGAAGGCATCAAGAGCGGGAACGTTTCGGAGACGTGCCGACGTCACGGGATCGCTCCGAATCTGTTCTATCGCTGGAAGGATGAAGCAGAGCAAGGAGCCAACGCAGCGCTTGGGGGGAAAAGCGCTGCCGCAGCGGAAACCGAGAAGGACCATCGCATCCGGCAGTTGGAACGGACGCTGGGGCGGAAGTCGCTGGAGATTGAAATCCTAAAAAACGTCGGGGGGGAGTGAGCTGTGGTGCGGTTCACTCATTACATCGATCCGCCATTTGATGCTGGCGTGAACGTCTTTCAAAATTTCGAGATTTTTGCCATTGAACTGGCATCTGAGGCAGAAGCAGATTGGACGTCGCGAACTTCGTTGCCCTTTACCATGATGATCTCGGTAGACGGTCTGTTGCCAGTCTTACTGGCAATCTCTAGGTTAGCGACCTGGCCTGTAACCTTCTCCGAGTCGTCCAGGATGGACTCGCGCTTGATGATTTTTAGAGCCTTATGCGTTCTGGTTTCCAACAGCTCCGCTGCATCTTCACTGGACTTACAACGAACCAGGATCAGAAATACAATCTCACCATCCGCAGCCTTATAAACCTTGAGCGTATCGTAGAAACCTTCGAAGGTTCCGTTAGCTAAGCGAATGAGCTTAAATTGTTGATCCTCCGCAGGTGGTGAACTATTCTGGCCACCTTTAGCTTCACTTTGGTGAGCAAAAGCGCATCTTGGACTCACCGTGACCAGGCAAAACAGTAGAGCGATTTCGATCAATTTAGCCATTTCAAATCGCGGATTTCTGCTATTGCGATCCATCTTCTTCTCCACAACCGGCAGGCTAAAAGGCCATCGGTCTTGTCAGTTGGTGATTCCAGGGCCAGCGGAGTATTCGATCTTTACCAGAAACTGGCAAGCGGAGTGAAAGACGAAGAGCTTCTGTTGAAGTCGAGCGAGAACAAATATCCCACGAGCTGGTCGCGCGACGGACACTTCCTGCTGTATGAAAACCCAGGTCAGAAGACAATAAAGAAGGGCCTGTGGGTGCTTCCTCTTGAGGGCGGTGATGCTGAACTGGCAGGCGGGCCTGAACAAATGACGCCGCGAACAACACTCCGCGTCCGGCCTAGA
>JASHRM010000294.1 GCA_030037315.1 Candidatus Acidiferrales bacterium
AACGGCGGCACACCTTTCTACTTGAAGGACGGCACGGTACCGCCGGAAATTCTGAAGTACATCGAATCAAATCTTGAGCCAACGACTGCAAGCGGAGCAATTGCGGTCGTCGGGCGGGATATTGCCGGTGGCGCCGATGTGATCAAACTATTCACCGGATCTCTTGCAAGCGTGACCGACATTGTGCCGATGAAACCGGAAATTGCAGCGGCGGCTGTCGACGAGGCGCATCGCGCGGGCCGGCTGGTTTTCGCCCATCCTTCGAATCTCGAAGGACTTGAGATCGCGCTAAACGCCGGCGTTGACGTGGCTGCTCACACCACTCCGATCTCCGGTCAGTGGAGCGATGCGTTAGTCGCCAAAATGAAGAGCCGGCATATGTCCCTGATTCCCACGCTGAAGTTGTGGATATACGAGGCGGGGAAAGCTCACGCGAGGCCGGAGGAAGCCGAAGCATTCGCGCTAAAAGGAGCGGGCGAACTCGGGCAGTACGAGCGCGCGGGAGGCCAAGTCCTTTTTGGCACCGACGTCGGCTACATGCTGGATTACGACCCGACGGAGGAATACGTTTTGATGGCGCGTGCGGGACTGACGCCGCAGCAGATTCTGGAAACCCTAACAACAGCGCCAGCTGCGCGGTTCGGCGAATCGAAGGTTCGCGGACGCGTCGCGGAGGGAATGGATGCGGACATCACAGTGCTCGGCGCCGACCCCCTGCGCGATGCGCGCAATTTCGCGAATGTCCGCTACACAATTCGCGATGGGCAGATCATTTTCCCGCTCTCTCGAGCGGCTACTCACTAAAGCCAGCGCCCGCTACTTCCGATCTGGGGGGATTATTATAGAGGGGATACGAGTCAGCTCGACTTGGACCTCCGCATTAACGATTTTGCTTTCTCTAACTCCCTGCGCCGGGCCGCGTTGAGCCCTTTTCCCGCGCGATTGATGTAATAATTCAGCATGCGCATCCCCGAACCGGGACCCTTTGGGGAGACCTTCTTCGAACTGAGCGATCTTGCGATCGTCTCGGCACTCTTCGTGAATAAGCCCGGCGGGGGATGGGTCGAATCCGTTTTTACTGCCGCCACCCATTTTCCTTTTCCTCTCGCTGCGGCGCTCCATTTCTTTCCTTGTTTCGCCATTTCCCGGCTCCAACTCGGCATTGTCGCCTTCGGTCGGCGATAAAAACAATAGAGACGGGAATGTAGGAGCGGAGTGCCTGCGCAGGGCGCTGGTGGTTCAATGAATCCCCGCCAAGAAATACACAGACCTCCGGATCGTACTCTTAAGGGCAGCGCCACAAGCTTGACGCGCCAAAGTCACAGCGGGAGTTGATTGATTTCGTTCGAATAGCTTGACAGTTTCCAGATCCTGAATTCGAAGGGGGTAAACATGCCAGAGGAAGATGTAGTTGAACGCGCTCACAAAGATGAGGAGCAGGGGAAATCCCCGAGCACACAAGCGGGCGAATTTGTGCGCGAGGAAATGCATCACGTTCGCGAAGGAAAGCACGGGGCGCGATCGTCCCAGCAAGCAATCGCAATTGGCTTGTCCAAAGCGCGCCGCGCAGGGGTCAAATTGCCAACACCCAAGAAAGGAGGAACATCCGCTCGCACGAGAGCGCAGGCAAAACGTGACTCTCGAAAAGGGCGGAGCTCACGCGGAGCAAGACCGTCTAGAACGCGCTCGCGAGCAGTTTCATCCGCGCTGAAGCGGGAGGGTCGCTCTGCAGCTTCTCATCGGAGTCTTTCGCGCCAAGCACATCGTACTGCGCAGATCCGGGGCAGCCGATCGCGACATCAATCTGCAATCAGGGCGGTTCGCACGAAGGGTGCTCGAGGCCTGAGCCAGGCGGCTCGCAAAGCAGCCCGTACGCGGGCAAGGCACAAGAGAGCAGCGTGACGAACTTTTTCAATTCACGCTGACAGGCAGTCACACAATTTGAATTTCGAGTTCATTTGCGCGGCCGTCGCGGATTGCAAAGGCGCGAACGGGCTTTTCGGCATGTGGCCGCGGTGTGACGATCACGTAGGCGGCCTCTGAATAATAAGCTAGCTGGATGTCGCGCGGGGAAGGCTCGTTCTTACCCTTCGGATGCGAGTGGTAGATGCCGAGAAATTCTAGTTTTCGCTCGCGAAATTCGCGCATCAGCCCAACGATTTCCTTCGGCGCAATCTCGTAATTTCTAGCCGGATCGCTCGCCGCATTTTCCGCCGGGAAGGCGTACATAATCACGCCATCGCGCCCCGCCAGCAGCCCGCAACATTCTCTGTACGGTTGACGCCGAGCGTGCGCTAGCACTTGTCCAAACACTCTCCGGCGAGCTTGAAGCGATCGCTGCACTCAAGAAGTCTATAACGAGACTTTCGCGCAATTGAGGGACAGAAGGGCGCAGCAAGCTGCGCCCCTGCAAAAGAACATTCCGCGACGCTATGCCTTCTGCGCGTGGCGGCGCAGGAACGTCGGCACGTCCAGGTCGTCGGGCGGCACTTCGTGAATCACTTCGTTCATGCTCACGTTTCGCGCCGTTTGCTGGACGATCGTCGCTGGGGGCGGCGCTTCCACGGTTGTTGATTGCTCGCGCCCCGATTTCCACGTCTTGGGCAGATAGGAAGGCCGTGTAGCGCTCTTCTTCGCCGCTACTTCTCGGAATCCAGCGGCGATCACGGTGATCTTGACGGATTCCTTCATCGCATCGTCCTGCACTGCCCCGAAAATGATGTTCGCGTTTTCGTGCGCAGCTTTTTGAATGATCGACGACGCTTCGTGAATTTCATGCAGCGACAGGCTCGACGAGCCCGTCACATTGATCAGAATTCCCTGCGCGCCGTTGATGCAATTGTCTTCGAGCAGCGGGCTGTTGATCGCACGATTCGCCGCATCGATGGCGCGATTCGACCCGGACGCGACCGCCGTGCCCATCACCGCGTAGCCCTGCCCGGACATGATCGTCTTCACGTCCGCAAAGTCACGATTGATGATGCCGGGAATAGTGATGATGTCTGAGATGCCCTGCACAGCCTGGCGCAGAATGTCGTCCGCGATGCGAAACGCCTCAAAAAAGCTGGTTCCCTGCTCGACGCACTCCATCAAGCGTTCGTTTGGAATCACGATCACCGTGTCGACACAGCTCACCAGTTCCGCGAGCGACTGCTCGGCTTGCAGCATGCGCCGCTTGCCTTCGAACGCGAATGGCTTTGTCACTACCGCCACTGTGAGCGCGCCAAGCTCACTCGCCAGGTTCGCGACCACAGGAGCCGCACCGCTGCCAGTTCCGCCGCCCAGGCCGGACGTGACAAACACCATGTCCGCGCCGTCGAGCGCTTCGAGAATTTTGTCCGTGTCTTCGAGCGCCGCCTTGCGCCCAACCTCAGGGTTCGCGCCCGCGCCAAGCCCCTTCGTTAACTTCGCCCCGAGTTGCAGCTTCACCGGCGCTTGAGAAAGTTTCAGCGCCTGCAAATCCGTGTTGGCCGCGATGAACTCCACGCCCTCCACTTTGGCGCGGATCATGCGGTTGACGGCATTCGATCCGCCGCCGCCCACGCCGATCACTTTGATCTTCGCGCCATCTTGCAGTTCTTCCGCGAACGACACTCGAATGCTCGCTTCCTTTGGTGCCATGATCCCTCCCCTCAGAGTCCTGCGGATTTCGAAAGTTCGAATCGTATGCGTGCCGTACCGCAAATTTTGCGCGCTGGGCCACCGCAAAACCTTTTCCGACCAAAGTGCCTGCTCGTACCCACCTATGCTCCTGCAAACATGCTCTTCAACTTACCCATGAATCCCGCCGGCTTGGCGCTCGCCGCGCGCCGCGTTCGCGCGCCGTAAAGAACCAGTCCGACGGCTGTGGCGTATTCAGGCCGGGAAACCTCTTCGCTCATTCCTGCCAGTCCGCGCGGGCACGCGATGCGAACGGGCAGATTGAACGTCTTCTCCGTCATTTCGAGCAGACCGCGCAGTTGCGCGCCTCCACCGGTGAAAACGATGCCCGCGGGAATCTGCGATTCCATGCCACCGCGTCGCAGCTCATCGCGAATCAAGGAAAGCAATTCTTGCGCGCGCGGGCCGACAATGTCCGTCAACATACGCGCGTAAACCGTGCGCGGCGGGCGGTCACCAACGCTCGCAATTTCGATCGCAAGATCATCGACAAGCAATTCGCGGAACGTCTGCGCGTATTCGCGCTTGATCTTTTCCGCCTCGGGAATCGGCGTGCGCAATCCAACCGCAAGGTCGTTCGTAAAGTGATCGCCGCCAACAGGAATCGCCGCCGTATGCCGCACTACGCCGCCCGAATACGCGATCAGTTCGGTCGTGCCGCCACCAATATCGAGCAGGCATGCGCCCAATTCGCGCTCGTCCTGCGTCAGGCAGGCTTCGGCAGACGCAAACGGCTCGAGCACCGTATCGTCCACGCGGACGCCCGCACGATTTACGGCTGTGACGACATTTTGCGTGGCCGTTCCCGATGCGGTGACGATATGCACGTTCGCTTCGAGCCGCTGCCCAACCATCCCGATCGCATCGCGAATGTTGTCCTGCGCGTCGAGGGAGAACTCTTGTGGCATCACGTGGAGAACTTCGCGGTCTTCCGGCAGAGTGACGCCGCGGGCCGCCTCAATCGCGCGCCGTACGTCGTCGCGCTGCACGTCTCGCGGACGCGCGCCCACAGTTATTCCGCCACGGCTGTTGACGCCGCGGACATGCGCGCCCGCCACGCCGATCAGCGCCGCCTCGACCGGCACACCGACAATCGTCTCCGCTTCTTCAACCGCGCGCCGGATCGAACTCACCGCCAGCTCAAGATTTACGATCTGGCCCTTGCGCCAGCCCTTCGACTCAGCCGCGCCCAGCGCCGCGAATTTCACGCCGCTGCCGTCTTCCAGTTCGCCGATCAGCGCGCATGTTTTCGTGCTGCCGATATCCAGCGCAACGATGTGCCGCTCTTTTTTCGTCAAATCCGCTCCTTCACCAAAACTATCGCGAACGCTTTGCGGCCTGTTTCGTCACCACAGCGTGCGACGCCGCGCGCTTTGGCTCGCGCTGCTGGGCAACGAGAAAGCGGTCCTGATTGACCACAGCCTCGCGGCTGAATCGCAAATCGACCGACTCGATCGAACCCGCCGTGGCGCGCCATTGTGCGATGTTTTCAACCAACGTTTGATACTTGCCTTCGAAATCTTCGTTGCCAAAGTGGACCAGAATCGGCGTGTCCGTGCCGTTTCCCGCGACTGCCGACCCAAGACCGGTTAGGTTCGCGCGCAAATCATTTGCGTCGGTCAGATCGACTTCGCTTACCTGTTCGGTCGCGCCCGAGCGGGCCGATTCGATGCTGTGCATGAATCCGGCGAACATTTGCATGCGCTTCTCGCGCTCCTCGAGCGGCATTTCCGGGCTCATCCCCGTAACCACGGGAAAGTTAAAATCCCCTTCGAGCGGACGCTCCAGAATCACGCCGTGCTCATCGATAAGAGCGAGTTCGCTGCCCGCGCGCAGGAACGCGATCGGAGTCCGCTCGGTAATTTCGACCTGAATTTTGTTGGGCAGCGCGCGGCGCACGGTAGCTTGCTCCACCCACGGAATCGCTTCCAACTGTTGTCGGCGCAGATCGAGCGGGATGCGAAGCACGCTCTTATTTCGGTCGGCGGCGAAAATCTGCCGCACGCTGGCGGGGGTTACGTAATGATTGTCGGCAATACTGATTTGATCGGGATGAATCAGCTTCATCTCGCGCGCGGTATAGAGAAAACTCGCGCACTCGTATGCGCCAGCCGCCGCAACAAGTCCGACAGCGCCCCACATGAAAACGCGGAAATACGTGCCCCACGCTTTGCGACCAAATTTGCGGCGCTTGATCTCCAGCGGCTTTTGCCGCCGCAGATACTTCGGCTCTTCCTCCGCGAGCACTTCCTGCGGATAAAGCTCCGCGTCCATGGTCTTCAGTTTTGCCAGACGATCACCTCGTTGTGCAGCTCGACGCCGTAGGCGCTCTGCACTTTTTCCCGCACATCTTCAATCAGCTTTAGCATGTCGGCGGAGCTCGCCTTGTCTGTGTTCACGAAGAAATTCGCGTGCCGGTCGCTGACCATCGCATCGCCCACGCGATGCCCTTTCAACCCGAGGTCGTCGATCATGCGTCCCGCGGAACCGCCTTGCGGATTCTTGAAAATGCAGCCCGCGCTTTTCTGATTGAGCGGCTGGCTCGACCTGCGCTTTTCGTTGCAAATCTTAATCCCCGCCAAAATTTCCTTGAACGGCTTCGACGGCAATTCGAGTTTCACTCGCAGCATGATGTCTTCCGGCGCAAACGATGTATGCCGGTAATCGAAACGAATCTCATCGCCGCGCAGCGTTTCGATCTGTCCCGTGGCCGCGCGATAAAGCTCCACTTCCCGGACGTGCGGCCCGATCTGCGTGCCGTAGGCGCCCGCATTCATGCGCAAGGCGCCGCCGATGCTGCCGGGCACTCCGATCAGCCCTTCCATGCCGCCCAAATCATGCTTCGCGCAAAAGGTCACCGTGCCGCCCAAATCCGCCGACGCATCCACGTACGCCGCATTGCCTTCGACTCGCATACCTGGCTGCGTGGTCGGAAGATGCAGCACCACAAATGGCAGCTCGCCATCGGTGACCAGCACATTCGATCCGCCGCCCAGGAAGCGGTGCTTGATTCCGGCATCAGCGAGCAAGTGAATCACTTCCGGAATTGATTCGTAACGCCGCAGAAGAATTTCGTCCGTGGTGCCGCCGATGCCCAACGATGTTGCTTCGGCGAGCGAAACTCCGGGCTTCAGCTCGACGCCTAGTTCCTTCAGTTGCGCGGCCAATTTGTCGTCAATCCGCATTCGAAATCGGAACCTTTGCCCCAAGCAACATCGCCAATTCTTCAGTCACTCGTCCCACGCTGCCTGCTCCAATCGTCAGCACCGCGTCGCCCGGTCGCGCTTCGCGAAGCATGAACTCGATGCCGCCTTGCAGCGTGCTGGAATGCACCACGTTCTTGTGCCCGGCTGTGCTGACGGCTTCCGCGAGCTTTTCGCCAGTGATTCCGGGAATGGGTGTTTCGCCGGCCGCGTAAATATCCGTCATCACCAGCACGTCCGCCAGATTGAACGGGCTCCGGAAATCGTCCCAAAGGTATTGCGTCCGCGTGTACCGGTGCGGCTGGAAAAGCACGAGCAGCCGCTTGTAACCGCATCCGCGCGCCGCTTCCAAAGTGGCGCGAATTTCCGCCGGATGATGGCCGTAATCGTCGATCAGCGTCACGCCAGAAAATTCGCCTTTGATCTCGAATCGCCGAGCCACGCCGGAAAAATTCGCGAGGCCAGCGCGAATCAAATCCGCCGGCACATTCAGCGCGAGCGCTACGGCCGCCGCAGCCGCCGCATTGCGTACGTTATGGATGCCTGGAGGCGACGGCAGATGAAATTCGCCCAAATCATCGCCGCGATACTTCAATTTGAAATCGCTGGCCAGGCCGTTGAGCTTCGCGTCCGAAATCACCAGATCCGATTGGCTCGAAACGCCGTAGGTGATCACCGGCCGCTTCACCCGCGGCAAGATCGCCTGCACATTCGGCTCATCGAGGCACAGCACCACCGAGCCATAAAACGGCACGCGATTCGCGAAACGTAGAAAGGTCTCCTGCACGTCTTCGAGCGAGCTGTAATGGTCCATATGCTCGCGATCGATTGTGGTGATCACAGCGATTTCCGGCGCCAGCAGCAGAAACGATCCGTCGCTCTCGTCCGCTTCGACGACCATGTACTCACCTTCGCCGACCTGCGCGTTAGCGCCCGCGTGGTTCACGCGGCCGCCAACCACGAACGTCGGATCCAAATCTGCGGCTGCGAGCACAGCCGCCGTCATCGAAGTCGTCGTCGTTTTGCCGTGCGCGCCAGCGACGGCTATACCGCGCTTCAGTCGCATCAACTCCGCCAGCATTTCCGCGCGCGGAATTACCGGAATCTTCTGCCGGTGCGCTTCCACGATCTCCGCGTTATCCGCCGCTACGGCGGACGAAACCACCACCACATGCGCTCCGTGGACGTTTGCCGCATCGTGCGATTCGTAAATCGTTGCGCCAAGCTTTTGCAATCGCTGCGTCACGGGCGAAGTCTTAACATCCGAACCCGAAACCGCGTAGCCGCTCGAAAGCAGCACTTCGGCGATGCCGCTCATGCCGCTGCCGCCGATGCCCACCAGGTGGATGCGCTGAAAATTACGAAATGTGACGTTCATGCGCGCGCCACCCCTTCGAGCAGATCGACGATGTCTTCCACCGCTCGCGGACGCGCCAGCGCGCGGGCATGCTCTTCCATCTCTCGAATTTTCTGGGGCTGGTCGATCAGGGCAAAAATTTCTCTCGTCAGCCGCTCGGGCGTCAGGTCTTCCTGCGAGAGCAGCCGGGCGGCGCCGACGGACTGCATGACCTGGGCATTACGGGTCTGATGCGCGTCTGTGGAAGCCCCGAAGGGGATGAAGATGGCGGCGCGTCCGGAAGCGGATACTTCCGCGACAGTGATCGCTCCCGACCTGCAAACGATTAGGTCGGCCTGGGCAAACCTCTCCGCCATATTTTCGATGAAGGGGACAACCTCCGCGTGAAATTGGCGACGCGCATACGCGACTCGCACTGCATTATAGTCACGTTCACCAGTCTGATGCACGATGAAAAGCTGATTTTTTCGCGGCGCCAGCGTGTCCAGCGAGTCGATCACCGCCCGATTGATCGGCAACGCGCCCCGGCTGCCACCCGTAATAAGGATATGAAACGGTTCTAGATGCTCTTTCGGCGGAATGGCGAAGAATTCGGGTCTGATCGGGCAGCCCGTTACGACAGCTTTCTTGCCGAATCGCACGACCGTCTCCTGGTTTGCCACGGCGATTCGCGTTGCGAACCCCGCGAGCGCTCGATTCGCGAATCCAGGCTCCACGTTCGGCTCAAAAATCACCGTTGGAACTCGGTGCAGCGCTGCGAGCAGCATCATGGGGCCCGAGGCATAGCCCCCGACGCCCAGCGCCGCATTGAAATGATGCCGGCGCAAAATTTTTTTCGAATCCCAAAAGCCCGCGGGGAGCATCGCCACGTTGCGGAGAAATCTCGTTCCGCCGATCCCCTTCAGGCCCGCGACGCGAATCGTTTCGAGCGGTAACCCCTCTTGTGGCACCAACCGGGCTTCCATCCCGCGCTCCGTCCCAACAAACACGACGCTTCTTTCTCCTGCAGCCGCCACTTCATTTCCGCGCCGAAGCCACTCTCTCGCAATCGCAAGTGCCGGAAAAACGTGGCCACCCGTTCCGCCGCCCGCGATCAGCAGAGTGCTCGCGCGCTCGTTCACGTCTCTTCCGCGTGCTGGCTGATGTTCAAAAGCACGCCGGTCGCAAGCAGCATGCCGATGAGGCTCGACCCTCCATAGCTGATGAATGGCAGCGGAATTCCTTTCGTCGGCACCAGTCCCAACACCACGCTCAGGTTCACCAGCGCTTGCCCCACGACCATCGTGGTGATGCCAATCCCCAAAAAACGACCGAACTGGTCAGGCGCTTTCATCGCAGCCACAAAACCGCGCCAGCCATAAATGGCGAAAAGCGTAAGGACCGCGATCGCGCCGATGAACCCGATCTCCTCGCAAATGATCGAAAAAATAAAGTCGGTCTGCGCCTCCGGCAGGAAAAATAGCTTCTGGTGACTCTCCATCAAACCGACGCCGCTAAAACCTCCCGAACCAACTGCAATTAGCGACTGCGCCAGTTGAAAACCGTGCCCTTGCGGGTCCGAGCCGGGCGCAAAAAACGACTGCACACGCTGTAGGCGGTAAGGCACGCTGGCAATGGCGACGTAGATCAACGGAATCGCCGCGAGCAACGTTCCGATGATGTATTTGTATGAAAGCCCTGCCACAAAAAGCATCACTGCGGCTATGAAGAAAATCATGCACGCCGTGCCCATGTCCGGTTCTTTGTAAACCAGCGCAACGATCAGGAGCACCGTTCCGCATACGGGCAGCAAAGTCTTGCGAAGATCGTTCACGCCCGCGCCGCGAGGCTCGCGTCGCAGCTCAAGAAACCACGCTAGATAAAAGATGACAACCAGCTTGGCAATCTCCGAAGGCTGCAGGCTCGCCGGGCCCAAACGAAACCAGCGGTGCGTGGCGTGTGAGCGGTCCAAAAAGAAAACCGCGATCAGCATCATCAGCGTGATCGCAATGCCCGTGAAAATCACTCGCGGCTGGCGCAGCCTGCGATAGTCCATGCGCATCAGGTAAGTCATTCCCACAATTCCGATCGCCACCCACAAAAGTTGCCGCAGCAGAAATGAGTAGCCGTTGTGGCCCTCTTCGCGCAGCGTGAGCGCCGACGCCGAGAAAACCATCACCGCTCCGATCAGGCACAGCGCCAGCGTGACGCCGAAAAGCTTCCGGTCATGTTGCAGGCTGCGAGGCATCCTTATCCTTTCTGTGCTTGCGCGCTTTCCGCGGAGCGGTTCTCCAGCTGGTTGACCAGTTGCTTGAACGTCCGTCCGCGATGCTCGTAATTTTCGAACTGGTCGAAACTCGAGCAGGCCGGCGCGAATAAAACCACGTCGCCCGACTGCGCGTGATCCGCGGCAATCCGCACAGCGAGGTCGAGGGTGCCCGCGTTGATCGAGGGCACTGCGTCGCCCAAATCCGCGGCGATCCTTTCCGCGGCTGCCCCGATCAAAATCGCCATCCGCGCCTTTTCTTTAAGCGGCGCGGCAAAAGGCGTGTACGGACTCCCCTTGTCTTTTCCGCCGAGGATCACAATCAGCGGCCCCGAAAAGGCTTCGATCGCTTTCAGCGCCGCATCCACGTTCGTGGCTTTCGAGTCGTTATAGAACTGCACGCCCCCAATCTCCGCAACCGGTTCGAGCCTGTGCTCCACACCGCGAAACGTTTTCAGGCCGTTCGCAATCGCCGCAGGATCGGCTCCAGCCAAGTACGCCGCGGCGCACGCGGCCAGCACGTTTTCCAGATTGTGCGCGCCACGAAGCAAAATCTGGTCGCGCTGCCCAACCGCGAATTCCGACCCCTCAATGCGGAAAATGATTTGGTCGTCGCGCAGAAATGCACCTTCGGCCACGCGCTTCTGCCTGCTGAACCAGAAAATATGCGGCCCGGACGGCATCCGCCGCGTGATTTCCGGATCGTCCGCGTTCAGCACCGCCGCATCGCGGTCCAGCTGATTCTTGAACAGCCGCATCTTTGCGGCCGCGTATTCTTCAAACGATGCGTGTCGATCGAGATGGTCGGGCGTCAGATTCAGCAACAAGCCGATTTCCGGGCGGAATGTATCGATCGTCTCAAGCTGAAAGCTGCTCAACTCCGCAACTGTCACGGTCGAATCGGTCGACGATTCGACCAACGACAGCAGCGGCGTGCCGATGTTTCCGCCGACCAGCGTGTGAATTTCCGCAGTTTTCAGGATGTGACCTACGAGCGAGGTCGTGGTCGTCTTGCCGTTCGATCCCGTGATCGCCACGACTCTTCCGCGCAGGAATCGCCACGCTACCTCGACTTCGCTCCACACTGGAATGCCAGCCTTGCGAGCCGTCACCAGCTCCGGCAGATTCGCCGGCACGCCGGGGCTCACGACAATCAAGTCCTTCTCAAGAAAGCTGGCAGGCGAATGCCCACCAAGTTCCAGCACCACGCCTGACTCCCGCAATTTCGCTGCGGTTGGGCCGAGGGCGCTTTCGGGCTTTTCATCGGTGGCTGTGACCGTTGCGCCATACCCGGAAGCGAATAGCGACGTGACCACGCCCGTCCGCGCAAGTCCAACCACCAAAATCCGCTTGCCCTGAAAATCGAAGCCCGGTCTCACTTGGTTCTTACCTCAATTTCAAAGTCGTTAACGAAAACAGTGCGAATACAAGCGCCAGAATCCAAAACCGCACAATAATTTTCGATTCGCCCCAGCCGATCAGCTCGAAATGATGATGCAGCGGCGACATTTTGAAGATGCGCTTGCCCGTCAGCTTGAATGAGGCAACCTGCAGCATCACCGAAAGCAGCTCGATAATGAAAATGCCGCCAATCGACAGCATCAGGATTTCCTGCTTCAGAATCACTGCGATGGTTCCAATCGCGCCGCCAAGCGCCAGCGATCCCACGTCGCCCATAAACACCTCCGCCGGATGCGCGTTGTACCAAAGGAAGCCGAGCGACGCGCCCGTGAGCGACCCGCAGAAAATCGTCAGTTCCGCCGCGTCAGGGATTTTCTGAATCTCCAAATACTGGGCATACACCGCGTTGCTCGATAAATACGTGATCACCGTAAGCGCGACTGCGGTGACCAGCACGCAACCAATTGCCAGGCCGTCCAGGCCATCCGTCAAATTCACGCCGTTCGAAAGTCCCGCGATCACAATCACCAAAAACAAAATGAACGGCACATATGCCAGCGGCCAAATGAATCGCGCGTTCAGCAGCGAACCAATCACCAGATTCGGATGCAGCCGCTTCAAAAACGGCACGCTGAGCTGCGTCGAATAAGCGCCCTTCGCTTGCATCCCGATCAGCACGGCACCTACGAACGCACACGTGAGAATTTGCAGCAGCAATTTCCCCATCGCGCTCAGGCCCTTGTTCCGTTTGCGGACCACCTTGTTGTAATCGTCGATGAATCCGATCGTTCCGAACGCCAGCGTCGCGCCCACGGCCAGCAACACATACACATTTCGCAAATCCGCCCAAAGCAGCGTCGGAATCACGATTGCTGAAACGATCAGCAATCCGCCCATCGTTGGAGTGCCGGCTTTCGCCTGATGCCTCTGTGGACCTTCTTCGCGAATATATTGCTTCACTTGCAGCTCGCGCAAACGCCGGATCATCCACGGCCCTAAGATCAGCGAAAGCAGAAGCGCCGTCAGGCTCGCCACGGCCGTGCGCACCGTGATATATCGAAAAACGTTCAGCGGACTGAAGTGCCGCCGCAGTGCGAAGAAAAAGAGGTAATAGAGCATCTCTAGCTCCTCCCTCTTCTGCCGGCTTCGATCGGCTCGTGATTGTGGCGCGCCGCCGTGCGCCGGTGATTC
>JASHRM010000295.1 GCA_030037315.1 Candidatus Acidiferrales bacterium
CGAAGGGGTGCAGCAAGAACGGCACGTTGTAATTTTCAATCGTCAGGTTGTCTTTGTAGACATCGGTCGCGAACGGGAGCTCATCCAGTTCAGCCGTCTGCATCAGCGGACGCGACGGGTTGTGAATCACCTTCCCGTCCTTCACATAGCTGGCGTTCGCAATTTCTGAAACGGGTTTACCCTGTGCGTACTCGACCACCGGATGATCGAATTCCCCGCGCACCACGAAATCGATGTCAGGACTCGCCAGCAAGCTTTCCGCAGGCTTGATTTGCACGTGCGGCCCGACGAACGCGATCTTCAGATCGGGCTTCTTCTCTTTCATCGCACGCGCCATGCGCAGGTCGCTATGGAAACCTACGGTCGACGTGAAGAGCACAACAAATTCGTAATCTTTTGAGGTTTCGATCACCTGCGCTGGCGTAATGTGATGGGGAGGCCCGTCCAACAGGCGGCTGCCCGGCAGCATGCCCGCCGGATACGAGAGCCAAACCGGATACCAATACGACTCGATCTCGCGGGTCGCCGGCCACCGCGACCCTGCCCCGCCATCGAATTTTTCAAAGCTCGGCGGATTCAGAAACAGAGTCTTCATTACCGCTGGCATTCGTTTTGTCCCCCTCAGATCGCACTCGCAACGCGAGGCATCGCTCTTTTGTGGTTACTGTTTTCATTCTACTGTATTTCCGAAGCGCGCTAAAGCCAAGGTTTTTGGATTCGCCTCATCGAAAAACCTTTGCCAATTGCCCGGTCGCCTGCAGCAGCGTAAGCTGTGCTTGCTGGCGCGCAAAATCGGCGTCCAGAAACGCTACCCACTTATTGTTTTCATCGAGCCGCGCCTGTTCCATTTCCTGCAGTGTCGCCCGCCCTTGATCGAACTTCGCCTGTTCGTCCTGCACAGTCTCCTGCGCTAATTGCAGATCGAGCCGCGCCACTTCACGCGCCGCATCCAGTTCCCTCACGTTTCGAGCCTTCTGCTGCACGTCGAGCCTCGCCGTTTGCCTTTTGCTTCCCAGCGCGGCCTCGGCCTCTTCCAATTGGCTTTTTGCCAACGCGATACTTGCGCGCGTTTTCGACGCGAAAACTGGAATCGTGATCTGCACGCCCACGTTGACGTTATTCCGCTCAAAATGTTGGTAAAATTCCAGGTAATTATTGAATTTGCTCAGCACGGAATACTGCCCCACCAGATTTACAGTCGGGAAATAGCTGAGCTTTGCTCCGTGAAAAATATCCTCTTGGGCTGAGCGTTGGTTCTCGGCCTCCGCGACATCGTGGTCGTTCTGCATCGCTAGATCCACCAAACCCGCCTCAGCCTGCGCCGATGCGGCATTGGCCGAAAGCTGGTCGGTGAACGTCTGCTCGCTTTGCTCAAGTTGCAGACCCTCGCTATCCGGAATCCCGGTCAGATCTCGCAGCTGTATTTCGAGGTACTGCTCGCGATCCTCAAGCTTAACGATTTGCTCCTGCACGCGAGCCAGTGCCAGCTGGCTGCGGGTGATCTCGATCGGCAACTCCTGGTTGGCCTGCACGCGTTCACGAATCGCTTCGAGAATTTTTTCACCGCTGGAGCGCTCGCTGCCCGTGAGCTCAAGCGAATGCCGCACTTTGGCAAGCTCCAGATAAGCTTCGGCCGTTTGGATCATCACGTCTTCCTGCGTGCGATCCAAGTCGATCTTCTTGTTCTTCGCCAGTTCTTCAGCCGCGTGTTGCTGCGCCTTTAGGACTGGATCGAAAATCGATTGCGTGTAGTCCAACTGAAACACTGATGGTGCTTGCCCGCCGGGCAGCGAGGGAAAACCGTGCGTGTAGGCCACGCCCGCTCCCGTATACAGGTTCGGCAGAAACGCCGCGCGATCCAAACGCACTTCGCCAAGCGCCACGTTGTATTGCACCTGTGCCAGCCTTACGTCCTGGCTGTTTTTCAGCGCCAGCGTGACCGCCTGCCGCAGCGTTAGAACATCGGTATCCTGGGCGTATGCCCGTCGCTGGCTGGATGCAGCTAGCGCGCAAATCACCGCAAGCAAACTGCTGCCCCCGCGCACGCGCATCTTTCGCTTTCCGATACTTTTTCGCAACGGAATCGAACTATTCATGACGAAGCGCTTCCGTCGGCTGCAACTTCGCCGCCCGACTCGCGGGAAGGTAGCCGAATATGAGGCCAGTCGACGAGGATACTACGAACGCCAAGACCACCGAGATCCACGACACGGGAACAGCAACACCCTCCACATCCGGGATATAGCGCAGCAAAAGTCGCAGCAGCACCGGAATCGCAACTCCAATTAGGATTCCTGCCAACGCTCCCGTTCCGCTGATCGCCAGGGCCTCCATTAGGAACTGAAACCGGATCGCTTTCTGTGATGCGCCGATCGCTTTCCGGATGCCGATTTCTCGCGTCCGCTCCGTTACGGTGACCAGCATGATGTTCATGATTCCGATTCCGCTGATCGCCAGCGCGATTAGCGCGATCAAAAGCAACACAACCGTCAGCCCAATCCCGATATTCCGCGCAGATTGCAAAATGCCGCTCAGGTTCTGCACGCGATACTCCGCGCCTGGCCGGTGCCGCGACGTAAGCATCTCCCAAATTCTGAGCGTCACTTCCGGCACGTCTTCCGGACGGTCCGCACGCGCATAGAACGTCCTAAAATAGTCCGTTCCGGTGTAATACTTCAAAACTGTAAACGGAATAACGACTGTATCTCGCCAGATTTCCGTCTGCCCAAGCACCGCTACCCGATCTCTGAACACGCCGATCACCATCAGCCCGATTTCGCCGACTTGAATTTGCTTTCCAACGGGATTTTCTGCAGGAAACATTCGCCTGGCCAGCGCGAGTGTGATCAGGCAAACCTTGCTCCGCGACTGGATGTCGTCCTGCGTGAAGTAACTGCCGCGCACGATTTCGAGATTGCGAATTTGCTGAAATTCTTCGGTCGCGCCAACCAGATTGACTGGCCGCTCCTGCCCGCGCACGTCAATCGACATCGGAATGTAGTTTGTTCCGGCCGCTTCTGTAACAAGACCAGGCAGAGAGTCCTTCACAGCTTTCAAATCCGCAGAGTTGATCTGATCCTCCACGTCGACTGCATCCGAAGGGCCGCTATTGATCGCATTCGCGTAGACCAGATTCGCTCCAACGCTTACGATTTGCTCGATTACGTAACGCTTGCCCGCTAGCGCCACCGTCACCACGAGCACGATTGACCCGCTTCCGATGATCACGCCCAGCATCGTCAGGAGAGCGCGCATTTTGTTAGCGCGCAAAGCCTGCATGGCTAATTGCCACGTCTCAGCCCAGAACGCGGAGTTGTTTTGCGCTAATGACATGCACTTCGCCGTTTTCCGCAGCACTCGTCCTGCTGCGTCTCAATCACCTTCGCGGTGAATCTCGCTGTTTTCGATCTATTGGGATTTTTCGAGTTTCTCGAGCCGCCGACGCGCTTCTTTGAGCTTGGGGTCGAGTTGCAGCGCTGCGCGGTATTGTTCCGCAGCCTGCATTCGCTTGCCTTGCGATTCGTATAATCTTCCCAGCCAATCGCGCGCCGAGGCATGCGAAGGCCAATCGCTGCGGTCCGGAGTGCTGGCAATGTAGGCCTTCAGATCTTGCTCGGCCGTTGTGGAGTTTGAATTCGCTAACACCGCTTGCACGCCCCGGTAATAGGCTAGTCTTGGGTCGTTGGGACTGATTTGCGCGGCCCCGTCGATCGCGGCCTGCAGGTCTTCAGGCTTGTTCTCGCCCCGGAAAAATGCCGCAGCGTCAAAATAAAGGTCGATTTTCTTAGGCTTGGCCGCCAGCAGCTTCCGCATCTCGGCAGCTGCCTCGTCCGGATTTTTCGTTCCTTCGCGGAGATACGTTGCGCGCGCAGCATATCCCTCCACGGGGTCAGCCGCCGCGATAGCATTTACCTGTTCGAGAGCCTCGTCCTTGCTTCCTCCGGCGATCCAGGGTGCATCGAGACAATATTCTTCGAGATCCTTTCGTGCCTGAATGTTCGAGGGGTCGAGCTGCACCGCCTGCTGGAATTCCGACTTCACTTTCTTCGCGTCGGAAAAACTGTGGTCCCGATCTGCCTTACCTCCGTACGCTCTGCCAAGCCAGTCGTGGTACAGCGAATTTTTCGGATCGAGCTCGGTCGACTTTTCCGCGTTCGCCACGGCCTGATCCCAATTCGACGTTTCGTAGTAACTGCGCCCCAGCCAATAATAAATGTCCGCGCTCGATGGATTCTGTGAAGCCGCAGCTTCAAGGGTCGAAATCGCCCCCGTATAATTTCCGGCGTTAAATTGCTTTTCCGCGTTGTTTACGGCCGCTGGCGCATCCGCCCGCGCACCCCAAGCAATAATGACAAGAACAAAAATTGCTGCCGAACAAATGATCCATTTTCGATTTTTCAATTCGCCTCCCCTGCTCCCTTCTCTGCCCGCACTTCCATACCATCGTGCAATTCCCGGTCGACTGGCTCAGCGATCCTGTCGTCCACCGTCAGGCCGGACAAAACCTCATACTTTGATGCGCTCGCGACTCCTACTGAAATGTCTCGCCGCCTGACGTGATCGCCCTCCAGCACGAAAACGTAATGCTGAGACTTGTCTTCCCGCACCGCCGCGCGCGGCACAACCAGCGCCCCTTGGCGTCGCCGAACGGTAATTTGGACCTCCACATTCGTGTTTGGCAGCAGCTCTAGTTTGTCGTTATCGACCGAGCAGAGCACTTCGCCCACACTGCGCATTCCTCGCGCAACCACTTGCTTCGGCACCTGTTCCGTCCGCCCCGTCCAGACTTGCCCGGGTTTCGCATCCCACGTCACGGACACGTCTTGCTGCGGCTCGAGCGAGCCGAGATCAGGCTCATCCACGAAGGCGCGCACCTGCACGTGCCGCAAATCCGCCATTTCCGCCAGCGTGTCACCCACCTTCACATAATCGCCGCGGTGTACGGGAAGCGAGTAAAGCGTGCCGTCCGTCGGCGCAATCACGATCGCCGAACGGAGCTTATCTTCGAGGGATCGAACCTGGTCTTGCGCTTGGCTCACGCGCAATTGCGCGGACTCAACCGTCTCAGGTGTTCTCTGCGTCAGATCTTGCTTGCGCGCCTGCAAAGCGCTCAAATTCGCCCGTGCTTTCTCGAGATTCGCGCGGCTTTGCGCAACCTCGTCCTCAGTAGCCGCCTTTTTCGTGGCGAGATCTTCCAGCGCCTTTTCCGTCTGCTCCAGATTCGCCACCTGAATTTTCGCTGCTTCCAGATCCCCATTGAGTTGCGCCATCTGATCCGGCGGACCACCCGCATGTGCGTTGCGCAATTCATTCTGCGCCGTCAGCAGATCGGCACGCGACTGCGCCAGCTGCGAACGCACATCAGCCGCGTCAAGCGTCAAAATGGTTTCGCCGCGGCGCACAGCCTGCCCCTCTGTCGCATTCACATTCTCCACAAACGTGTTGAACCCCGCGCGCGCCACGAAAGGCGCGATGGGCTCGACTTTTCCGTTGCTGCTGATGGTGATATTGAGGTCTTCGCGCGCCACGTTCACCACGGGCACAGCCGGCGCTTGGCCGCGCAACGCCAGCACGGCGATGACCAGCACCGCCAGGCCCACAATCAGCCCCACAATGACGGTTTTTCCTTTGTTCTGTTGTTCAGCCATGATCCGCCGCCTTCCCGCGGACGGCCTCGCAGATCACAAAATTGTAGCAGACCGATTCGGCCCGTGCCCAAGTAAACGCCCCGCGTTCCCGGCGAGCACATAATCCCGATGCTATACTCCGCGGTTGGGATGCCAGTGTGCTTTGTGGTTGCGCACGACTGGAAACTGCGGACCGCAGTGCGCGCCGAGCTTCGTGAGCGCGGCTTCAACGCTTTAGGAATGGAGGGCGCCGACGATGTGGGCCATGCGATCGCCCTGGGTCAAGTACCCGCAGTGCTTGTCATCGAGGCTGATTCGGAGTTCATATCCGATCCTGCCATCATTCGATTGATCGGACGAGTTCCTGCTGTCTTGATCGCGTCACGCACAGAAAGGATCGCATTGCCGCCCGTAAAGCGAGTCTTATTTCGTCCGGTGCGGATCGCGGAAATCGTCGCGGCAGTCGAGGAAATTCTGCCCAAAGGTGAATCAGCGTAGGGCCGTTCTGCGTCTGATTTACGAGCGCGGCGCAATGCTTACATCCACATTGGCCGCGCTCTTTATGCGCTACGGAATTGTTGCGGAGATTTCGTTCGAATAACTGCTCTCTTGACCGCTCGAATTAACAGCGGTAACTGCGTAGGAATACTGCCCTCCGGCTTGCACGCTGGTATCGGTGTAATTGAAGTTGGTAACCGACGAGACGATCTTCGCGTATGACCCGCCGTTCGTGGAGCGATAAACGTTATATCCGACGACGCCGCTTGTCGCGCTTGGATTCCACGAGAGATACACCGAGTAAGCGCTGCTACCCGAACTTCCGCTACTCGAACTTCCACTGCTGCTCGACGTTCCGGTGCCAGACATGGAAATTGAGGCTCTATTCGCATTGCTGGCCACGACTGCCGTGCCGCTGGCGCTCCCGCTTGATTTGGGTGCAAACGTGAGCGTCAGTGTGGCCGATTGCTCCGGCGAAAGAACAGTTCCGCTGGCGATTCCACTCGGAGAAAACGCGCTCCCCATTGTGGAAACGGTGGAGATCGTCAGGCTCGCATTCCCGGTATTCGTCACAGTCACCCTCTGAGTTGCGCTGCTTCCAACGGCGACGTTTCCGAAGTTCACGCTCGCCGGACTTGCCGAAAGCTGCGGCGAGGCCGCCACTCCCGTACCGGTTACGGCGTCCGAAACCGTCGTGTTAGGTGCGTAGATCGAAAATGAGCCGCTTACCGAGCCTGCCGAGGTCGGCGAAAAATTCACGTTGAATGTAGTCGCCTGGTTCGCGCCAAGCGTGAATGGAGTATTCATCCCTGAGAGCGATACCCCGCTCCCCGATGTCGCCGTGCTTGTTATCGTCACGCTTGCGTTACCGGAGTTTTTGAGCTGGACCGTCTGCGAATTCGTCTGCCCAACGGTTACGTTGCCAAAACTAACGGTTGAAGGCGTCGCGGCCAGCGACCATCCAGTGCTGGATCCCGAACTCGATGACGATCCGCCTCCAGACGAAGAACTGCTGCTCGTTCCCACGCCGCTCACGGAATACGTTCCGCTCGCAAGCCGTCCCGCGAACGCAATTGAGCTGGAAACGGACCCGGATGATGTGGGGGAAAACGTCAGAGTCATTGACGCCCGCTGACCGGGGAGTAAGAGCATCGGTAGCGTGAGACCCGATATACTGAACACGTTTGACTGGGATGCAGCAGACATCAGCTGCGCGTCGCCGCTTCCGCTGTTTGTTATCGTAACCGTGATTGTGCTGCTGTGGCCCACGGCTACACTGCCGAAATTGGCCGATGATGGCGAAAACGTCAGCGAACTTGCTGCTCTGCTCGCCGGAGCCATCAGGCAGAACATCGTCACTGCAAGCAGTTCCGCCTGAAAGGCTTTTAAGAAACGGGTCGCCCGATTCTTTCGTTCAATGGTTTCTTTCTGGTTGCCTACCACACACTTCAAACGCTCATTCAACTTCCGGGGCCTATGTAAGTTCATGGCCGGAAGCTTAGGGGTCTCAGCCGCGCGCGTTCTACGGGTCTGGGGGACCAAAAGGGTACACGCGGCGGGTCAGTGTGAGGGTCAGGAATGGTTCAACCGGCCGGGCCAGCGGCTTCCACTACGATTGAAAAGCGAAGCGATTGAAGCAGTCAGGATGGTCCGTCACGCCCAGTCGTTGGCGCTACATGGGCATTGGGTTATACTTCGGACTCAGTATTTTTGCGTATTGCTTTCCCCGCATTGCGGCGTGGGTTGCTGGGAGCATGTTGAGCACGGCCGGCAGTTCCCATTTATAACGGTTCGCTTATAGGCGTTTAGTCGTCCACTAATTCGACGATCAACATAACTGTGCATTCACACACCCTCTTAGAAACCGATACCCTCCACGATACAACCGCTCACCACGCGTCCCGCAGTGTTGCGGTAATCGGCGGGTCCGCTGCTGGATTCTTTACGGCGAATCTGCTCGCCAAGCGTGGCCTTCCGGTTCGCGTAATCGAGCGCATCGAGTCGCTTGAACCCGCCGAACGAACGCTGATCGTTACGCATCGTATGCGTTCGCTTTTGGGACGCACAGCGGACGGCTGCATCCTCAATGAAATTCGCCGTTTCGAACTTTTTACCGACGGCCGCGCCGCCACCGTCCCTTTGAAGCACCCGGACCTCATCATCGAACGGCGCAAACTGATTCAAGGCCTTGCCGCCGAGGCTGGACAATCGGGCGCTAAAATCGAGCTCGGCACGCGTTTTCACTCTGTTCATCCCAACGGTCGCGGGCTGGTGGTCGAAATCGAGCGGTGCGCCGGCGGCGGCCGCGAAGAGCTTCATGCCGATGTGGTCGTCGGCGGAGATGGTGCTGCCAGCCGCGTCGCTCGGTCCACGGGCTGGGCGCCACTTAAAACCGTGCCACTAATGCAAGCCATCGTCCCGCTGCCGAAGGACATGTCCCCAGACACCGTGCGCGTGTGGTTCGTTCCTCAGGACACACCCTATTTCTATTGGCTGATTCCCGAATCGAGCACTCGCGGCGCGCTCGGCGTGATTGGTGAATCCGGTCCCGAAACGAAGCGCAGCCTCGAGCTGTTTCTCCAAAAACGCAAACTCGATGCGCTCGATTTTCAGGGAGCGCGCATCCCCGTCTATTCGCGATGGGTACCTGTGCAACGCCGTCTCGGTAATGGCTCTGTTTACCTGGTGGGAGACGCGGCAGCGCAAGTGAAAGTCTCAACCGTAGGCGGCATCGTCACAGGGCTCCGCGGCGCGCTTGGCGTCGCCGAGGCAATCCTCACCGGTGGACCGAGTCGCGAACTGCGCAGCTTGCGGCGCGAACTCAATTTTCATCTACTGCTCCGTCGCTCGATGCATCATTTTCAGCAATCGGATTACAGCCACCTTGTGGATCTGCTGAACGCCTCCGCTCGCCAGTCTCTCAGCGAACACGATCGTGATGAAGCATGGAAAATTTTGTGGCGTGTCTGCGTTCAGCAGCCCAAACTCGTTCTCTTAGGCCTCCGCGGGCTCCTGATGAATCGGCCGTCGCGCCGCGCGGCCGAATAAGCTCGTGCGCCATCGGCTCTACCGCTAACTTCAATGGCCCGCCGCCGCAGTCTCGAAATCGCCGGGCTGATTTGCCTGCTTGCGATTATCGTCTTGGGCGTAATCATTTTTCGTGGAGCCGGCCGCTGGCTCGTGCGTCCCGATCCGCTTTCATCTGCCGACGCAATGGCCGTGTTGAGCGGGGGCATGCCAGCCCGCGCTGAAGAAGCTGCCCGCATTTACGCCCTCGGCGACGCACCCAAAATCTGGCTGAGTCACCCGGCCAATCACCAGGACGTTCTGGACGCGATGGGCATCCCATATCTCGGCGAAGATCATTACAGCCGCGAAATTCTGATCCGCGATGGCGTGCCCCCTGCCGCAATTCTCGTTCTGCCGAAACCGATTGTCGACACGCACGACGAAATTCTCGAGATCGCCAGCGAGTTGCGAGCCGAAGGAAAGTCGAGCGTCATCATTGTCACATCGCCACAGCACACGCGGCGAGTAAAGCGGCTATGGCGAAAATTAGTTGGCGAAAATCTTCACGCGATCGTTCGCGGGTCGCCGCAAGATCCCTTTGACGCGGATCACTGGTGGCGCGAGACAGATGACGTTGATTCCGTTGTCCGCGAGATGATGGGCCTGCTCAACGCACACCTGAATTTCCCGGTACACGCGCAACCCCGCTAACTCCGATCATTTGTGATTCCGAGGAGCGAGCAGCCCGATTTCGGCACCCGTGACGGCCCGCGCGTCATTCTGAGCTTGCCGGCCGCGGGCGGGCGAGGTGTCCCAGCGGGACTTCAACAAAACAGGCGGGTCCCAATTCCCAGGGTTTAGCGCTTTACTACCGGCATGCTGGCGGCTGAATCTAAGATTTTCAATCGTTCCCACTCGGACTTTTTCGTCAAATCCCGCATCCAGAGCTGCCATTCGATTCCGAGCACTTCGTTTCGATCCGCATAAAACGTCTGCCACGCGTTGGGATTGTGGTTTCCATTTGAATTCCCATTCCCGTGATCCGTCCCTGCGGGATCATGGCTTCGAAAGCCCGCCAGCTGTGCCGGATCGAGCGGAATCCGGAAAAAAACCGCGTCCTCCCATTCCTCCAGCGGATCGTTCCCATGGGGCTCTTCAATCCCCGGCCCCAAATGCCCGCACAGCTCAATCGAGTTTCCGCGCAGCAGCAATTCCAGCGAAGGCGGCCTTCCCCCCGAAAAACCGGGGCGCATCAGAGGAAGATCCCATAAGCTCACCACATCGCCGTTCTTGGTTGAATCGGAATAAACGTCCAGCGATCGAGTCTGCCATCCGACGGACTTGCGGTCCGGCAAAACCTCCGCGATCGTCGCCACCGTATGGCTGCGCCATCGTTCGAGCTTTACCGAACCCACGAAGCTGCCGAATTCGCGCACGAATTTCCGCACTTCTTCCCGCGCGCACAAAATCTCAGTCCAAAACCGGTCGTCGATCCGGAATGTGAGCGTGAAAACCTGCTCGAGCGGCATCGGCGCCGCTTCGTTCAGGCGGTTCAGAAAAATGGGATCGGTGAGGGACTCCACGTCCTCCACGCGCTCGTAGAGCTGCCGGATGGTCCATGACTGCCTGCGGAGAACTCGATTGATGTGCTGCGCGAAAACGTAAAACACGAACATCACGATGACGACGATTGCGCTGGCCGGCCACAGAATCTCCATGCGCCCCCTATGACGACCGATCGACTCGTCCGCGCGTAAAGCGCTTCCGATCGCAAGTCTTGCTTCTATCCGTCGTTCTCGCGCCGTGCCTGATTGGAATTTCCATCATCACGATGCGCAGAAGGCTACCTCTGGGCCTGTGCGCCTGTCACCACAAACTTGTAAATCGCCGTGCCGGATGGATACAAAGCATCTCGAAACTGAGTTGTCTGTTCGTCGCCCGGATCGAGGCTCAGATTCACTTTCCCCGTATTTTGCAGCAGCACGCTGTTGTCTCCCGCGATATACGTGGTCTGATATCCAATGTTGCTGTAGCTGTACGCCGTGGACGTGTTCCGAAGGTCTACGGACCAGACTGCCACATTACCGGTGGGGTCTTTGTCCATCTTCACGTTGACGATTCTCAAATCGTGCACCGGATCCGGTTTTCCCGGCAGCGTGTTGGAGCCGGCGCTCGCAAGCGGCGCGGTTGCTACGGCTGGCCCGCTCCGTGAATTCACATAGAAATACGCGACAACCGCTATTACCAGAATCACTCCTACACCAATCCAAATGCCGGCACTGCTGCTGGTTTTTTCCTTGGACTGAGAGGCCTCAAACATGAAGGTTACCTCCTTCTTCGGACCTAACCTGCGGCGGGTTTGCGGAATCGCACGGACTTCCCCCTTGTTCCAATCCCGCGATGCGCGGAAGTTACCACGACGTGCCTTCATGGTTCAATACAAGTGTTTTGGGAAACGCCCGCCTTTCAGTATTATCAATTCCCTTTTCCGCACGCGGATTTGCAGCCCGCATGCGGGCAATTCGAGGAGCACTCCATGGCGACAATGAAAGCTGTTCGGCTCCATGAGTATGGGGGGCCTGAAGTTTTGCAGTATGAAGATGCTCCCAAACCCGCGCCTGCGGCCGGTGAAGTCTTAATCCGCGTGCATTCAACATCGGTCAATCCCGTCGACCGCGGAGTTCGTGATGGGCTTTTTAAGGAGCGAATTAAATACAAGCTTCCGATGATTCTGGGATGGGATGTTTCCGGCGTCATCGAAGCCGTCGGTTCCGGTGCTACGCGCCTGAAAGTTGGCGACGAAGTTTACAGCCGTCCGGACATTGGCCGCGACGGCGCATACGCAGACTATGTCGTCGTCAAAGAATCGGAAGTTGCGCTCAAGCCCAAATCGATCGATCACATCCACGCGGCTGCGATCCCTCTAACAGCTCTCACTGCTTGGCAGGCTCTTTTCGATGCAGGCGAGCTTTCCGCCGGTCAAACTGTTCTTATTCACGGTGCCGCCGGAGGAGTGGGCAGCTTCGCCGTTCAACTGGCGAAAATCAAAGGCGCTCGTGTGATCGGCACAGCCTCGCAAAAAAACCACGAATACTTGCGGGGGCTCGGCGCCGATCAGGTGATCGACTACAACACCACGAAATTCGAAGACGTCGTGCATGATGTGGATGTCGTGCTCGACACGATCACGCACGATACGGCCGACCGTTCGTACGGCGTAATTCGCAAAGGCGGCACCTACGTCTCCATCCTGATGCCGCCCTCGCAGGAAAAAGCCGCCGCGCATGGCATTCACGCTGCTCACGTGTTCGTTCAGCCGAATATCGGCCAATTGAACGAAATCGCCAAGCTCGTCGATTCCGGCAAATTGAAAGTCAACATCGAGAAAGTCTTCCCGCTCAGCGAAGCGCGTGCCGCGCAGGAATTGAACGCCACGCGCCACACCCGCGGCAAAATCGTCCTCCGCGTCGTCTGAGGTTATCAACCGTCATCCCGCACCCATTCAGTAAGGCCGGCACTCATTGTCATCCCGCTTGCCCTGAGGCACGAAGGGAACTGAGCGTTTTCGCGAGCGTGGGGGATCTGCTTTTGTGGTTTGATGAAGCCTCTATCGCGTCGAATGCAGCGATCCCTTTCTAACTGTCCGACCAACTATTTGCTCTATACGAGACGAATGCGCGATAAAATGCCGCTCGCTGGCCGCGCACAAGTAATACGAAACGTTGTTAAGCCGCGGCGCGTCAGAATGGCTTACGAGGCATGATTCGAATCGGGGGGATTCTGCATGAATAAGACGATCTGTTTGGTCGCACTATTGTTTCTCGCCGGCGCATTTATCACAGCGAATGCTCAAGACGAAGCTCCGGCCACTCCGCCGCCCGCGGCGCAAGGCCAAGCGCCAGGCGCGGGACCCGGTGGGGCACCAGGACAGCGCCGCCCCGCCGCACCCCCGGGGATGTTCCCTGCCGCTCCGCTTCCGCACGGCGAAGTAAAAGATTACAAGCCCGTCACCGACCAGGACCTTCTGAATCCGAACCCTGGCGATTGGCTCCAATTCAGCCGCACCTATGACGCTTGGCGCTATAGTCCTCTCAAGGAAATCAACAAGCGCAACGTCAGCCATCTTCACATCGCCTGGGTCAAAGGCCTTCCCGCTGGCACCACTGAGACAATTCCGATAGTCCACGACGGCATCATCTATACGATCGCTCCCGGCGCGGACGTGATGGCCATCAAAGGCGACACCGGCGACATCATCTGGGAATACAAACGAACCTACAAAAGTCCTCAGCTCGCCAGTCAGGAACGCACCAAAGCTCTCGCCATATATAAGGACATGATTTATTACACCGCGCCTGACGGCTACGTCGTCGCGCTCGACGCAACCAACGGGAAGGTTCGCTGGGAAACTCTGAAAACCGACGAAACCCAGAACACCTCCGGCGCGATCGTCGTCGATAACAAAGTGATCTCTGGCGGCACTTGCAACAAAGGCCGCGACACCTGCTTCATCGAAGCTGACGACGCCGACACCGGCAAAGAAGTTTGGCGATTCTTTGACGTCGCGGGTCCCGGCGATCCCGGTTACGCGTCCTGGGGTGGCGCGGACAATACGAACTACACCGCCTCGACATGGGGCATGCCCGGCAACTACGATCCGGTTCGCAAGACGATCTACTGGGGTATCGCGAATCCTTCGCCCTACGAACGTCTCGCGCGCCATGGCGGCAATCCTGACGGCACCTCGCGCACCGCACCGTCCGATCTTTACAGCAATTGCACCGTCGCGCTCGATCCGGAAACCGGCAAGCTCAAGTGGTATTACCAATATCTTCCCGGCGATGATTGGGACACCGACCACACGCACGAACGCACTCTCGTAACCACCACGTACAATCCCGATCCGAAATCCGTGAAGTGGTACAACACTGAAGTGCCTCGCGGTTCAAAGCATGACGTTGCCGCAATCGTCGGCGAAAGCGGAATCATGTTCGTAAACGACCGCGAAAGCGGTCAATTCCTGTGGGCTGAGCCCGTCCCTGTCGACGCGCCGAATCTCGCGATCTCCAACATCGACAGCAAGACCGGCGCGACTACGATCAACTGGGATGTCGTGATGAAAAAGCCCGGCGATCACCACGTGATTTGCTATTGGAACGGCCGCAGCTATTGGCCGACTGCTTACGACCCCGAAACCAATTCGCTCTACACCAGCTACGTCGATAATTGCCTCGATATGACCGCGAATGGCCTGAGCGGATTCCGCCACGGCGTTCTGCGCGAGGGCTCCGACATCAACCAGATTGCCGGTATCGCGAAGATCGATCTTTCCACAGGGCAAATGCTGAAGTTCGGCGTGCAGAATGCGCCCGGCACTGGCGCCATTCTCGCCACCGCAGGCGGTCTAATCTTCCACGGTGATATCAACCGGCGCTTCAGCGCTTACGACGCCGCCACGGGCAAGCAGCTTTGGCAGTCGCTTCTTGGCGGGCCGATTTCCGTGAGCACGATCACTTACGCCATCAACGGCAAGCAATACATTTTGGTGATCACCGGAGACAATCTCGCGAACGGCGTTCTCGCGCGCCAGTCCGGAGTGGAACTCACCACCGGGGCTAACGCGATCTATGCCTTCGCTTTGGACTAAACGTAGACAACTCGACACGAAAGGTGAACGGCAGCAGGATTAAACCGCCAGATACGCGCGACCGAGCTTAGAGGCAGCTTGTCATCATCTTGGCTCCGCCAGAAATGGCCCAAGCTTCACTTCGTCTGCACACGAAGCATCCACTGTTCCCGCAGTCGCCACGAACTTTGCAATGATTCCATCTACGCAGGGAGTTCCAGTCCCATGCGTGCCGTCCTTGAGCACCACTGCCTGACTTTTGCTTAAATCGCGAGCTATCTCTTGTGACACTGCAGGCGGAGTCACTGGATCAAGGGCCCCCGAAATCAGCAGTGCAGGGACATTTGAGTGAACTGCAGCGCGAAAATCTGCCGGCACACGCCCCTGCGCCCACTCCTTGCAGTAATTTTGATACTGCCTTACCTGATAATCGCCAAGATAGGTTCCGCCGGTTTCCTTATCTATCAGAGCCTCCGTCATTCCGGGAACATCCTCGGCGCAAGTAACCGATATGCTGAGATCCCGGTTGATGGACCTATCCATTGCGGTCCGAATCGTAAATGCAACCGAAATGTATATGCTCCAATCTCCCTGATACGCTTTGTGAATCATCAATGGAAATACGCTGATGATCTCGGGTTGATAGAGCGCTGGCCTCAGCGTGGACACAAACAATCCCTTTGATATAGTCACCGTCTGTTTCGATGGGCCCGCCCCCAAGTCCGCCTTCGCTGGTTCCTTGTCGAGCCGCGCCAACAACGTATCGAACTCCTTGCGCAAATCCGGATAGCTCTGCTGGCAGGCCGTCGCCACTTCACACCGCTCGATGATCTGATCGATCGAACTTTGCAAGGTTCGGGAAAAGGTGAGTGGAATTCTGAACTCCTGCGAAACGACCCCCTCGAGGCCAATCGTGCGCACATGATTCCCATGTTGGCGCAGATAGACCAAGGCTGCGCGCGTGCCATACGACGTTCCAAAAACATCGATCTTCTCGTACCCCAGCGCCGCCCGCACTTCGTCAAGATCGTCCGCAAAGATCGATGTCGTGTACTGCGTCAGGTCCGCCGTCTGTGACAGTTGTTCACGGCAGGTTCGCAACCGTTCCGCTGGAATCTCTTCTCCCAGCACTTGCTGCACGTTCGTCATATCTCGCAGGTCGCACTTCAGGGGGGCGGACCCGCCCGTCCCGCGCTGGTCTACCAGCACAACGTCACGGTCTTTGCGGATAGCGTTCGTGTATCCCGTCGCAGGATATGCCTCGATTGCACTCTGCCCAGGCCCACCGGCCAGAGGAAAGAACGCATCCGATGCACCACTTTGCAGAGCGGGCAATACCATCACTTTCAGGGCAAGCTGTCGCCCCTGCTTTAACTCCCGGTTCTCCCAAACCGAAACTGTCCCGCATAGCCCTTCGATATTGCCATCCGCGGTTCGGCAAGGCTCCAGTGGAACGGTACCGATGGTTCGCGGCTTCAGGGTGAACGCCGGCTGCACACCCGGACGGCGGAGAATGAGCGGCAGGCTTGCCGCTCCCTGCGACCAGGTTCCCGTGAACGAGTCGCCCGCCGCGCTCAAAGTCGCCACATAACTTGCTCCAGCAGCCCTTATCTCCACATCCAGCTTGCCGTTATCAAACGTAACCCTGTCCACTGGAACCACGGTGTTCCCCTGGTCCACACTGGTTAGCTTCAAAATCAATCCACCGTCCGGCGTTTGCCCAAACACGAACACCAGATGCAGTGGGCCGATCATTCCGTCCCACTCACCTGAAATGAAATTTCCGGGTGCCGTTTGCGCCGGTGCCGTCTGACCTGGCATTGTCTGCGCGATCGCCATCATCGGCGTAATCGCCATTGCCACAGCCAAAGCTGCTTTGAGAGCGGGCACTTCCCATCTCGTCTTCATCGAGTATCTCCGCGATTTTAGATTTTCTTGTCTGGTTAGGCTGAAGCGCAGCGAAGAAGAGTGCCGCTAGCGGAGAAAGGGGCCGGCGCCTCTGTCCCCCACCTCGGCGCAAACCACTTCTGTATAACATCACAGCGAATTTATGCGTAATTATCCTTGTGATCTTTATCGCAGGACTAACGGCCATCCTCGTCATGAAAAATCTCTTCGATGTGCAGTCCGAAGAGCCGAGCGGCTCGGAAGGCGAGCGGCAGGCTCGGATCGAACTTTCCCGTCTCGATGGCGTTGATGGTCTGCCGGGACACATCGAGCGCGTCTGCCAACTGGGCCTGTGTCCAGTCGCGCTCGGCACGCAGTACTTTGAGCCGGTTTTTCATCGGTACCGCCACATGCCGTACACGGTGGACACGACAAACGTCAAAGCCATGAGCATTATTAGGTGCGCAATGTCCGCATGGACCGGAATCATGTGGAACGCATCCAGCACAGAAAACGGGATGCCGCCGATCAGCGCGACCCCCGCGGTGATCCCCAAAGCGTTGAGATAGACCCTCCGCTGGAGCTCATCCTGCTCTTCGATGTACTTCTTGTTGGCCAGAATCCAGCGGACGCCCACGCACAGGTTTAGGCCCACCGCCAGTAGCGTCAACACCAGCGCCTTATGCCAAAGAAACAACGGCCCTAATGCCATCACCAGCGAAGTTCCTACCCACGCGACGCCCCAGATAGCGAGCCATCTAATGTTCGTCCGGGTCCTCGACTCGTAGCCCTTCCCCTGTGGCTTCAATTGATTCATAATGTCTCCTGTAGTTGTCTTTATGTAAAGTCTAACTGACATCCGAAGCGTAGCCTCACCCCAGATATCTTGTCAAGTATAGTTTACACAAAGACGTATCCTATTGACTCGGGCCGAATGGTCGAATTTCACAGACGCATCGTAAGCCTAGGGGAAATAAGGAGCTGCGCCCGTGACGATGGTAGCTCCTAGTGGATTTGCGCCACCAGCGCCGAAAGTTCCTGGATCGCTGCGCTGTCGAAAATGATGTTGTGGCCGCGACCGGGGAGCACAGTCACTTGGGGCTCGATGCCATGTTTCCTCAGTGCATCGGCGTAACGTTCCGTAAATTCGGGAGGTGCTACCTCATCCTTGTCGCCCACCATCATCCAGATTTGCGTCTTGGGGCTGACCTTGTCCACAACCCTCATTGGGGAAACACTGGTGACCGGTTCGTCCCATGTTGGATTGGGACGCAATGTATTCATGTGTTTTCGCCAAGCCGGCACATCGCATGGGCAGGACAAAAGTAGTGCGGCCGTCGCAAGGCCGTTGTCCCGCGCGATCAAGTCGGCGGTGATCGCGGCGCCTCCAGAGTGGCCGACTACAATGACAGCGGATGGATGAAATTGGCTCTTGAGTTGGCCGACCGCCGCATCCAGCTGGTTCAAGACTTCTGGCGTGTAGTTATCGCCGTTTGTTTTGCCCATGACGCCGTCGGAGGTGTCCCCGTCATCGTCCGTGTAGCCCGGCCTGACCAACGCAGCGGCAATGACGCCGTGAATTTGACTTGCAGCTTTGCTCGCCAGAGGGGAGGCGCCTCCCGTATCCAAGTCACCGTGCAGAACAACGATCAGAATTGGGGACTGGCCGGCGTCAGTGTTTCGGAATAATGCTGCTCTGGTTCGTTCACCGGCAGGTCCGAGCCATTCCTTCTCTGCCTTCCGCGCTTGCGCGTATGCGTATGCGGTAGCGATTATCAGAAGTGCGATGAGAACCCTTAATCGCATTCGGTCAGTCGCTCCAAGATCGACGTATTGTTTCGACGATTGATAGCGCAGTTGGTTTTCTGTTAATTCCCGATTAATCGCTCAGACTTCCGGGGCGACTCCCGCGTGCGCGGCCGTACCCGCAGCAGGTTTTCGTTTTGACCCCGGCGCGGGCGAGGCAGCAAAGGTTATCCGCTTGGTGCGCTGCGAAACGCGGGCCGCTAATCCGCAGGTGCTGCTGCTGTCTTCGACTTCAGCCCGAAGAGCCGCATCGCATTTTCTTTCAAAATCAGCGGCCTCACTTCATCTTTAAACGGGGCCTTCGCGAAATCAGCCATCCAGCGGTCGGGCGTAATCAGCGGATAATCCGACCCAAACAGCATTTTGTTTTTCAACAGCGAGTTCGCATACTGAATCAAATTGGGAGCGAAATATTTCGGCGACCATCCAGATAA
>JASHRM010000024.1 GCA_030037315.1 Candidatus Acidiferrales bacterium
AAAATCCATCTCGATTCGTTCAAGGGCGACGTGCTGATGGTGACTTTCATTTACACGCGCTGCCCGTTTCCCGATTTTTGCCCGCTGGTCTCGAAGAATTTCGCGCACATCTACGCGGACCTGAAAAACAATCACCAGCTGGGCCCCAAAATCCGTCTGCTCAGTGTGAGTTTTGATCCTTCCTACGATACGCCGGCGGTACTTCGGAAATATGCGGAGACGTTCAATTCACTGACCGGCGGCCACCCGTTTAATCGCTGGGAATTTGCAACCGTGCCGGCGAAGGATTTGCCTACTGTCGCTAACTTTTTCGGGCTGTATTACAGCACGACCGGCGGAAACATCGTCCACTCACTGAGTACAACGGTGATTTCGCCGGACGGCAAAGTTTTCAAATACTATGACGCCAACGACTGGAAGCCGGAGGATCTGATCGCCGACGCAACTCAGTCGCTGGAACAGAATAGCCAGCCCAGTGCCGAGCCGCATGCACCTTCTGTGCCTCACGCGTAAACACGCGTCCGCTTCGGAAGCGTCGTCTAGTTCGTGCGGTCGAGAATAAAATCAGGAACGGCAAGGAGCGCGCGGCGATACTCGGTGTCGGGCAATTCTTCCAGGCAGGCTTTCGCGCGAGAAACATATTCGCGCGCCAGCTCTGACGCGCGTGCAAGCGCGCCCGTTTCCTGGACAAGATTCGTAATCTCTTCCGGGCGCACGCTGGAAAATCCGCGCTCCTCGAGAACTTTCGCAACCAATTTGCGCGCACCAGTTGCGGATTGGCTGCCGTTCGCGTGGTCGCCGTTCGGCGCGCCATTCTGCAGAGCAAAAATCAGCGGCAGCGTGACTTTGCCTTCTTTCAAATCGTTGAGCACGGGCTTGCCGAGTTGTTCCGGCGAAGCGGTAAAATCGAGCAAATCGTCCACAAGCTGAAATGCGAGCCCCGCGTTGCGTCCGTATTCCGCGAGCGCCTCTTCAACCACTTTCGGCTGGCGGCCCAGCACGGCCCCGAGTCGCGCGCATCCGCTAAAGAGGCACGCCGTCTTGCGATAAGCGAGTTCCGTCGCGTCGGCCTCGGTCAAATCCATGCGGCCAAGCAGAGTGAGCTGCAGCAATTCGCCTTCGACCATGTTCTGCGTGAGCTCGATCAGAATGTCGAGAATCGCGAAATCGCGCTCGCGCAGCGCCATTTCGAACGACTGCATGTAGAGCCAGTCGCCCGCAAGCACGCTCATGTGATTGCCCCAGCGGGCATTCGTGCTCGGACGGCCACGACGCGTTTGCGCGCCGTCGATCACGTCGTCGTGGACCAGCGTCGCGCTGTGAATCATTTCAACCACCGCGCCCAGGCGGACTGCGCTCTCGCCGCGGTATCCGGCGGCGCCGGAGGCGAGCAAAAGCAACGCGGGCCGCAGGCGCTTGCCGCCACCTTCGCGGAGGTAGCTGGCGATTTCGGCAACCGGCTCGATGGCCACGCAGCTCTGCGCCGCAATCTCTTGCTCGACGAGCGCGAGATCGTCGCGCACGAGATCGAAAATTCCCTTTGCGATTTGGACAGCAAACGCCATGTTTCGGAAATTTGCCCCTTACTCGCGTTGGCCTGAAGCGTTCGCGCCGAGCCGGAAGAAACGCCGAAAATTAGCCGCCGTGGCGGCGGCAACCTCTTCGGCGGCTAAGTTTCTCACATTCGCCAAGGTCTGCGCTACCTCGACGACGTAGGACGGCTCATTGCGCTTGCCGCGATGCCCCTGCGGAGGCAAGAACGGCGAATCCGTCTCCGTGAGCAAGCTTTCCAGCGGAATCTCGCGCGATGCGTCGCGAATGTGCTGCGTTTTCGGGTAGGTGACGTTTCCGGCGAACGAAACCAGGAATCCCATATCCAGTCCGCGGCGCGCTTCTTTGGCCGAGCCGGTAAAACAATGGAAAATTCCGCCGAGCCCGGATGGTCCCCAATCCTCTTCCATGATCCGCAAGCAATCGTCCCACGCGTCGCGGCAATGAATCACGATGGGCAACTTCGCATCGCGCGCCAGACCGAGCTGCCGGCGAAAAACTCGGTGCTGCACGTCGCGCGGCGAATGGTCGTAGTAGTAATCGAGGCCCATCTCGCCCCACGCGATCACGCGCGGATGGCGAGCCAGTTCCGCGAGTTTTGCAAAATGGTCTTCGGTAGCGGCGCTGGCATCGTGCGGATGAATGCCGACGGTCGCATAGATCCAATCGTGCTGCTCGGCATAAGGGATGGCTGCATCGAGGCGTTCTTCGGGACTTGTGCCGCTGCCGATCGCGAGCAGGGCCCTGACGCCGGCCGCGCGAGCGCGGCCGAGCATTTCTTCGCGGTCCGCATCGAACTGCGCAAATTCAAGATGTGCGTGAGAATCGACTATTTGCATGAGCGGCGTAAATTCGCTTCAGTTGGTCTCACCAGATTTTGGCGATTAGGGCAGACGCCGGTTCTTTGTTTACAAGCGGATACCTGCAATTCTAATCGCAGGCTTTGGCGATTAGAAAATTCCAGTTTAGCGGACGCCGCTGAACCAGGTGCGGCCGGCGCAAAACGGCGGTGGCGTTCCGTCCGGCGCTCGATATTCCCATCCATATCAATCATCGCAACGCCAGCCTAGCACGGTGCAGTCAAATTGGAAGGATGCGGTTGGTGTAAAGATTTTCAGCGGGTAACTTCGAATGAGCACGGCCCCGGGCAACAGGGGCGCGCATCGTCATTTTACTTTTGCCCCGGGGGCGATGTCCTCGGCGAACGTGCAAAGCACAGGTTTACCTTCCGCACCCACGGACGCCGCGAGCAGCATGCCGTTCGATTCGAGCCCGCGCATTTTTCGCGGCGCGAGATTCGCCACGATCACCACTTTGCGTCCGATCAACTGTTCCGGCGCATAGGCCAGCGCAATTCCGGCTAACACTTGCCGCGTTTCGTCGCCGATGTCGACAAGCAGCTTGAGGAGCTTGTCGGCACCTTGAATGCGCTCCGCGGATTTCACTTCCCCGACGCGCAGTTCAACCTTCGCAAAATCCTCGATGGAAATTTTGCCGCTCGTTGGCGTCACGACGGGAACTGCGGGCGCTGCTTGCGCGCCTGTCCCGAGCGAAGTCGAGCCGCCCGCCGTCGAAGCGCTCGTCACTTTCTGCGCGTCTTTGGCGGCATCCGAAGTCGAAGAGCCACCTGGGTTGCGTATTTCCTGTTCCATCGCCTCAATCCTTTCAGAAAGCTCTTTTTTATCCACGCGCGGGAACACTGCTTCCGGCTTGCCGATCTTCGTTCCGGGCTTCAAATCCCGCCATTCCAACCTATCGAGCCGAAAATCTGCAATCCGTCCTGATTGACCGAGTTGTTCCCAAATCTTCTGGGTTGCTTCCGGGATAATGGGGTGCGCCAGGATCGTTACGATCCGAATCATGTCCAGGGTGGCATAGAGAATCGTGCCCGCAGATTTTAATTCCAGCGGAACTAACGCCCACGGCTGAGTATGGGCAAGGAATCCGTCTCGTTC
>JASHRM010000296.1 GCA_030037315.1 Candidatus Acidiferrales bacterium
CAGAAAGAATTGGACGACGCGAAGAACGGCACGACCGAAAACGTGACACTCGCAGCCGCGAAGAACGACGACAGCGAGAACACAGACATCCAGGGCGTGTTCGTGATCCGCAACGGCAAAGCGGAATTCGTGCCGGTGCAAACCGGGATTACCGGCACAACCGACATCGAAATTACGAAGGGATTGAAAGAAGGCGATGTAATCGTTACGGGAAGTTTCAAAGCGCTCCGCTCTTTGAAACCCGGGGCCAGCGTAAAGGTCGATAACTCGGTACCGAAGCTCGATACCTCGTCCAGTTAGTTCTGCATCTCACCGTTTAGAGGCTCAGGAGCCATGCCAATGGCCGTCGAAGAGGTCGGCGCGCAGAGTTTCCGCCAGGATTTGGTGGATGCCGGAATTGTCATTCAGACGGACGAACTCTGGAAGACGTATGAAATGGGGACCGAGCAATTGCACGCGCTGCGCGGCGTGAGCATGGAAATTCGCAAGGGCGAGTACGTCGCGATCATGGGCCCTTCCGGCTCCGGCAAATCCACGCTGATGAATTTGATCGGATGCCTGGACACTCCAACGAGCGGAAATTATTGGCTGGCTGGCAGGCTGGTGAGCCAGCTCGATGACGACGAACTGGCGGTGATTCGGAACCGGGAGATTGGATTCGTCTTTCAGACCTTCAATTTGTTGGCGCGCGCGACGGCTTTGCACAATGTGGAATTGCCGATGATTTATAACGGCACGGCGGCCGAAGAACGCCTCGAACGTGCGAAACAGGCCCTGGCGCAAGTCGACCTGAGCGATCGAATGATGCACAAACCCAACGAACTATCCGGCGGACAAAGGCAACGCGTGGCGATTGCACGTGCACTGGTGAACAATCCTTCGATCTTGCTTGCGGATGAACCCACCGGGAACCTTGATTCGGCAACAGGCGAAGAAATTATGGGGCTCTTCGCGCGGCTTCACGAAAGCGGGAACACGATCATTCTCGTCACGCACGAACCGGACATTGCAGCGCACGCGCATCGCGTGATTCGAGTGCGCGACGGCAAGCTCGAAAAAGACGAGCGCACGCGCTAGTCCTAGGTTTCCCCTGGCTTCCCCGCTTTGCGGCGGCGTGAACAGGTCCAGCTTTTCGGCATAATCGATATTCGCGATTTCCCTTTCCCCGCTGCTACTTTTTTAATACGATTTGGCTCCCATGCCCTCTTCCACATGGTCTGTTCGCCCGTTGTACGCATTCCCGTGCTGACCGCGGGCTCAAAGCTGGGGACGTACGAAATCACCACTGCGATTGGCGCGGGCGGCATGGGCGAGGTGTATCGCGCCCTCGACACAAAGCTAGGTCGCGATGTTGCGATCAAAGTTCTGCCGGACGCTTTCGCGCGCGACGCCGAACGCATGGGGCGGTTCCAACGCGAAGCGAAAGTGCTCGCCGCGCTCGATCATCCCAAGATTGCCTCGATCTACGGCCTCGAAGATTCCGGAAGCACACACGCGTTGGTCATGCAGTTGGTGGAAGGGCCGACGCTGGCAGACCGAATTAAGCAAGGGCCAATTGCCACCGAAGAAGCGCTTCGGATCGCAAAGCAGATTTCTGAGGCGCTCGAATATGCGCACGAAAAAGGCATCGTCCATCGTGACTTGAAACCTGCGAACGTCAAGGTAACCAATGACGACTCGGTGAAGATACTCGACTTTGGCCTGGCGAAGGCGCTCGAACGCGACGCCGCGTCGTTCGATATTGCTACATCGCCGACGATCACCCGCATGGCGACGATGCAGGGAGTGTTGCTCGGCACAGCGGCGTACATGGCGCCCGAACAGGCGAAAGGCAAATCCGCGGACCGCCGCGCGGATATCTGGGCGTTCGGGTGCGTGCTCTACGAAATGCTTACGGGGAAAATGGCGTTCAGCGGCGAGACGGTGACGGACACGCTCGCGGCGGTCATCAAGGAAGAGCCGGATTGGACGTTCCTGCCGCAGAACACGCCGGCGCGAATTCGCGTGCTGTTGCAGCGGTGCTTGCAGAAAGATCCGAAGCAGCGACTCCAAGCCATCGGCGACGCGCGCATCTCGCTTGAAGAAGTCTTATCCGGCGCGCCGGAGCCGATCTCGAGCGTTCCATCCGCGCCAGCGACGAAGTCATGGCCGCTCTGGCTCGTCTCGGGTGCCGCAGCAGTGTTCCTTGCGACTGCGCTTGTGCTCGCGTTTCTCTATTTTCACCCGAGCCCTCCTGTGGCGCAGCTAATGAGATTTGAGATTCCTCTGCCTGCGAAATTCAGCCAGGAAGGCGACGTCGTCATTTCGCCCGACGGTCGCAAAGTTGCGTTCATCGGCACGGGCGCAGACGGCCAAAGCAAGGTGTGGATCCGTTTAATCGACTCGCTCGAGGCGCAACCTCTCGAAGGAACCAACGGAGCGGGCGGCTGGTTATTTTGGTCGCCCGACAGCCGCTTTGTGGTGTTCCTTGCGCAGAGAAAACTCCAGAAAATCGATGTCTCAGGCGGCCCGCCGATCGAACTCTGCGGCGACACACCCACGGTTATCGGAGGTATCTGGACTCCCGACGACAAGATTGTTTTTGGAACTCTGACTGGGCTCATGCAAGTCGCCGCCGCTGGGGGCACGCCCTCGCCGATTACCAGCGATGGAGCTGCGGTTTGGCCCTCCATCCTGCCGGACGGACACCATTTCGTTTATCTCTATGCTTCGAGTCGAAGGAGTGGAACTGGTATTTACCTGGGCTCAACCGAAACCGATGAGCAAAAGTTGGGAAAAAAACTACTCGGCGACCTATCAGCGGCCGTTTATGCGCGTTCACCGGATTCAACCTCCGGCTATCTCCTGTTCGTCCGGGGCGCCAGTGCACTGCCCGGGGGGACTAGCACGTTGATGGTGCAGCGATTCGACGCGCGGCGACTCGAGCTGGTCGGCGAGGCCGTTCCGATTGCCGAGCAGGTTTCGAACACGGGATTTTCGGTGTCGAGCACGGGTACCCTCGTGTACCAAGCAGGCACGGCGAATGCATCGACGGGAGGGTCGAGAGGCAATATCCAGGGACAACTGACGTGGTTCGACCGCGAAGGGAAAGCACTGGGTTCGGTCGGGGATCCGGGCCTCTATCGCACTCTAGCCCTTTCGCCGGATGGCAAGCGCGTAGCGATCGAGCGCGCCGATTCTCAAAATCCAGGCAACCGGAACATCTGGCTGTATGACTTCGCGCGTGGGGTAACAACGCGCTTCACTTTCGATTCGAACTGGGACTCGAGCCCGATCTGGTCTCCCGACGGCAGCCGAATCGCGTTTTCTTCGAACCGAAGCGGAACTTTCGATTTATACGAGAAAGCATCGAACTTGGCCGGTGAAGACGAAGTGGTATTCAAGTCCAATGACGCAAAATTACCAACCAGTTGGTCGAGCGATGGACGCTTCCTCCTATATCAGAATACGGGCACCAGCCAGGTGTGGATCCTTCCGCTCAACGGCGGCGGCGATCGCAAACCCGTCGCCATGGAACATTCACAATTCAACGAAAGCTATGGCAAGTTCTCGCCCGACGGCCGCTGGATTGCCTACGCTTCGGAAGAATCGGGCAAAAACCAAGTCTACGTGCAGCCGTTCGAGCCTTCCGCTGCAATGGGATCGACTTCCGGTGGCCGCGCGCCGATTACCGGAAAGTGGATGGTATCGAAAGATGGCGGAGGCACTCCTTTGTGGGAGCGCGATGGCAAGGAGCTCTTCTATTTGTCATTGGATGGCGACGCGATGGCGGTGGACGTCAACACGAGCGGCGTTTTTCAGGCCGGGGTTCCCAAGATATTGTTTAAATTGCCGAGTGGTGTGATTTTTTGGGACATCTCGCCGGATGGCAAGCGCTTTCTCATGGTGGCTCCTGCACCGTCGGGCCTGAGTGCGCAACCAAAATTCACCGTTGTATTGAACTGGCAGGCGTCGCTGAAGCAATGATGCTGTCGGCTTGATTCATTCCAATTGAAACAAGCTGGGCAGCAAATCGCCCGCTTTTCCGGAGAAACATTCGTTGAACGCAGCGATGTTCGCCGGTTCTTCGGGGCCAACGTAATAGGAGCGCGCGCGTCCGCGCGTGTGCGCGACGAAATTTGCGGCAGGCTCGACAACTCCAGATGTGCCAATCGCGATGAAAATCGAACAGCGATCAAGCGCGTTGGCGATTTCATCCAGGCGGTAAGGCATTTCCCCGAACCAGCAGATATGTGGGCGAATTTGTCCGCCGCACTCGCAACAAGGAACTGGCGCCGGAGGTTCGTACGTTCGGTCGTCCGGAAACGGCGGCCGATCGCAACTGTCGCAGCGGCTTTTGAAAAGCTCGCCATGCATGTGGATCACGCGTTGCGCGCCGGCCCGCTCGTGCAGGCTGTCGACATTTTGGGTGCAAAGGAAAAGGCGATCCTGCAGTCGTTTTTCGAGTTCCGCGAGCGCGATGTGGCCGTCATTTGGCTTGGCGGCGGCGGCAAGGCGCCGTCGCATGGAATAAAATTCCCAAACAAACCTCGGATCGCGGCGCCATGCGATTGGCGAGGCAACTTCCTCGACGCGGTGATTGCGCCACAGGCCGCCCGGGCCTCGAAAAGTCGGGATGCCGCTCTCGGCGCTGATCCCCGCGCCGGTAAGAATGAAAACGCGATCCGATGATGCGATCTGAATCATTTGCGCTGATGCGAGTGGCCAAGTCGGGTTGAAGCAAACTCAATACCCCGGCCATTGTGCATTCTGTGATAGCGTATGCGCCACATGCAGCTGACTTTGGAGCACCACGACACTGGCGACGCGATCGTGATCCGTTGCCGCGGGCGCATTGTGACCGGAGAAGAGGCAAAGCTTCTCCAAGCCGAGGTGGAGAAGCGGACCATTCTCACAAAGAATGTTGTCTTGCAGCTCGCAGACGTAAGCTACATCGATAGCGGCGGACTGGGCTCGCTCGTGCGTCTGCTAGGCGTATTGCGCAGCGCGCGGGGCGATCTGAAACTTTGCCAGCCGCCGCCGTTCGTGGTTCAGGTGCTTCGGGCCACCAATTTGCTCAGCGTGTTTCATCCGTACGAGTCGGAAGCGGAAGCAGTTGAAGCGTTTTCCGTGAGACAGCGTGCGCCGAAGGAAGACACGCAGGCATTTGACGCGCGGATCGTGTGCGTCGATAGCTCGCTGGACCTTTTGGCTTATCTGCGAGTGCTGTTGCAACGCTCTGGATACGAAGTTTTCACCACGCAATACGCTTCCGACGCGGCAATGTTCGCAAAAGGCGCAACCAAAAGCATTGTGATTTGCGGCCCGGGAATACAGACAAACTCGATCGCCATCGAAAAACTTCAGGGCGTGCCAAAGGCGAAGCTTCTTCGCTTGCCGGCCGATTTTTCCACATCCCAGGCGCACCAAGCCGGCCCCGAGCTATTAAATCAAGTGCGTTCTCTGCTGTCGCTAGCTTGAAAACAAATTGCGGGCGATGAACCACATGTTCGCTGGACGCTCGGCCAACCGCCGCATGTACCAGGGAAACCAGAAAGACCCGTAGGAAATAAGCACATCGCTGTGAAAGCCTTCGCGCGCGAGACGCAATTGCTCGCTGCGTTGAATGCCGTAAAGCATCGCGAATTCCAAAGCGCCCTTTTCGATTCCCTCTTTTGCTGCGAAAGCGATGATCCGAGCAATCAAGTGCGAGTCGTGTGTCGCGATCACGGCGCGGACTCCGCTGCGGCGCGAACCAGGCGCCAGCAGCCGCTGCGCGAGCTGGAAGTAGTTTTCGTCCACGTCCGCTTTCCTGGCGAATGCGATCTCTGCAGGTTCGCTGTACGCGCCTTTCACCAGCCTAACCGAGCCCCCCATCGAAATCAGCGATTCCACGTCCTCCGCCGTACGGCGCAGGTAGGCCTGAACGCAAACGCCAACATTTGACCGGGCAGCGCGGGCCTGCGCATAGAGCCTCAAGGTGGCATCCACGTATTGGCCTTGCTCCATATCGATCCAAAGCGTTTTGTCCGCCGCGCCCTCGATGAGCTGGCCGAGATTCGCAAAGCAGAAGGCGGGATCGAGATCGAGACCAAGCTGCGTGAGCTTTACGGAAACTTCAGAGGGAAGCGACTGCAATCGAATGCGCTCGATCAGATCAACGTATTGCCGCGTAACGCTCTCCGCTTCGGCGCGGTCGCGAACATTTTCTCCGAGGTGAGTGAGCAAGCTGGAGATGCCGGACCTGGCAAGGCCGCAGGCAGCCGCGATTGCGTCCTCAACGCTTTCACCGGGAAGGAATCGACGCGACGCGCGCCGGATGAAGCGAATGCGGGGTGCGTGTTCGCGGAGCCAAGCACTTTCCGACGCGCCCACCAGCATTTGCCGCATCAGACTCATCACTTCGAGCCTACCATGCGGAAGTTATTGCTGCGACGTGAGGACTTTGAGCAGCCTGTAGTAGAAGTCAATGCCGTCGTAAAACGATTTCACAGAAAGGCGCTCGTCTTTGCCGTGCGCGCGAACGTCATCCTGCTCGATTGCAAACCCGGAAATGCCGTAAGTGGGCATGCCGGCCGCGTTGGTAAAGACCCCGTCGCTCGCGCCCGTTTCCATCACTGGAATTACGGGAGCGCCCGGCCACATTTCGTTCGCAACTTTGGTTAGGGCAGCAATCACGTCCGGTCGAAGTTTGACGGGACTCGGAAGCGATTCGGCAGGGGGCGAATCAAAGACGTCCCCGTTATCTGCGACATAACGAACCAGGACCTGGGGATCATTCAGGACTTCGACGAGTTTGCGCTGGATCTCGGCTTTCGTGTGGCCCGGGAGAATGCGGCAGTTCACAATCGCCCGCGCAGTTTGAGGCAGAGCGTTATTGGCATGGCCGGCATCGAGCCGAGTGGCTACGCAGGTGGTATGCATATTCGCGTGATCCAGCGGATCGGCGTTGAGGCGCGCGATGGCCGCACGATCCGGCGGATTCTTCAAGATGGCGAACATGTCTTTTGCAGTTTGGCCGGACTGCGTGGCGGCCGCCGCGCGAAAATAGGAGCGGGTCACATCGTTCAGCTCGAAGGGAAACTCGTAATTCTGGAGGCGCTGAAGCGCGTCAGCGAGGTGGTAGATCGCATTATCAGGAACCGGCAGGGAACTATGGCCGCCCGGATTTTTCACTTCAAGTTGGAAGTCCGCATAGAGCTTTTCGCTCGCTTCGACGGTGACCACGATCGGCTTGCCGTTCTTCAGCGTGACGCCGCCCGCGTCGGGATTGAGCACGTACTCGGCATCGATCAGATCGCGATGATTTCGCAACAGCCAATCGACGCCGTTCGACTTGCCACCCTCCTCGTCTGCGGTGAGTGCCAGGATGATGTCGCGGTCAGGCTTGTAGCCTTCCTGTTTGAATCGGATCAGGGAAGTTAGGAGAGCAGTATCGCCATCCTTCATGTCTTGCGTGCCGCGCCCGTAGAAATAACCGTCTTTTTCAAGGAAGTGGAAAGGGTCGACAGACCAGTCCTCGCGCTTCGCCTCGACAACGTCCAAGTGGCCGATTAAGAGGATCGGGCGCCGAGCGCCGGTTCCGTGCAGGCGAGCTACGAGATTTCCTTTGCGTGGATCGGCAGGACGCAAGACCTGTGCGTCGCTGGTGGAAAATCCTGCGTCACGCAGCCGGGTCGCCATGGCTTCAGCGGCGGCCGTAGTACTACCCGCCGAATCTGTGGTGTTGATTTCGATGAGCTGCTGAAAAATGGAGCGGGCCAAGGCGGGGGCTTTATCGCCCTGTTGGGCGAAGAGCGGTCTGCTTGTAAAGCCAAGAATAAGCAGGCAAATAGCGAAAGCGAATCGAAGTCTCATGTACACTTTATCCGGTATTGTGCCCTATATCGAAGCGTCATGTAGAATACAAGCGCATCATTGGAGTTGCTTGAAAAACTCAATCTGAGGCTGCCGCTTTCGGTTGATTCCGCAACGTTCCAGCCTATCTCTCAAAGGCCGTGGCTGCAATGAGTGCAAAACTATCCTTGCAATCGATCGTGAGTGCGGTTCCCAGCCAAGTATCGTGTGCGCTCGGAGATGAATCAGCCGTCCTGAATCTGGAAAGCGCCGTCTATTATGGCCTGAACCCGGTGGGAACAAAGGTTTGGAACCTGCTGCGTCAACCCCTCACGATTCGACAGTTGCGCGATGCATTGCTCGAAGAATACGAGGTGGAAACAGAACAGTGCGAGCGCGATCTCTTTGCGCTATTGGAAAAGATGAGAACTGAGGGGCTCATCCAGCTTCAGACCGCCGCCGCAACTTAGTCATTTTAAAACCCAGCATTCGGCGTCCACAGTGCCGCGACGCCGCAACTTTCCTTCGAACGGGGGTTCAAAGCAAGAAGAGAGATGGGTACCTGGCGCAAATTCAGGGCCTTAAGCCCGTCGTCCCGCATGCTGGCGGCCGAAGCTGCCGTAACGCTTGTTGCCACGAAGCTTGGTCTGCGGCTATTCGGACTCCGCCAGTGGAAAGCGATCCTGGATTTCGCCGCCAAGCGCGCCAAGGCTGCCGTGCCAGCCGAAACCGCCACAATCGAATTCGCGCGCCAAGTTGCCAGGTTGCAACAAGCCGCGGCCCGGCACCTGTCTTTGCTGCGGACGAATTGCCTCGAGCAGGCGCTCGCGCTGAGGAGCCTTTTGCAACGCCGCGGAATCGCGGGCGAGCTGCGAATCGGAGCGCGAAAAACGGCCGACCGATTCGAGGCGCACGCCTGGATGGAAGTGAACGGAACAATTTTGACGGATCCAGGCGACGACATTGGCGAATTCACGCCGTTCAGAGGCGCTTTCGCAGATCTCGAGACACAGCGGCCATGAGCGGCATTGTCGGAGTTTTTCAACGCTCCGGCGCACCTGCCGATCGTGCGTTGATTCAGAATCTCACTCGTTTTCTCGCTTTCCGCGGACCTGACGCCCGAGATTTCGCGTATTCCGGGCCGGTGGCATTGGGAAATGCCGCCCTGCAGACGACCGTTGAATCCTTGTGCGAGCGGCAGCCTGCCGGTTTGGATGGAAGTCTCACGATTACCGCAGATGCACGCCTGGATAGCCGCGACCAGCTTGAGGCTGAACTTGTATCCGCAGGGCAAAAGGTCAGGCGGCCTAGCGGCGATTCAGAACTAATTCTTCATGCCTACGCAGCGTGGGGCGCAGCCTGCGTGGATCATTTGCGGGGCGATTTCGGGTTTGCGATCTGGGACGCACGGCACAAAACTCTTTTCTGCGCGCGGGACCATTTTGGTATCAAGCCGTTTTATTACGCCGATCTCAACGATCTTTTCGTCTTCAGCAATACGCTCGATTGCATTCGCCTGCATCCGGATGTTTCCGATCAGCTTGATGACGCGGCGATCGCCGATTTTCTGCTCTTCGGCCTCAATTGCGATCTTTCGTCCACCACTTTCC
>JASHRM010000297.1 GCA_030037315.1 Candidatus Acidiferrales bacterium
ATCGTAAAAGGCGAGCCCGGCATCGAGCCGGGTGTGCCCGAATCGTTCAACGTCCTCGTGCGCGAGTTGCAGTCGCTGTGCCTGGACGTCGAACTGATGAAGCGCCAGAAGCCGCAGCTGGAAAAAGCGGAAGCGGCTGACTAATACATCGCGCGTCCTGCTCGGGCGACCGCCGGGACGCGCACGAAATTATAGAAGCGGAACTTTTGGTCCGGCGCTGCCGGACAGGAGGAACACCCCTTGTATCGATCAAGCCCGTATGACCGAGCCAGTCAGATCGCGGATTTCGATTCGATTCGCATCAGTCTGGCTAGTCCGGAAAAAATCCGGTCCTGGTCGCATGGTGAAGTGACCAAGCCGGAAACCATCAACTACCGCACCTTCAAGCCGGAGCGCGACGGCCTTTTCTGCGCCAAGATTTTTGGCCCCGTCACCGACTGGGAATGCTTGTGCGGAAAATACAAGCGGATGAAGCATCGCGGCGTCATCTGCGATAAGTGCGGCGTGGAAGTGACGCTTAGCAAAGTGCGTCGCGAGCGCCTTGGACACATTGAGCTGGCGTCGCCCTGCTCACACGTTTGGTTCTTCAAGGGCCTGCCCAGCCGCATCGGCTACCTGCTCGACATCACCATGCGCGACCTCGAGCATATTTTGTACTTCGAGACGTTCGTCTGCGTCGATCCGGGCGAAGTGCCCGGAATCTCGGAAAAGGACATCCTGCCCGAGGACAAGTTCCGCGAATTGCAGCGCGATTATCTCGGCAAGTTCGATGCACGCATGGGCGCGGAAGCAATTAAGGAGCTTCTCCGCCGTGTAGATGTCGACAAGCTTTCGAACGAGCTGCGCGAAAAAATGAAAGTCGATCCGAGCTTGCAGAAGCGGATCAAGTTCGCCAAGCGCCTTAAGGTCCTCGAAGCGTTCCGCAAGAGCGGCAACAAGCCGGAATGGATGATTCTCGACGTGATTCCGGTGCTTCCGCCGGAGCTGCGCCCGCTGGTGCCTCTCGATGGCGGCCGTTTCGCCACTTCGGACTTGAACGATCTCTATCGCCGCGTGATCAACCGCAATAATCGGCTCAAGAAGCTGATGGAGCTTCATGCGCCGGACGTGATCGTCCGCAATGAAAAGCGCATGCTGCAGGAAGCTGTTGACGCGCTCTTCGACAACGGGCGCCGCGGCCGCGTTTTGCGCGGAACGAACAACCGCCCGCTCAAGTCGCTTTCCGATACGCTCAAGGGCAAGCAGGGGCGTTTCCGCCAGAACCTGCTTGGCAAGCGCGTTGACTACTCGGGCCGCTCCGTAATCGTCGTCGGTCCCGAACTCAAGCTGCACCAGTGCGGTCTGCCCAAGAAGATGGCGCTCGAGCTCTTCAAGCCGTTCATCTATCACCGGCTGGAAGCTGCGGGCCACTGCACCACGATCAAGCAGGCGAAGGAACTCGTGGAAGCGCAGGAAGCTACGGTATGGGACATCCTCGAAGATGTGATCCGCGAGCATCCCGTGCTGCTCAACCGTGCGCCCACGCTGCACCGGCTCGGCATTCAGGCATTCGAGCCGACGCTCGTGGAAGGCAAGGCGATCCGCATTCACCCGCTCGTCTGCACCGCGTTCAACGCGGACTTCGACGGCGACCAGATGGCCGTTCACATCCCGCTCTCGCCGGAAGCACAGGTCGAGGCGTCGGTGTTGATGCTCAGCTCGCACAACATCCTCTCGCCGGCCAATGGCTATCCGCTCGCGGTTCCGACACAGGACATGGTGCTCGGCATCTACTACATGACCAAGGCGAAACCCAAGGCCAAGGGCGAGGGGCGCGCGTTCGGTTCGAGCGAAGAAGTCATCATGGCGCTCGAAGCCGGCGAAGTGGAATTGCTCACGCCGATTCGCATGCGCTACTCAGGCGAAGTGATCGACCTGACAAACGCGTACGACGATCAGGACGTTTCGCACACCGAGCCGGTCCATCTCAGCAAGCAATTCCTGAACACGACCGTCGGCCGCGTGATCTTCAACGACCACCTGCCTTCGGATATGCCTTTCGTCAACGGCTTGCTGAAGAAGAAGGGCATTCAGGCGCTCGTGCAATACGCCTATCTGCGATTTGGCTTGGAAAAGACCGTGGTGATGCTCGACCGCCTCAAGGAACTTGGTTTCCTTTACGCGACCAAGGCCGGCGTTTCCATCGGCATCAGCGACATGGTCATCCCCAACGTGAAATTCAAGCTGGTGGATACGGCCGAGCACGAAGTCGTGAAAGTGCAGCAGCAGTATCTTGACGGCGCGATTACCAACGGCGAACGCTACAACAAAGTGATTGCCATCTGGTCGGACGTCACTGAGAAAGTCGCCGACGAAATGTTCAAGGCCCTCGAGGAGCAGGATAAAGAGGGTGTGATCAACCCGATTTACGTGATGGCCGATTCCGGCGCTCGCGGATCGAAACAGCAAATCCGCCAGCTTTCCGGAATGCGCGGCTTGATGGCGAAGCCCTCGGGCGAAGTCATCGAAACGCCGATCACCTCGAACTTCCGCGAAGGCCTCACCGTGCTGCAGTACTTCATCTCGACGCACGGCGCCCGCAAAGGCTTGGCCGATACCGCGCTCAAGACCGCCGATTCGGGCTACCTGACGCGGCGCTTGGTCGACGTGGCGCAGGACGTGATCATCAATGAATTCGACTGCGGCACGGCGGACGGAATTTACGTCGAGCCGATTCTCGAAGCCGGCGTCGAAGTCGAGCCGTTGCGCGACCGCGTGGTGGGCCGCGTTTCGCTCGAAAAGATCAAAGACTATGAAGGCAACGTGATCGTCGAGATCAACCAGGAAATCACCGAAGAACTCGCGAATGCGATTCAGGCCGCGGGTATCGAGCGAGTGATGATTCGCTCGGTGCTCACCTGCGAATCCCGTCGCGGCGTGTGCGCGCGCTGCTACGGCCGCAACCTGGCCACCGGCCGTTTCGTGGAAATGGGCGAAGCCGTCGGCGTGATCGCGGCGCAGTCCATCGGCGAGCCGGGCACCCAGCTGACGATGCGGACCTTCCACATCGGCGGCACGGCCACTCGCGTCACCGAGCAGTCGAAAGTCGAAGCGCGCAACAACGGCTTCGTGAAATTTATCGACTTGAAGGTGGTAGAGGGCCGCGGCAAGACGCTCATCTCGATGAACCGCTCCGGCTTGATCGCGATCGTCGACGAGAAGGGACGCGAGAAAGAGCGTCATCATGTGGTCTACGGCGCGCGGTTGCGCGTGGAAGATGGGCAACCCGTCACCGTCGGTCAGACCATGTGCGAGTGGGATCCGTACACGTTCTCGATCTTGACGGAAACCGGCGGCACCATCGAATTCAAGGATCTGCAGCCGGGCCTCACGATCGAAGAGCAGGTCGACGAAGTCACGGGCCTTTCGCAGCTCGTGGTCACGCTGCCGCCGGGCGACGAAAAGCACCAGCCGACGATTCTCGTCCGCGACTCAGCGGGCCGGGCGAAGAAAAAGTACCTCATGCCTTCGCGCGCCCACTTGATGGTTGCGGACGGCGACGAGGTTCAGCCGGGCGACGTGCTCGCGAAGATTCCTCGCGAGACCACGAAGACGAAAGACATCACGGGCGGTCTGCCGCGCGTGGTGGAACTTTTCGAAACCCGCAAGCCTCGCGACCCCGCGGTCATCAGCGAGATCGACGGCATCGTGAAGTACGGCGAAATCGCCAAGGGTCTGCGCAAGATTTACGTCGAAAGCGAAGATGGCAGGACGGTGAAGGAATACTCGATTCCTCGCGGCGTCCACATTAACGTGCAGGAAGGCGAGCACGTGCGAGCCGGAGAACCTTTGATCGATGGTCCGCTCAATCCACACGATCTGCTTGCCGTTCTCGGCGAAAAGTATACGCAGGCTTACCTGGTTAACTCGATTCAAGAGGTTTACCGGTTGCAGGGCGTCAACATCAACGACAAGCACATCGAGACGATCGTTCGTCAGATGATGCGCTGGGTGAAAGTCGAGGAAGTCGGCGATACATCGTTCCTTCTCGAGGAGCAGATCGATAAGTTCCGCTTCCGCGAGGAAAACGACCGGATCATTCGCGAAGGCGGCAGACCGGCCACGGGGCGTCCGCTGCTCCTTGGAATCACCAAGGCGTCGCTTTCGACCGACTCGTTCATTTCAGCGGCCAGCTTCCAGGAGACGACTCGCGTCCTTACGGAAGCTGCGATTTCCGGAAAGGTCGATTATCTGCGCGGCCTGAAGGAAAACGTGATCATGGGCCGGCTGATTCCCGCGGGCACAGGTCTCGAGCGCTATCGCAATATCCAGCTCTTGACCGAAATTCCGAAGGAAGAGCCGGAAATGATGGAGCCCGAACTCACGCCGGAAGAAGCCGCGGCGCTCGATTTCCTGCGCAAGGATACCGACGCCGTAGCCGATGCCGAAGGCCAAGACTAATCGAAACCAGGCGGGTCTGCCCCGAGGGTCGACCCGCCTTCTCTCTCTTTCCTTCGTATTAAGCGATATGTCATAGGCCCTGCCTTTCTTTCCCTTGTCAAAGTGCCTTGCCTGTAGACTTTTATGATGTGGCCAGGGCTGGGCCAAACAGCCCCGAAGGCCTGACCGGATCGGATGCAGTGACACCCAAAGATCCACTTCGAGCAGAAGCTCGCGTAAGCGAAGACGCGCCTGCGTCAAACGAGCAATTCGCCAAACTCATCAGGGCGATCTCGCGCTCGCAAGCCAATTACCGCGAGCTGATCGACAACCTCGATCAAGCCGTTTTTACGCTTTCGGTTGACGGTGAGGTTCGCGTTGCCAATTTGCGGCTTGCCGAAATCCTGGGAGCCACGTTTCAGGAGCTCATCGGCCATTCGTTGAGCGAATTCATCGAGTCGCCCACCCTCGCCGAGGCGGTGAAACACCTGCCGGAATTGCTGGAGCGGGGCTCGTGGTCTGGTGTTGTTCCGCTAAGACTGGCACGGCGCGGGGAACTCCGGCATTTCTCTTTCTGGCTGCACGCCGTCGTCGAAAACGGGCAATTCGAGTCCATAACGGGGTGGGCACGCGATATCACGGCACAGCAGGATTCCGAGATGCGTCTCGCGCAACTCTTCGACACCTTGCGCGAGGGGATTTTTTTTACCACGCCCGACGGCCGGTTCCTGGACGCCAATCCCGCATTCATAAAGATGATGGGCTACGAGAGCCTCGAGGATTTGCAGTCGTGCAACGCCCGCGACATTTATGCAGACTCCCAGCAGCGTGATGAACTTGTCGAGGCCACAACCGAAAAGGGAATCGTGATCGACAAGGAAATCAAATATCGGAAGAAAAACGGGGAATTCATTTATTGCCTCGCGTCCGCGTTTGCGATTCCCGACCCCTCGGGTAAGGGCAGGCGCTTTCAGGGCCGGCTCGTAGACATCACCGAGCGCCGCGAGATTGAAAGGAAACTCCTTCAGGAACAGGAGTTCGTGCGCACTCTCGTTACCTGCTTCCCGGATTTGATCGTGGTGCAAGATCGCAACGGGAAGCCTCGATTCATGAGCGATCGCGTCAAGGATATTTTGGGCCTCTCTGCCACCGAATACTTTAACAGGCCTTACGATCAGCGCATTCATCCGGAGGATCAGGGCAAGCTCAACGCAAAACTGAAGTCCGTGATAGCCGGCGAGGCGGGAGCCGACCTCGAAATACGGGCGATGCACGCGGATGGAAGCTGGCGAACTCTGCGAGTCAGCGCTGGGCCGCTATTCGATGAAAACGGCGCAGTGACGGGCGTGGTTTCGTCGGCGCGTGACGTGACGCAGGTGAAGCAGCTCGAAAAGCAGCTTGCCTTGAATGAAAAGTTTGCGGCGATGGGCCAGATGATGGGCGGCGTGGCCCACGAACTGAATAACCCGTTGACCGCGATTCTGGGCGTCAGCGATCTGCTTCGCGAGCGCAGCACTGACGATACGAGCCGCCATCAAGTGGATCTGATTTTGCAGCAAGCTCGGCGAGCGGCGGGCATCGTCCAGAATCTTCTGGCCTTCACGCGTCCAGCAGTGCAGGGAATGGCGCCCCTTTGTCTCGATGATGTAGTTCGCGAAGCGTTAAGTTTGGAGAAGTCCACTCTCAGCAAGAAGAATATCGAGGCCCGGTTTGAAGCGCCGAAAGAAGAGCTTTTCGCGCAGGGAGATCGAAGGCTGCTCCTGCAAGTCTTTCGAAACATCATCGTAAACGCGGAACAGGCGATATCCTCGGCCGGCGATCACGGCGTATTGAAAATCGCTATTGATAAGGCTGGCGAGTTTATTCGGATTTCGTTTACGGATGACGGGCCGGGAATTCCAGCGGAAAATCTCGGAAAAATCTTCGATCCCTTTTTCACCACAAAGCGTCCTTCCGGCGGCAGCGGCTTGGGCCTGGCGATCTGCCTGGCGGTAGCAAAGGAACACGGAGGGACGATTGAGGTTGAGTCTCCCATAGGAAGCGGCGCCACATTCCGTTTGGTGGTTCCGGCGTACATCAACGTTCCAAGTGCGCCGCCCGTTGCGGTTTCGGCCCCGGGGTTTAACTCTGTTTTCAGCAGAGCGGTTGCAAAAGCGGCCGAATCTGCGGTTCGTGTCAGCCCGTTACAGGACCATACGATTCTGATTGTGGACGATGAAGAAAGCATCCGCGAAATCGTGGAGGATAGCCTGGCAGCCAGAGGAATGAAGGTCAGTATGGCCGGCAATTGCCAGGAAGCCCTTCACTATCTCGAATCGAATCCTTGCGAAATCGTTCTCTGCGATTACAACATGCCGGGCATGACGGGCGGTGAGCTCTTCGAGAAATTGCTCGCCAAACATGGACCGAGCGGGCCGCGATTCGTCTTGATGACCGGCGATATGTTCAGCCCCGCGATGGCTGACCGCTACCGCGAACTCGGCGCCGCCATGGTTCAAAAGCCTTTTCGCGTATCCGCCCTCGCGTCGCTTCTGCAGGAGCTTCTGCAACTGCAGCCTTCTCCCGTCGCTTTATAATTCCCGAGGGTTCTACTGCGCAGCGCAAGCAACTATTTCTTGTTTGCGGCGGCAGATTCGTCGATGCCGAAATCCCAGACGTAAAGGCTCATCCCTTCGTCTTCCAACACCTCGGCTAATGCGTACTCGCCGGGCGCGAGTGGTTTGCTGAGGGTAAAGCGGTAGACGCCTCCAGCGACTACCCATTTCTGCATTTCGAGTTCATCGCGCACTTCGTGGTGTTCGCCAAACAGCGTATCGACATTTTCAATCACGCGGCCGTCGCCGCGGACCTTTGCGCGGACCAGTTCGATCACAGGCTCGCGGGTATCCTTTGGCCGGAAATAAAACTCGGGCTGCCGGTTTTGCAATCGCAGCTCCGAATGCGCCCCGTGAATGGACACGGTCTGCCGCGAGGGCACGATGGGAACAGGAACGAGCACTTGTTCGAGCAGGCGGCCCTTGGAAACCTTGGAGTCTGTCTCAGCTTGCGGAAGTGGATACACCGATTTGCCGTCGTAGACGAACAACCTGTGCCCCGCGGGCAGGAAAAGTCCGGGAGCAACTTCCAGGCTGGCGTCAACATCGAGCGGTTGGACGATTCGCCCTTCTTCCTGGGAATGGACCTTGGCCAGCAGCGCCGCATCGTGGCTAGCTTCCTCGCCTTCCTCTTTTTTTGTCGCATCCCAGTCCACAAGGCTGACGGGCATTACCTCCCACGCCGAACTCTCTGTGTTGTAGTAGCGAACACGGTCGCCTTGCACCTCGTATTCGCGGACTAGCAGGAAGCTGCCATCCTTGAGGAACAGCTTCTTGCCGCGAGGAATGGCCTGTTCAGCCTGCTGCGATGATTGAACGGACGAGGTGGAACTGCCTGGTGCAGGGCTCTGGGCATTTTGAGCCGCAGCCGCATATACGGAGGCCCCGCCGAGCGCCCAGAGCGCGGCGCAGACGGCCAGAACAGCAATCTTATCAGCGCGATGAGCCCTGCCAGAGGACATGACTTTCGCCCTTATCCAAACGCTAGGATGCGTGATTCCCAGCCGGCGTTCAGTAATTTATCAGATTTGCGCAGTGACGCGGATTACCCGAGCAAGAGCAGGCGAGAAATAAGCGAAGAGACCTAGTGTTCGCAGCGCGGATGGAGAGCCGTCATGATCATCAGGTCAGAGTTCGTGAAGAGCCATTTTTCAGCGCTGGCAGTGGCGGCAGCCGCGGCGTTGGCGATTGTCCCAAGATGCTTGCTCTGCACCAGGCTGCGCAGATGCTCGGCACAGATTCCGGTAAGACTGATCACCTCTGCTTCAGTGAAGAACTTCTGGCTCGACCTGACCCGGACCATTGCTCCACCTCCGCCGCGTTAGATGCTGCAGCGAGATTAATTGCTGCACAAATTCCCTGCAATAGTCGTTCCGTACCAACCGAATAGGACTACGCACCCCGTACTTCCTTCGGTCCTTTGCAATGTTGGACTTAAGAGGCGGAAGTCGCCCTGCGCGCGAATAAATCGGTCTGGGCCATTGCGCCAAAACGGAAGAGCGATTCTATCTTTGGAATGTTTCTGCGGTTCGATGGATGCGTTTCGCCGTCGGAATCTGCCGCAGCTCGAGGTCTAGAGATTCTGACCGCGGTAGAGGCGTCCGAATGTCCGGGAGAGCATAAGGGCCATCAGCAATCCGCCGAACCCGAAGACAATCATGTCCGGCAAATCGCGAATATGAAATTCACCCACGCGGCAAACCAGCAGGTAGCCGATAATCAAATTAACGGTTCCCCACACCACATTAATTGTCGGCGAAGAAAGCCCTCGTCCCGGAGGCGAAGCAAAAGGACTAGGGAAAGGCCTGCCCAGGACGCCGCTCACGAAGTGCGGCACCGCGTTCACAAGAAATGCGCCGGAAAAGAAATAAGCAACAAAGTGGTACCAGTGCACAGGCGCCTCCTTGCTCAATCGCCGAAACCGCCCGCCTTTTCAAAGCCGCGAGCAAGTTGAAGGACGCGCTCTTCGCGAAAATGCGGGCCGAATACTTGCATGCCGACCGGCAGTCCCGCGCGCGTCTTGCCGCATGGAATTGAAATTCCGGGCACACCAGCCAGCGAACCGGTAACCGTGTAGATATCCGCCAGATACATTTTGAGCGGATCGGCCGATTTCTCACCGATTTTGAACGCGGGCTCGGGGGATGTTGGCGTCACAATTACGTCTACTTTCTGAAATGCATCGGCAAAATCTCGCGCCACGAGCGTTCGCACGCTTTGCGCTCGCAAATAATAGGCGTCGTAGTAGCCGGAAGAAAGCGCATAGGTTCCCAGCATGATCCGGCGCTTTACTTCCGGGCCGAAGCCTTTCTCGCGAGTTTGCCGGTACATTTCGGTGAGTGTCGCTCCGGGAACTCGCAGCCCGTACCGCACGCCATCGTAGCGCGCCAAATTTGAGCTGGCCTCGGCCGTCGCGATGATGTAATACGCCGCGACTGCGTAGTCGGTATGCGGCATTTTCAGCGGGATGCGCCGGCACCCTGCACGCTCCAGCAGCGCGATCCCCGCCTCGACCTTTTCTTTCACTTCCAAGTCCAGGCCTTCTCCGAAGTAATCTTCTGGCACGCCGATTCGCAGGCCGCCAATCGGCTTCTCGATTTCCTCGAGGTAATTGGGCACAGGAACAGCCGCGGACGTCGAATCGTTTTCGTCGTGACCGGCAATCACCGAAAGCAGCGATGTGACATCCGAGACATTTGTTGCGAAGGGGCCAATTTTATCCAGTGAGGATGCGAACGCGATAAGCCCGTAGCGAGAAACGCGCCCGTAGGTCGGCATCAGTCCAGAAACGCCGCAAAGCGATGCCGGCTGCCGAATCGATCCGCCCGTGTCGGTTCCCAGCGACGCCACAGCAAGGCCTGCGGCAACCACGGCCGCCGAGCCGCCGCTCGACCCGCCGGGCACTCGATCAAGCGCGTGCGGGTTGTGAACGGGGCCGTACGCCGAGTTCTCGTTCGATCCGCCCATCGCGAATTCGTCGCAATTCGTTTTGCCTAAAATCACCACGCCTGCCCGTTCGAGCCGTTCGACCGCCGTCGCATCGTAGGGCGGCACGTAATTTTCGAGAATTTTCGATCCACAAGTGGTGCGGACGCCGCGCGTGCTGATCACGTCTTTCACGGCAATGGGTACCCCCGCAAGGGCGGGCAGCGTGTCGCCGCAGGCGATCGCCGCGTCAACGCGGTCCGCTTGCCCGTAGGCGCGCTCGGGCGAAAGCGTCAAATACGCGTTCAATTCCGCGTTGCGTTTATCGATGCGCGCGTAGAACTCGGCCGCCAGTTCGTGCGCGGAGATTTTCTTGCTCTGCAGCGCGGCACGAACCCCAGAAATCGTCCAGTTGGCCCCGCTGCTCATCGCTCGATCACTTTCGGGACGCGAAAAAACGGGCTCTTCGCACCGGGAGCAGCCGCAAGCACCGGCTCGGCGACGTCGCATGGCCTCAAAACATCCTCGCGCAACTCGGGATGCTTTTCGCCGGAAGTGCCCGCCTGCAGAGCCTGCGCCATAGGCTCGACGTTCGCTATGTCGAGCTCCGTTAGCTTATCGATGTAGCCGAGGATCGAGTCGAGCTGGCCGCGATAGGTCTCGGCCTCCTCTGGCGTCAGGCCCAAGTGAGCCAATTCTGCGACGCGCAGGACTTCCTCACGGCTGATTTTCATTCTTTGAGGGCTCCGAAACTGTGGCTATGCAGCGAGATTCGATGCCTGAGACTTCCGCCAAATCATCTTAGTGCAAATTTACTGCAGGAAGTAACTCTTTTGTGGAGTGCGGAAGCTTGCTTCCGCTGTATTTAACGCCAATCGCCGGAATGCGGGAACTCGTTCCTTTAAACGGAGCGGCGGCGAATAAATGGAGTGTGCGCGTTATCGAGTTCGTAGGGAATTTTGCGCGCGCTTTCTTTTGAAGCGATGCGGCCATCCCCGGCATTGAGCGAAAGGGTGAACTTCACTTCTCTCACGAGGTTTCCGCCCCAGGCTTGATTGATGTGGTCGCACAATTCGCGCCGCATGCTTTCAAGTTGCTGTTGCCAGGGCAATCCGTCCGTGGCCAGTTCGAGCAGGGAGTCATGGCAACGGATCGGACGCGTGTGGGCAGCCACCGCTTTCCCCGCGATATTCGGCCATGCGCTGCGCAGCCACGCGATCGCCGCTTCGGGGCGATCGAATCGCCGCATCACTTTGCCGAGAAAATCGCCCGCGCGTTCCATGGAGCGCGGATTCTAGCAGTGGTCCACTCCTTTGTAATCGTGACCAAGCTGTGGATTTCAAGATTCGCTGTGGATTTTTTTGAGCGCGTAGCGGCTGCTTGCGCGGGTATTGGCGCCGTGCGAAAATTATTCGCAATTCTCGGCAGTTCTGAGGCGATATCGTCTAAGGGTTAGGACGTGGCCCTCTCAAGGCCAAAATCCGGGTTCGAATCCCGGTATCGCTACCATAAATCCCGTTTTTCCTACGGCAGCGTAGGCCAGCGCCAGTTCCGCACTTCCGGCTTGTCGATTCCTTCGGTGTACGCGTAGTGGATGCTTTCGATAATCTGTCCCTTGAGCCATTCCTTCACGTGCGCAGCCGAATCTCGAATGCGCGGCACGCGATCGATCGCGTCGATTGCCAGATTGAACCGATCCACCTGATTTCGAATCGCCAGTTCGAGCGGCGTATTGATGTTGCCTTTCTCTTTGTATCCGCGAACGTGAATGTTGGCGTGATTCGTCCTGCGATAAGTGAATTTGTGAATTAGCCATGGATAGCCGTGAAAATTGAAGATCACGGGCTTGTCTTTGGTGAAAAGCGAATCGAAATCGCGATCCGTCAGGCCGTGAGGATGTTCGCTGTCCGGCTGCAGCCGGTAAAGGTCGACCACATTCACGAAACGAATTTTCAGGCCCGGAACATGCTCGCGAAGAATCGCCACGGCCGCGAGCGCTTCTTGCGTCAACACGTCGCCGGCGCTCGCGATCACCACATCGGGTTCGCCGCCCGAATCGTTGCTGGCCCAATCCCAAATTCCGATTCCTTTCGTGCAATGGATGATGGCTGACTCCATGTCGAGATAAACTAGATGCGCCTGCTTATCCGCGACGATCACGTTCACATAATCTTTGCTGCGCAGGCAGTGATCGGCCACGCTTAGCAGGCAATTCGCGTCAGGCGGCAGATAAATCCTCGTAATCGAAGCGCTTTTGTTGCTCACCACGTCGAGAAATCCCGGATCCTCATGCGTGAAGCCGTTATGATCCTGCCGCCACACGAGCGACGTAATCAGAAGGTTCAGCGACGAAATCGGCACGCGCCAATCGAGCTCCAGTTTCGCTTTGTCCAGCCACTTCGCGTGCTGGTTGTACATCGAATCGATCACATGGGCGAACGCTTCATACGTGTTGAGTAGCCCGTGCCGGCCCGTCAGCAAGTAGCCTTCGAGCCAGCCCTCAAGCGTGTGCTCGCTCAACATTTCCATCACGCGCCCGTCGGGAGCGATCTCCGTCCCGTCGGAATCCTCCCGTTTGATTTCCGCGAGCCACGTTTTCTTGCTTGCTTTGTAAACATCTTGCAGGCGATTGGACGCATTTTCATCGGGGCTGAACATGCGAAAGCTGCTCATGTTTTGCCGCATCACGTCGCAAAGAAACTTGCCGAGTGTTTCGGTCGGCGAAATCTCTGTTTGGCCCGGTCCTTTGATGGCAACGGCATAATTACCAAAGTAGGGAAGATTCAAGGGCTTTAATAATTTGCCGCCGTTGGCGTGTGGATTTGCGCTCATCCGGCGGTCGCCGGCTGGCGGCAGCGTGCGCAACTCCGGAATCAGAGCGCCTTTCTGATCGAAAAGTTCTTCCGGCTTGTAACTTTTCATCCAGCGCTCGACGATTTTCGAATGCTCGGGATTCGTTTGCACGTCGAGAACCGGCACCTGATGAGCGCGCCAGAAATCCTCGACTTTCCGCCCATCAACTTGCTTCGGCCCGGTCCATCCTTTCGGAGAGCGCAGAATAATCATCGGCCATCGCGGGCGGTCAGGCTTGCGCGATTTTCGCGCCCGTTCTTGAATCGCGCGAATTTTCTTGATGCAAGCCTCGATCGTGCCGGCCATCTTCTGGTGCATCTCGCGCGGATCGTCGCCCTCTACAACATGAGGCGTCCAGCCATATCCCGCAAATAATTGCTCGAGTTCTTCGTGCGTGATCCGCGCCAGAATCGTTGGATTCGCGATCTTGTATCCGTTCAAGTGCAGAATGGGCAACACCGCGCCATCGCGAATCGGATTGAGAAATTTATTTGAGTGCCACGAGGTTGCCAGCGGCCCCGTTTCGGATTCTCCATCGCCAACTACGACGCTTACGATCAGATCCGGATTGTCGAACGCGGCGCCGAATGCGTGCGAAAGGCTGTAGCCAAGTTCGCCTCCCTCATGGATCGAGCCGGGTACTTCCGGCGTGCAATGGCTGCCAAGCTGGCCGGGAAACGAGAATGCGCGGAAAAGCTTCAGCATGCCCGCCTCGTCCTGGCTCTTCTCCGGATAAATTTCGCTGTAAGTCCCTTCGAGATAGCAGCTTGAAATCATCGCAGGAGCGCCATGGCCCGGTCCGGAGATGTAAATCATGTTCAGGTCGTATTTGCGAATCATCCGATTCAAATGGACCCAGACGAACGTCTGCCCCGGGTCGGACCCCCAATGCCCGAGCAGGCGATTCTTGAAGTGCTCGGGCCGAAGCGGCTCGCGCAGCAGCGGATTATCTCGAAGGTAGATCATTCCAGCGCACAAGTAATTGCACGCGCGCCAGTAGGCGTCGATTTTCCGAAGCTCGTCGTCCGAAAGAGGCTGTTGAGGTCGTGATTTGGACTTGGTGGATCGCGTTTGGGCGTTTTTTGCGGCGCCTTTCATAAACCTTGGTGCTCCGATCTGAATTCAGCTCTTAATTTTGGTATGGAGGTCCAGCGTCACGCAAGCTGGACATTTTCCAGTATTCGCCCGCTGGGCTCTGCGGATAGTCGGTTGAATTTGCAAGCCAGGTGGATTTTGCCGCCGGCCGCATTAAGCTACAGTTAACCATGGCCGAAAATCCGATCCTGGTGATCAACAGCGGTTCGTCGTCCCTGAAGTTCGGGCTCTACACCGCGAGTAACGCCGATGAGTGCGCCACGCTAGACGGCTTGGTCGATGGCATCGGACATTCCGGCGGCAAACTGACGATCAAAGACAAAACCGGCCGTGTTCTGCGAAACGAAGATCTTACAACCTCCTCGGCCGCGGAGGCTCTGGATCGTGCGTCGCGCGCGATTGCTGAATATTCGCATGAACCTCCCGCCGCCGTCGGGCATCGCGTAGTGCACGGCGGGCCAAAGCTTCGGCGCCATCAGGAAATTACTCCCGCCGTGATCGACGAACTGAAAGCGTGCGTTCACTTCGCGCCGTTGCACATTCCGCTGGCATTGGAGCTGATCGAAAGAGTTTCCGCAAGCTATGCGAACGTTAGACAGTTCGCATGTTTCGACACGGCATTTCACGCCACGATGCCCGAAACCTCGGCAAGATTCGCGCTTCCGCGATATTTATACGAAGAAGGCATCCAACGTTACGGATTCCACGGCCTTTCCTACGAATCGATTGTGCGTAAACTCGGCCGCGAACTTCCCAGCCGCACGGTTATCGCGCACCTTGGCAATGGCGCCAGCTTGGCGGCGATCAAGGACGGCAAATCCGTCGATACGACGATGGGTCTGACACCAACCGGCGGCATTCCGATGGCCACTCGAAGCGGCGATCTCGATCCGGGCGTCCTCCTGTACCTGCAACGCGTAAAACACATGGACGCGAATTCGCTGGAAAAACTCCTGAATCGCGAATCGGGTTTATTCGCTCTCTCAGCCGGAAAATCCGACATGCGTGAGCTCGAAACCGCGGCTGCCGCTGGAGATCACTCCGCCAAGCTGGCGATCGAGGTCTTCTGTTTTTCGATTCGCAAAGTGATCGCAGCGTACGCGGCGGAATTGGGCGGCTTGGACTTGCTGGTTTTCGCAGGAGGCATCGGCGAACACAGCGCCAAAGTGCGCGCCACAGTTTGCGACGGACTCGGTTTCATGGGGCTCGCAATCGATGAGCATCGAAATTCGGCTAACGAAGGTGTGCTGTCGGCGAAAGACGGCAAGGTTGCTGTCCGCGTCGTTCCCACCGAGGAAGATCGCCAAATCGCGCGCCACTGCCGCGCCCTAGTGAAGGCACCATCCTAGAAAATTGTCCGGATGACGGCCTGAAGAGCTACCCGCGGCGGCCGTTGCGGTCGAGATGATACGCGTCGATTTTGCGGCTGAGGGTATTGCGGTGAATTCCTAAAACTTTGGCGGCGCGGCACTGGTTGCCCTTGGAGTGTTCCAACACACGCTTGATGAATTTCTTCTCGAACTCGGTGACCGCTTCTTCGAGCAGGATCCCGCGATCGATCATCATTCCCACCAGCGATTCCAATTGCTCTTTCACAGTGCGCTCCGCAAAACGCTGAAAGCGAAAACTCCGTGGGTCAGTCGAGTGCGTGGCCGGTGATGCGCTGATAGGATTCTCTGTATTTATCCCTGGTTGCTGCGACCACGTCGGGCGGAAGGGCGGGAGCAGGGGGCTGCTTGTTCCAGCCGATCTTTTCCAGGTAATCGCGAACGTACTGCTTGTCGAACGAAGGCTGAGCTTTGCCCGGCGCGTATTGGTCCGCGGGCCAGAAGCGCGATGAATCCGGCGTCAGAGCTTCGTCGATCCAGATCAGTTGGTCGCCAAGCAATCCAAATTCGAATTTCGTATCGGCAATGATGATCCCGCGCGACGCGGCATGTTCCGCCGCGCGCTTATAGAGCGTGAGGCTCGTATCGCGCAGCTTTTCCGCCAGCGGGCCGCCAATTCGCGCCACCGTTTCATCGAAAGAAATGTTTTCGTCATGGCCCGTGGTGGCTTTTGTGGACGGCGTGAAGATCGGTTGCGGCAGTCGATCCGATTCGCGCAAGCCGGAGGGCAGGGGAATGCCGCAGATCCCGCCCGTTTTTTGATAATCCTTCCAGCCCGAGCCAACAAGGTAGCCGCGCACCACGCATTCGATGGGCACCGGATCCGTGCAGCGCACCAGCATGGCGCGCCCTTCGAGCACTGCCGCGTGCGAAGCGAGATCACCGGAAAAATTGTCCGCGGAGATCACATGATGCGGCACCACGTCCGCCAGTTTGTCGAACCAGAAAAGCGAAAGCTGCGTCAGCACGCGGCCCTTGTCCGGAATCGGCGTCGGAAGCACCGCGTCGAAAGCCGAAAGCCGGTCCGTCGCGACGATCAGCAGCTTATCGCCGACCTCATAGATGTCGCGAACCTTGCCGCGCCCGCGAAGTTTAAGTTCTGGAAAATCCGTCTGCGAAATTACTGCGTGCATTTTGGAAGAAGCCACCGGTCCGCGCCCCTCAAGTGGAAAGGGCGCTATTCTAGCGCAGCGAGAAACGTTGTCAATCGGTAAGGAACGAATGCTGTGGAGAATTTTTTGAGTCTCAATCGCTGTTCACCGACGGCCGCTGCCGCTTTCACTCCATCAGAAGTACAGCAATACTAAAATTGCGCTCTTGATCAGTTGCTCGCGCCCATCAACTTTGTAAAGCTGAATCGGAAGTGTGCAGCCAAGAGGCATCGCCTTGAAGGCGATGGCACGTTCTTTGAAAATTTGGTGCCTTGATCCCGAGGTTCGGGCAGCGATTTGCAGCGAACTTTGCGCGATATCCCGCTCACACGATTTTAGGTGTGGGCTGGGAGATTCTTTCCGGGACGCGGTCAACATCGCGCCACTCATCGCCTCGTTGTCATCCCGAGCCGAGCGCCTTTTTTGCGAGTGTGAGGGATCTGCTTTTGTAGTTGCGGAGCTACTTTTCACCAGGACGCTGCGCCAAAACTGTGCCCTCAAGGCAAAAGTGGCCGCAACTCCTAGAAAACAAATGACGGGGGAGCGTTCTAATCGACACGGCTCCGAGGGGGCCTTGTTTTGAGAAAGCTGCGAGGATGAAAGGAAAAAACGGCTCGCGACTAAGCCGCGTTGCTTGCCGCCGCTGTCGCATCAGGAGCGGCGGACGCAGCATCTTCTTCCCATTTGACGGAAACGAGTTTCGAAACGCCCGGCTCCTGCATCGTGACGCCGTACATCACCGAGCCCATTTCCATCGTCTTGCGATTGTGCGTGACGACGATGAACTGAGTCTGCCCGCACATGTCCGCAAGCATTTTATTGAAGCGTCCGACGTTCGCTTCGTCGAGCGGTGCGTCAACCTCGTCCAGAATGCAGAAGGGACTCGGCTGATAACGGAACACGGCGATCAGCAGCGCTAACGCTGTCAGCGCCTTTTCACCGCCGGAGAGCAGAAGAATATTTTGCAGGCGCTTGCCCGGCGGCTGCGCGACGATGTCGATGCCAGCTTCACCGGAGCTATCCGACTCGCCGAGTCTCATCTCGCCCGTGCCTCCACCGAAAAGCGATTGGAACGCAACCGCGAAGTGCGCGTTGATGAATTTGAACGCTTCCTCGAATTTCTGCTGTGAGACTTGATCGAGCTCGTTGATGGTCAGCTGCGTATTCTGGATCGATGCCACGAGATCGTCGCGCTCGCGCCGCAAAAAGCCTTCGCGCTGCTCGCATTCCTGAAATTCCTCGAGGGCCATCATGTTCA
>JASHRM010000025.1 GCA_030037315.1 Candidatus Acidiferrales bacterium
AGGTTGCGCGCCTGGCGATTGAATTTTTCGACGCGCGCAATGGTCGGCCAATCCGACGGAACGTCCGTCGGCAGTCCGCCGTCCACGGGATCGATGCCGAATGCAAAAAGCTGATTGAGCTGCGGCTCTTCCGATATGAGGCCCAGGGGTCCGCTCAACAAATTCCAATCGAACGCTTCGAGGTGCCCGAGGTAAAAAATCAGCCGGTGACGCTCGGCAATAGGCCGCTCGTAAAAAGAATTCGGTGGCAAAAGCGCAAAGATCGCGTCCGTGCGAGCACGAGCCTCCGCCAAACGCGCCAGAAGATTGGGATGAACCTCGGGTGCTACTCGGGAGGTCGCCATATCCTCACCTCACAGGGGTTTTCTTTGTACTCCCGGGCGCACTTGCAGGGCAAGGAGTTTGATGCACTCGAATTGGATGCCCTGAGCGCTAAGAAAGACTCGTCGAACCTGGCGAGGAAAGCAGTTTTACGATCTTGCGAAAGGCTTTGCCGCGATGGCTTTGTTGATTCTTTTCTGCTGCGGAAATCTCGGCCCAGGTGCGCTGTCCGCCACCAAAACAAAAAATTGGATCGTAACCGAAGCCGTTTGCCCCGGTCGGCTGCTTGGCGAGAGTACCATCCGCGAAATCGGATGTTACGGCTAGCATTTGTCCTAGTTTTGCGACGGCATTCACGCATACGAAACGCGCCGCGCGATCCTTTCCTTCTTTGCCATCCATTTCGCGCAGCAATTTCGCGACGCACGCCTCGGACGTTGCATTCGGCCCCGCGTAACGCGCGGAGAGCACTCCCGGCGCACCGCCGAGCGCGGGCACCACAAGTCCTGAATCATCCGCGAGAACCATTTCAGTTGTAATGCGGCTGTAATAAAGTGCCTTGCCCGCTGCATTTTCCGCAAATGTGGATGCTGCCTCTTCGAATAATGGAAGTTGGGTGAAATTAGGGAGCAGATCGAGTTCGAGCGCCGAACCTGAGGCCAACTCGCAATACTCGCGAAGCTTTCCGGGATTCGACGATGCCAGGAAAATCTTCATGCCGCGTTACCGCGCGCGGCCACGAAAGTTCATCTTAACCAATTCCTGCTGTGTCTTGCCGATAAGGTTGATGCCGTCCTCCGCGAGGTCGAGAAGTTCCATCAATTCATCTCGCGTGTAAGGACGTCCTTCGGCGGTGGCCTGAACTTCCACGAATTCGCCGCTGCCGGTCATCACCACGTTCATATCCACCTCGGCGCGCGAATCTTCTTCATACGCTAGGTCGAGAAGCAGTTCCCCGTCCACGATCCCCACGCTGGTCGCAGCAACGGAATCAACCAGCGGCACGGAGCGCAAAATTCCCGCGGCAACCAGGCGTTCGAGCGCAAGCGCAAGAGCCACGAAAGCGCCGGTGACGGACGCAGTGCGCGTGCCGCCGTCCGCTTCGATCACGTCACAATCGATCCAGATGGTTCGCTCGCCGAGCGCTTTCAAATCCGCGGCCGCCCGCAGCGTGCGGCCGATCATTCGCTGAATTTCCAGCGTTCGGCCGGATTGCTTGCCTCGAGTTGCCTCCCGCGGAGTGCGCTCTTCCGTCGATCGCGGAAGCATTCCATATTCGCCTGTGACCCAGCCTTTCCCAGTGCCCTTGAGAAAAGGCGGAACACCATCATCCACCGTCGCGGTAACGATGACGCGCGTGCGGCCCAGCTCGATCAAAACGCTGCCTTCGGCGCTGCGAATAAAATCCGGTGTGATTTTGAGCGGCCGCAAATCGTTGGGCGCGCGCCCGTCTGATCTCAAATTCGATCTCCTCCTGCTGCACTCGGTTTTCGGGTGATGCGTTAGTGTGACGATCGACGGAAGAAGTGTCAACCAGCGCGCGGCACGTTTTCTACCGGCGTGCGGATTTCGCCGGGGGAACGGCGTTCTGGCTAACGGTTGGCGGATTCAAATCGAAGAATCCCGTAAGGTCAACATTGCCCGCAAGCGTTTCAACTTCTTGTCCGTGGATCAGGACTTTCAATCGGTGAAGACCTGCGACATTACTCTCGAGCGTGCGTGCGATGGAATTTACGGCCATCTCTTCGCTCAAAATTCCGGAAGGCATTTCCGAAGAAATCGCTTCAGAAAAATCGGCGACGGCGGTGCCGTCCGGCAGAATATAAAAACCGAGAACGGCGGTGTCCGCGGGAAGAGTGCGCTGGCCGGGCGTGGGCGCCTTCGAAATCAGCGCCTGCAACAATTGCCGCGCGCGCTCGGCAGGGTTGGCTGAGAGCGGCAGCTGGATTTCGACGGGCGCGATGTTGTCGTCTCCGGCTCCCCAGAAAATCTTCGCTTTTACGGCCACGTCAGTTGGCGTGGAAATCGGCTGGGTCAAAATTTCTTGGCGCGCCTGCTCGTCCGATACCTGCGCTTTGGCCAAGCGCTTCATGCGGTCGTGAATGCCGCGAAAACTGATCACGCCGATAAGCACCGCGATCGCCAAAATTGCGATCGCGATGATTCCTTTGCGCTGCAGTTTTTTCGGCTGCGGCGACTCCTGGAATTCCGGCTCATTCATTTCAGGCTCAATCATTTTGCCGCCACATTCGTTTGCCGCAGAGCGACAACAGCGCGCAGTATTGCAGCGCCGACTGGCGTCGCACTGGATGCGAGAGCGTCCTGGCTCGATCCGGAAATACTCGATATCTCGATTGCGATGGCGGGTCCGGCAACGGAACGCAACGCGCGCACGGACGCGGCGGACGCGCTTACCGGCGACCCGGAAAATAGTTGCGCGAGTTCGTGCTCGACCAAGTCGGCAAAGTGTTCGCTTGCGCCAACGAAATTTCTTTGCGCGTCGTCCCACGAGATTAGGACACCCGCCGATGAAGCGGCTTGCGTCGAGAATCGCTGGTAGTACGCGCGGGCCGTGCCTGGGGGGCCGGTCGACGAAACGTGCAAGCTGATAAAGATCGCATCGTGGTAGCCATTCGCGATGGCGGCGCGGTCGTCGTAGGAAGGATTCGAGTCGTCATTTCGCGTCAGAATCACGCGATATCCCTGGCGCTCGAGATTTGCACGCACCGTTCGCGCGAGTTGCAGCACGATTTCTTTTTCGGTCACGCCGCCTTCCCCGCGCGCACCCGCGTCCGTGCCGCCGTGAGCCGGATCAAGCACGATGACCGGTCCGCCGGGAACCGGAGGGGCCGGTTGCTGCGGCGGCGCTTGCGCCGGAGGCGTGACTTCCGCAGGCGGAGTTTGCTCCGGTGAAACCGGTGGTGCCGGCGTTTGCTGTGCGGGAGGCTGCTGGTCCTGCGCGAGTACATTGGTCGGGAACTTTGCGGAAAACTCGAACGCGAATAAGACAGCTAAGACGATGCCGGACAAAAGTGGGAGCCGACGCACGGGACGAAGGATAGCAGAAAGCGCAGCCTCGCTGGCTGGCGGCGGTTCGGAAACTACCCCAATTAGCTACTAGAAATGGTGTCGAACCGTGTCGATTAGACTGACATGCGTTATTCATTTTGAACGAGTTAAGGCCGTTTCTAATCGCTGCAGTGGCGATTCGAAAAGCGGATACATGAGTCGTTGTCATTCCGAGCGAAGCCGCGCGCTTATTTTTCACGGCGTAGCGGAGAGCGCGGCGCAGTCGAGGAATCTGCTGTTGCCTTACTTCATTCCGCGGAAGTTTTGATCGGGCCGCAGCCCTTCGACTATGCTCGGCACCAGCGAGCCCACGAACGGCAGGCGAGCCGCGCCCTTCGAAGATTCGCGCGTGTCGCGACCTTTTCTCGCTTGCAGCCAAATTTTCAAAAAGCGTTCCGCTTTCGTCTAGAAAGCGTAAACCACATACGCGACCAGATTGGCAGGCTGCATTTATCCGTGCAAGGACCCAGTTGGTGTGGACTTTTAAGGCTGGGGTTTTACGTCGAAGATGTGGGCGTCGAATTTTTCGCGGCGGATGAATAGGCCGGGGCCGCGAATCTCGGCGGCGGATCGCGCATAGGACACGTCGTTGAACTCATCGTAGAAGAGATATTGCGACGCGGCAAACGGTCGATCGCCAAAACGGATGCGTCCCTGCGATGGGGAGCCAGCCAAGTTCACGGCAATCACCTTCCATGCATCATCCGACTTCCATTCGTAGACGACGAAATTTCCCGCGCTTGCATCGCCTTCGTCCACGATGGACAGCAGGTTCCATCTGCCATCGTGAAAGGCGTCCTGTTTCGTAATCGCCAGAATCTTTGCGAAGAATGCGGCAATTTTCGGATCAAGATTTTCAGGAACGGCTTCGCGCAAAGCGATCGGGAAATGAATTCTCCGCCCTTCAAGTTCGCCCTGGTGATAGAAGCGCATACCAGGGGCGGTGGCCGCGAGCGTTCCCACTGAAACGATGCGATCCGGGCCGAAAACCGCGGCGCAGCGAGGCTCGTCATGATTTTCGAGGAAGCGCGCGAATTGCGATTGCCGATTGCGGTCGCCGTTGAGCCTGGATTTGATTGCTCCGATGTTGCCGTCGCGAAGCGCGTCGTACATTTCCTTATCGTATGAAAATGAAAAGCCCAAATCGAGCAGGCGGGCTTCCGTGCCCCAATAAGCCTCAGCCAAGAGGATGAAATTGGGCAGCAGCTTGCGCGTGTCGGTCCAGAATTCAGTGGAGGGCGCTGGATCGGCTACCAGGTGGCCCCAGATCCTATAGAAAATGTCGTTCAGCTGGAGCATCGCCATATCGCAGCGCACACCATCGCAGTGCCGGGCGATGGTCAGAAGGTTCTTCAGGTGAGCGGCACGCATTTTCACGGAAAAGTGATTGAGCTGGGCGACATCGGTCCACGGAGGGAAGTACGGATCGCGTCCCAGAGCGATGAAAATCGGACCGCGGCGTGAGTCGATTCTCGAAAACGCTGAGGGATCTTTTTGCGCGTCCTCCGCGGAGCCCTGCACGTAATATTCAGGATGTGTGCGGACCCAGGGATGGTCGAGAGCTGTGTGATTCCCGACAAAATCGAGAAAAAGCGCCATTTTGCGCGCGTGAAGTTTTCTGCGAACCGCGTCGAGCGATGTCCACGTGCCAATGCGCGGGTCGGGCACGTAATCGGCTACGGAATAGGGCGAACCAACAACATCGTCGGGCTTCCATCCAGGCAGCGCTTGATCGAATTGCGATTTGTTCGCGGGATTCACGAGATTGAGGCGGCGGGATTCCGCGCTGCGCTTCCAGACTCCCATGAGCCAGATCGCATCGAAGCCGAGAGTTGCGAGCTGATCCCATTTGGAGTCGGGCACGTCTGCAAGTGTGATCAGCTTGCCCGCGCGGTCGGAGAGCTCTGCGAGCCATGCCCATGTGTTGATTTCGTACAAGACAGGGTTCGACCGCAGAAAGAATTCCGGTGATGCGCTTTTGCGAGGCATCGGCTACCGATGGTATCGGCAGAGCGTTGGTTACGTAAAGCCGGGATTCGGCCAGCTATTGTTTTGACGCGGCGTCGATGAATTCGCCCACATTGCCCTTAAGCTTCACGAGGTCAGGCTCGTGGAGATAGATCATGTGCCCCGCGTCGTAGTATTTCAGTTGAATGTGCGACCGCAGATCCTGCGGCAGCATCAGGTGATCCATCGAAAATTCGGTGGCCAGGAAAGGCGTGGCCATATCGAAATACCCGTTTTCGACCTGGATTTTCAGATGAGGATTTTCCGTCAACTCGCGGACCAAATCGTCTTCCACGTTTGGCGCTGCGGGGAAACCATGGTTTCCCGGCTGCTTCCAGTCCCAATTGCGGCCCGGATCGCCCGGAAGCACTTCGTAGGTCTTGTCTTGACCGAATTTCAAATCGTCGCGCACGTACGCATTGAAGGCGGAAGTAAAGGCGCTGACAACGGCGCTGAAGGATGGATCGAACTCCGCAAACTCGGTGAGCTTGTCTTCGGTGATGCCTGAAAAGCGGGCGTCGTAGCGACCAATCGTCAGGTCGTGGCTGCGGCGCAATTCAGCCTGGAATTGGGGCAGGTTCACACGCAAATCCGCCTTGATGATGTAATCCTCGCTCAGGCCGGTAAAGCGAGACATTTTCTTGGCGATATCGGATTTTTCTGCGTCGGTGATGGCGGAGCCCTTCATCAAAGCGGCGGCGTATTCGGTGACCGCAAACTGGCGCGCTTGATTGACGAACGCGTCCAAATCATCAGGCCGATCCGGAACGACCTTGTAATACCAGGCGGTGGCCGCGTAGGTGGGAAGATAGAAAATGTACGAGCGGTCGTCGCCGGTGTTAAAGCTCAGGGTGCTCAAGTCGAGAACATTCGAAATGAGGACGATTCCGTTGAGCGATATTCCGTCGGTGGATTGCAAATACTGTCCGAGAGCCACGGATCGAAAGGTGCCGTAGCTTTCGCCGATCAGGAACTTCGGCGAATTCCAGCGATTATTCCGGCTTATGTAGATCGAGATGAACTGAGCGAGAGACTTTACGTCAGACTCGACGCCCCAGAAGTCTTTGTCTTTTGCCTTGCCGACGGCGTGACTGAAGCCTGTGCCGACTGGATCGATGAAAACGAGATCGGCTTTATCGAGCAACGAACTTTCATTGTCGACAATCTTGTAGGGCGCGGGCGGAGTGAACTCGGCGTTTTCTGTCACGACTCGCCGGGGACCGAACGCACCCATGTGCAGCCAAACCGAGGCCGAGCCGGGGCCGCCGTTGTAGAGAAACGCGATCGGGCGCTGCGTCAGGTCTTTCACGTCGCTGCGGGTGTAGGCCGTCGAGTAAATCAGGGCCGTGGGTTCGCCCTTGTCGTCTTTCAGTAAAGTGGTTGACGCTGTAGCCTTGTAAGCAATGGTCTGGCCGCCGATGCGAATGGAATGGTCGGTGACTGAGGACTCCTCTTTCGGCGGCGCCTGCTCGGCCGGCTTAGGAGCGGATTTTGCTTCGTCCGGTTTTTCATCCGGAGGGGCATTCTGAGCCGCGATTTGCAAAGGCAAGCCGAGCAATAGTAAACAGCAAAGCGCAACCAAACCGCCAAAAGGTTCCATTCGCTTCATTCGTTAGCTCCTGCACTCCAGAAATATTGGTCAATCTTCTGCTTAGATCGTCAGACGCGTGCGGGCCGCAAAGGAAAGCTCGAAATCGAGCGGCCAAAAGCAAGCTAGCGCGAGTCAGCGTCGCATGACGGACTCGGAAAAGTAAGCGTGATTTCCTTGGCGTCTGCATCCGAGCCCGCGACGCTTACAGCGGGCGCATCGATCTGGGCCGGAGCCGCGCAACCGCGTTTGCCCTTTGACGCGGGAATCCGATAGGCGTGCAAATCTTCCCATGCCGAGACTGTGTAATTCGCTGAATCGATCAACGTGAATTGGTAAAGCCCGTCACTGATTTCCTGCACGGCGGGATTATCGCCGTGATCCGCCTTCGCAGTCACCGTCACCGTGGCCGGCGGACGGATTCCCTGCCACTTCAGATGGACGCGCACCGTACGGCTGGAATATGCGCCGCTGACCTGCAAATTGATTTTCGAAAGCTGTTCGCCGTCTTTCACTTCGATGGGTGTCGCGTCTGCAGCATTGGCCACGCCGGGATAGAAAGCACGTGGATACGGCGCGTCCGGATCCATGCGGTTCATCCGGTTGAAGACCAAAATGTATTCGCCCGCACCGATATGGTCGAAATCGAAGAAACCGGTCGAGCCCTGGAACGCCCACAGACCCGGACGAGAATCCGAGTAGGTTCCGGCGCGGTAGAGTTCGAGCGACGCGACGGGAAGCGGCTTGCCTTTCGGACCGATCACGGTACCGCGAATGTGGCCGGTGGGCAGCGCGTCCACGTCGAATTCGAAACAGGCGCCATCGGGGATCGTGAACGATGGCAGGCCTCCGGTCAGGCTCTTTTGCGAGAGCTGAGTATTCGTGGGCAGAACCGCGGTGAGCGTGTAATCGCCGTCGTGAACGTCGTAGAAGGAAAACATGCCGTCCGCGTCCGTGCTGGTTTGAAAGCGGTCGTAACGCGAGCGCAATTTCAGTGGCACGTTCGGCAGCGGTTCATCTGGATCGTCGGGCGCGGCGAGAAAGGGCGGATCGCCACGGCGCAAAATCCCGAAAACGGATGCGACGCGGCGGCCATCGCGCATGGCGCGAAGCTGCGGAATCAAAGCCTTGGCCTCGCTGGCGCGGCGAGTGCCGTCGCAAATCGTCGAGAAAAGGCGGCCGTCCGTCCCGACGTGAGTGTACACAAGATATTGTTCACCGGGCTTGAAGCGAAACGCGCAATCGCCGTCGTCTCCGCCGGAGAAAACGTCGATGTCTTTCTGGTTTGCCGGCAGCGAGGCGAGGGCGAAGCGCTCGTCGATGCGGAAATGATAGCGAATCAGCCGCGACGCGATCATATCGACGGGCGACGATCCCTGCGCGGGTGGATCGCCGGCAGGGCGCGGTGCGTAGCCGAGATCCTGCGTGCCGATCACCGTGCCGAGAAAAACAGTGTCGTCTTTTTGCAGCCCCTGGCATTTTCCCGGAGCCCCTTGAGAACAAGTGCAAGCGCCAACAGAAATCGGCAGACAGAGGGCGGCGATGACAGCAAGAAAGCGCAAAAGCATCGGTGACAATCCTACAATCTTTTTACCGCAACACGAAACCACGAACTGAAAAGAAAATCGCGCTCGGCGGCAGCGGATTTTCTTCGTGTTACACTTTCGCGCTACGCGGATGCGCTTCAACCGCAAATCGCATAGAAAAATCACATACCAGATGACCGCTTTGGAAAGTCGAGCGCCGCGCGCTCCGTTGGCGGCTTGAAATGCGCGTTGCCGTAACTGGCGGAACGGGTTTTCTGGGCTGCGCGCTCGTGCGCCGATTGCTGGGCAACGGCGACCGTGTGCGCGTGCTGGCGCGTCCATCGGCGCGCGCGGATGCGGTTGAGGCGCAAGGCGCTGAGGTGGTTCGCGGGGATTTGAGCGATTCGCAGGCGATCGATAGGACCGTCGCGCAGGCAGAGGTGGTTTATCACGTTGCGGCGAAGATCAAAGGGCCGGGCCCGAAACGGGATTTTTTCGTGGCCAACGTCGCGGGCACGAAAAATGTGCTGGAAGCTGCGTTGCGCGCGCGCGTTAGACGAGTGGTTTATCTCAGCTCGATAGCGGTTTATGGGCTTGCGCGTGAGGGCGAACAGATCAATGAAGAGACGCCTTACGACGATGCGCCGGAGCATCGCGATCTGTACGGCCAGTCGAAAATTGCTGGAGACGCAGCCGCAGTTTCATTCGCAAAAGCGTCCGGCTTGCCGGTGACGATTCTGCGTCCAGGCGTAGTTTACGGGCCGGGGAACCCGTTGCCACTGGGCCTACTGGGATTTCGCGCGGGCAGGACGAACTTTGTGTTCGGCAATCGCAGCAACCGTGTGCCGCTGAATTACATGGAAAATTTGATCGACGCGATGCAAATGGTCGCGGCGGCGAAGGGTGCGACGCTCGAAACGTTTGTGATCGTCGACGATGATTCGCTCACTCTGGAGCAATACCATGCGGCGAAGAGCAACCTTGACGGCACGAAAACGATTTTTCTTCCCGGCTGGCCGGTGCTGTTGGGAGGGCCGCTCGGCGGACTTTCCCGCCATCAGGCGAAGCGGGCGCTCCAGGACCGCTGGTACGACACGCGAAAAATTCGAGCAGCCGGATGGAAACCGAGAGTCGGCCTGCGCGAGGCAATCGAGCAAACGTTAAAAGCGAGCAGAGACGGAGCTCCGGCCGCCGCGGCGGCCCGCCGAGACTGAAACATTCGTGCTACACTTTTCGCGCTACGCGTGGTCCAGATTTTTCTGGGACTTCTGTTAGCATAATCCATCCCGCCGGGGCATGCGTTCGAAGTGAATGGGGTTCCGTTTTCGCGCTGGGAAACGCCTGCGCCCGCTGATCACGAGGGTCGACAGTTTCTGTGATTGTCAAGACAATCGTCCTCATCATCGCAGCAATTCCCTTTTGCTATTACCTGCTTGCGCTTTACAGCACGGTGCGATTCTTCGTCGAAACGAAAAAGGATCTCAGGCGAAATGACGATTACCTGCCGCCGATCAGCTGCCTGAAACCGATCAAGGGTCTCGACGAAGACGCCTACGAAAATTACGCGAGTTTTTGCCGCCAGGACTATCCCGAGTACGAAATTGTGTTTTGCGTCGATCCGGATGATCCCGCGCTGCCCGTTCTGCAGAAACTGATTGAGGATTTCCCGCAACGGCAGATTCGTTTGCTCTTTGGCTCCGGCAGAAAAGCGATCAACGACAAAACGGGCCGGCTTACGCGGCTGACGCGCGAAGCGAAATACGACCTCTTTGTGATTACCGACGGCGACGTGCGCGTGCGGCCCGATTATTTGCGCACGGTCGCTTCGCCGTTCCGCGATCCGAAAGTCGGCGCCGCCACGTGCCTTTACGTTTCGACGAAAGAAGTCAATTTGGTTCAGGAGCTGCAGTCGGTCGGCATGATTTCGGATTTCTTCGCGCCGGTGATGATCGCGTGGCTCTTCGATGACTTGAAAATCACGTTTGGCCAAAGCATTTTGACTACGAGAAAAGCGGTCGACGCCTACGGAGGTTATCCGGTACTCGAAAATCGGCCAGCGGACGACGTTTACGCGGGCCGGCTCGTCGCCGAACAAGGATTCGAGGTAAAGCTGCTTCCTTACGTCGTGCAGTCCGTGGCCGACTTCGCGACCATGAGCGACCTGCTTCACAAACGCACCCGCTGGATGACGGTGCAGCGCTTGATGCGTCCTTGGGGACACCTCGGGCTGATTTTCACGTGGGGCTTGATCTGGGCGATTGTGGCTGTGGCAGTTTGTCCCACCGTGCCCGTTGCGATCGCGTATTTCGGCGGCTACGCGCTATTCCGCATCCTGATCACTTGGACGATCGGCGTGTGGGGCATGAAGCAAAAAGGCTTCCTCAAGAAACTGCCGCTGATTCCATTTTGGGATGCGCTGGCGTTTGTGATGTGGATCGCGAGTTGGGGCCGTCGCACGATTCGCTGGCGCGGCGTTGATTACTTCATTCGCGAAGGCAGGCTCGTGGCCGCCACTCCTGCCGCCCCGGCCGCACAGAATTCCGCTCAATGAGTCGCGCAAAAATCGCCGTCGCGGGCGCCGGAATCTACGGCTCGACGATTGCGATCCGGCTCGCGGAAGCCGGTCACAACGTTCATCTCTTCGATCCGCTCGGAATTTTGCGCGCCACTTCCGTCATCAACCAATACCGCATTCATTCCGGCTATCACTATCCGCGAAGCCCGGAAACCATCAGCGAAACTCTGGAAGCGCGCGCCGAATTCACCGAGGCCTATGCGCCGGCGATCGTTCGCAACAGCCGGCATTACTATGCGATTCCGAAAGAAGGCTCGGTGACGCCGCCGGACCTCTTCGAAAAAGTGATGGCGCAGTATCACCTCCTCTGCAAGCCCGCGCGGCCGGACTGGATGGATTTCGGCTTCATCGACAAATGCTACGAAGTGGATGAACAGATTTACGATCCGGATGCGCTGCGCGAAACAGTCGAAAATCGCGTCGAAATGCTGGACATTCCATTTCAGCGGCGCGCTTTCAAGAGAGAAGACCGCGGCGGCTACGATTTCGTGATCTGGGCGACCTACGGGCTGGGACCGAGCCTCGGACTTTTCAAGAACGCGAAATATCAGGTGGCTGAAAAAATCCTGATCCAATTGCCGAAAGAGCTGCACCACGTATCGCTGGTGATTGTGGACGGACCGTTTACTGCGTTCGATCCTTACGGCAGCACGGAAAAATCTCTTTTCGGCTCGGCGAAAAATACGAATCACTGGACCACGAACAATCCGAACGACCCGATTCCCGAACCCTACGCGCACATGCTCAACGGTCCGACGTGGGAGAAAATCGATTTCAGCCGCTTCGAGGCCATGCGCAAGGATTCGATGCTCGGAATTCCCGCCTCAAAGGACGCGCAATACATCGGCTCGCGGTTCACGATCCGCGTGGTCGAGAACAATCCCATCACGGACCGCCGCACGCTCTACGTCGAGGAAACTTCGCCCGGCGAAATCCACATTTTCTCGGGCAAAGTGGTCGGCGCCGTGAAAGCGGCGCGCCTCGTCTGCGACCGCGTCGCAAAAAATTAGGTAGAGCCTGCTGCAATCCAGCTATTCGCCCATTGTGAAAACTAGGCGCGGCTTGCCGGGCGCTCTCCAACATGCCTCCACTTCCGAAAGTGGGACGACCTTCCTGGC
>JASHRM010000298.1 GCA_030037315.1 Candidatus Acidiferrales bacterium
GGCCCGTGGTAAGGATCAGCGGGAAGCGCGCGTTGACTTTCTCGTCGGTCGGAATGAATTCGGTGATCATGAAGCGGCCTTTGCCGCGAACGAAGCCGCCTATGTGCATGATCGGCGTGCCCAGGGGGGCTTTTTCGTTGCATGGCCACTGCACGCTACCGACGCGGTCGAGCATATCGAAACTGACTCCGGCGAAGGTAGGAGTGAGGCGCGCGATTTCGTCCATGATTTCGGATGGATGGTTGTAATGCATCGGGTAGCCGAGAGCGTTTGACAACTTAACCGTAACTTCCCAGTCGGCAAGGCCCGGCAGAGGCTCAATGGCTTTTCGCACCATGCCGATGCGGCGCTCGGCGTTGATGAAGGTCCCATCCTTTTCGAGAAACGACGAGCCAGGCAAGAAGACGTGAGCGTAACTGGCGGTTTCGTTGATGAAAAGATCCTGGACGACGACGCACTCCATCGCGGCGAGACCGCGCGCCATGTGCTGTGTGTTGGGGTCGGACTGAACGATGTCCTCTCCCTGCACGTAGAGGCCTTTGAAGGTGCCGTCGATTGCGGCATCGATCATGTTGGGGATGCGCAGGCCCGGCTCGGTCTGGAGTTTCACGCCCCAGTCTTTTTCAAAGGATTCACGGACGGCGTCCTGCGAGACGTGGCGGTAACCCGGATATTCGTGCGGGAAAGAGCCCATGTCGCAGGAACCCTGAACGTTGTTTTGTCCGCGCAGAGGATTGATGCCAACGCCGTTCTTGCCGACGTTGCCGGTAGCCATGGCGATATTGCACATGCCCATGACCATGGTAGAGCCCTGGCTGTGCTCGGTGACGCCTAGGCCGTAATAGATAGCTCCGTTGCCGCCTGTGGCATAGAGGCGAGCTGCGGCGCGAACATCGGCCGCAGATACGCCGGTGAACTTCTCCATTGCTTCAGGCGAATTTTTTTCCTCGGCAACGAACTTGCGCCACTGTTCAAACGCGGCGAGATCGCAGCGTTCCCGGACGTATTCCTCGTTGACGAGGCCCTCAGTGACGATAACGTGGGCGATCGAATTGATCACAGCCACATTCGTGCCGGGCAGGAGGGGAAGGTGGTAATTCGCCTTGATGTGCGGCGACTTAACGAGGTCGATTCGGCGCGGATCGACGATGATCAGCTTCGCACCTTGGCGAAGCCGCTGCTTCATGTGCGAGGCGAACACCGGGTGCGCGTCAGTGGGATTGGCGCCGATGATCATGATTACGTCGGCTTCTTCAACAGAATCGAAATCCTGCGTTCCCGCTGACGTGCCAAAGGTCGTCTTCATGCCGTAGCCCGTCGGCGAATGGCAAACGCGAGCGCAGGTGTCGGTATTGTTGTTACCGAACGCGGCGCGGATCATTTTCTGGACGAGATAGGTTTCTTCGTCGGTACAACGCGACGACGTGATGCCGCCGATCGAATCGCGGCCATACTTCGCCTGAATGCGCTTGAATTCGCTGGCCGCGTGATGGATGGCTTCGTCCCAACTGACTTCGCGCCAGGGGTCGGTAATCTTCGCGCGGATCATGGGCTTCGTGATGCGGTCCTTATGCGTTGCGTAGCCCCACGCGAAGCGGCCTTTCACGCAGGAATGTCCGTGATTTGCCTTGCCCTCTTTGTTTGGAACCATGCGAACGACTTCGTTGCCCTTGAGTTCCGCATTGAAAGAGCATCCCACGCCACAATAGGCGCAGGTGGTGACGACCGTGCGATCCGGCGCACCTTTTTGCACGTAGGATTTCTCGACGAGGCTATCGGTCGGACACGCTTGCACGCAAGCGCCGCATGAAACGCATTCCGATTCGATGAAAGGCCTGTCTCCGGCGGAAACGACAGAGGCGAACCCGCGGCCGTCGATCGTCAGCGCGAAAGTGCCCTGAACTTCCTCGCAAGCGCGGACGCAGCGCGAACAGACAATGCATTTCGCCGGATCGAATGAGAAATACGGATTCGAGTCATCTATATCGGCGTTCTGATGATTCTTGCCCCTGTGGCCGTAGCGGACTTCTTTCAAGCCGACCGCGGCGATCATGCGCTGAAATTCGGTCGCGCCCTCGGCAGGCACCTGGAGCATCTCTTTCGGATGATCGGAGGCGTATAGCTCCATCACTCCGTAGCGAAGCTTTGCAAGTTTGGGAGATTGCGTGCGAACCTTCATCCCATTTTCAACCGGTGTCGTGCACGAGGCAGGAGTACCGCGGCGGCCGTCAATTTCAACCAGGCACAAGCGGCAAGAGCCGAAGGGCTCGAGATTATCGCTGGCGCAGAGCTTGGGCACCATCACGCCCGCTTCCGCGGCGGCGCGCATCACGGACGTGCCGGCAGGAACCGTCATGGACTTCCCGTCGATTTCGAGCGTAACGAGAGTTTCGGAAACTCGCTTCGGCGTGCCGTAATCTGTTTCTTGTATCAGCGCCATGGTTGTGACTCCCGGGGCAAGGGCGATCCGGACGCTGCGGGCGGCGGAATAGCCTTGCCGAAATCTTCAGGAAAATGGCGAATAGCGCTCTGCACCGGGTAGGGGATCAGACCACCCAGGGCACAAAGCGACCCATCCGTTAAAACTTCGCACAAATCGGCCAGAAGTTCGAGGTTTTTTTCCCGATCCTCGCCTGCAATAATCTTGTCGATTACTTCGACGCCGCGGGTTGAACCGACGCGGCATGGAGTGCATTTTCCGCAGCTTTCCACCGCGCAAAATTCCATCGCAAAACGCGCCTGAAGCGCCAGGTCAACTGTGTCATCAAAGACCACGATGCCGCCGTGGCCGAGCATGCCCTTTCGCTCGGAGAACGCCTCGTAATCGAGGGGCGTATCGAGCAGAGACTCGGGGAAATAAGCGCCAAGCGGACCGCCAACCTGCACTGCACGCAGAGGACGTCCTGAAGCTGTGCCGCCGCCGTATTCGTAAATTGCATCGCGCAGCGTAAGGCCGAAGGCTTTTTCGACGAGCCCGCCATGCTTGATGTTGCCCGCGAGCTGAATCGTGAGCGTGCCGCGCGATTTGCCCATGCCGAAATCGCGATAATAGGCGCCACCCTTGTCGAGAATGATCGGAACAGTGGAGAGCGAAATCACGTTGTTGACGACCGTCGGCTTGCCGAAAAGTCCCTTGATCGCTGGCAGCGGGGGCTTGAAACGGATCTGGCCGCGCTTGCCCTCCAGGCTTTCAAGCAGGGAAGTTTCCTCGCCGCAGATATAGGCACCCGCGCCCATGCGAACTTCAAGGTGAAACGTTTTGCCGCTGCCTGCGACATTTGTTCCGAGGTAGTCCTTGTCGTACGCGATGCGGATTGCGCGTTGCAGCGTGCGGAACGCGTGAGGATATTCCGAGCGGAGGTAGATATATCCCGCCGTTGCGCCGACGGCAATCGCGGCGATGGTCATGCCCTCGATTAACACGAAGGGATCGCCTTCCATGATCATGCGGTCCGCGTACGTGCCGCTATCGCCTTCGTCCGCATTGCAGACGATGTATTTCGGCGTATCGGTCGCGGCGAGAACCGTCTTCCATTTAATGCCGGTGGGAAAGCCCGCGCCACCTCGGCCGCGCAGGCCGGAAGTGACGACTTCCTCGATGATCGCCTCAGGCGCGAGTCTCAGAGCCTTTTCCAGGCCGCGATATCCGCCGTGGCTCACATAATCGGAAAGGGAAAGAGGATCGGTGATGCCGCAGCGCGCGAAAGTAAGGCGCTCCTGCTTTTTCAGAAAAGGAATTTCTTCGGTTAGGCCGAGACAAAGCGTATGCGGTCTCCCCTCAAGCATGCCCGCATCGAGCAATCCTGGAATCGTATCAACGGAAACAGGGCCGTAGGCGATGCGACCGCCCGGCGTTTCCACTTCAACCAGCGGCTCGAGCCAAAACATCCCGCGCGATCCGTTGCGAACGATCGTGGCATCCAGGCGACGCTTTGAGAGCTGCCCGGCGAGTGCTTTTGCGACGGCGTCCGCGCCAACGGAGACGGCTGCGGCGTCACATGGGACGTAGAGCTTCACGCTCATGCGCGCCTCCGCGCGTCGTCAATCAGAAAGTCCGCAACTTCTGAGGAAACGCGGCCGTAAAGCTTGCCATCCAACATAACCGCGGGAGACAGAGCGCAATTTCCCAAGCAGTAGACTGCATCAACGGTAAAGGCTTGGTCTTCCGTCGTCTCGCCGAGGTGAATTCCGAGGCGCCTCTCAACGTGACGAATCGTCTTCTCGCATCCCATGGCCTGGCAGGACTCGGCGCGACACACTTTCAGGATGTGCTTGCCGGGAGGCTCCTGACGGAAGTCGTGATAGAAGCTGATTACGCCGTAAACTTCGGCGTGAGAAACATTCAGGGCGTCGGCGATGAGCGGAACCGCGGCCTTGTCAATGTATCCAAATTCATCCTGCAAGGCGTGGAGAATGGGTAGAAGGGCACCCGGCAGATTTT
>JASHRM010000299.1 GCA_030037315.1 Candidatus Acidiferrales bacterium
CGCACCGATCCATCTTTCGCGATAATTGCGTGCAAAAGTACCGTGCCTTGAATGTGCTGCGCTTTGGCTTCCTGCGGATATTCTGGCTGCACTTGATGCGTCAGTTTTGCGGCGACTACGTTTCCACCCACTCGAATCCTCTTGGTAGACGAAACAGAGGGCGGCAGATCGTATTCTACAAATTCACTAACTTTCAAATTCCCAATGAACCGGAAACCGCCGTCCACATAGGTAAAATACGCCCAAACCGAGTCGTCCGACGGCCCAAGAAAGCGCACATCGTAGAGAGGATCGGACGTTTTTCGGAGTAGAAGGAAAGGATATTCGATGGGCGTCGCATCTGGATTGCATGAATCTTCGAAGCGCACGACCTTGATCTCACTGCGTCGCTGTTTCAGTTGCTCGACGAGCATATCAGCTGTGTGGATCTGCGCATCCGCCCGCATTGGTGCAGATGCTAAAGCCATTCGTGATCCCAATTCCTCGCCGAAAACCGACTTAAACCACCTATCGGCATCTTGCAATACCAATGATTTCTCGTAAACCTCCAGCTCCTGCTGATTGCCTTCCTTTTCCAACTTGAGCAAGTCCTTGACGAAATTCTCTAGCCCCTTGGTGCTGTCAGGGTACGACGGAATCGTGGCGGCAACGGTTGGTCCTTGCGTTGACGGGGACTTGGGGTCGGAAGCGGGGCCGCCTTGCTGGGCAGCCATCAACGGGAAAGTGAAGAGCGCGTACGCACATCCGAACACTGCAAACCGGAGCACGTCCACTAGAATCCCCAGGAACTCTCAAATACAAATGGATCGCCATCCGGCATAACACTCTCAACTCCTGAGTAACTTCATTACGGGAAAAGTTGCGTACTGGCAATTGCACATTCTAAACCTAGGCTTCGATCTTCATCTTCGAAAACCCGTGGTGTTCGAGGGTCCTCAAAATCTCACGATGGCCAAACGCAGCCGCCGGAGACGAATACCCCAGTTGGCGCGGCTTACCGTGGATCAAATTGTGCGCCGCCCACGCCTGCATCAATCCCGTTTGCTTGTAGCAACACGTTCCAAAAAGCGTCACGCGCGCCGATTCGAGCGATCCGCGTCCCACAATCACGTCGATCGTGCGCTGCTCGCGCGCATTCTCGCGCGGCGGAGTGGCTCCTTGAACGGCGTTCGCCATTTCCGCAAGCTTCTTTTCCTGCTCGGCTTTCGGCAGCGGCTTAATCGCTTCCTCAAAATGTTTTTCCGTAGCTAAAACGCCTTCCATAATTTGACGCGTCAAAAGTCCGCCGAACGATTTCACATTCGCCGCCTGCGGATGATCCTTGTACCAAACAGGATGCGGAAACCCGCCCCAGCTCAGCGCCAGTTGCGTCCGAATGTAGCCGGGCACCACGGCTTCGTATCCCACGGCACGCGGCCAAGGCTTGAAGCGATTTTGGTCAAGGTAAAAACCGTCGGTCTGAATCACGGCAAAAATCGTTTGCGTGGAACCGAAAGTCGGCATGCCGTCAAACATTGTGAGAATTTCCAAGCTGTCGATTCCGCCCAGTTCCAAGCACACGCGCGCGGCCGCATCACTCGGCGCGGACATGAACGCCATCGCCGCCACGATCACCAAGCCTTTGTCCGCGAATTTCTGGCTCCATTGTTCGGAAAGCGTGCGGTGCCACGCCTGCTCGCCGGCGATATCGAGATAGTGGCAGCCCGCCTGCAGGCAGGCCTCGATCACCGCTGGACCGTAATAGATGAACGGGCCAACGGTGTTGCAGACCACCTTTGCCCCGCTGAAAAGCTTCGCGAGCTCCGCGACAGAGCCGCCCGTTTCCACGATCTCATAGTTTGCCGTTTCGATTCCCGGCACGCGGCTTATCACTTCCTGAATCTTGGCTTTGTTCCGTCCAGCTGCGACAAAAGGCACGTTGTACTCGCGCAGGTATTCGGCCACCAGCCGGCCCGAAAACCCGCTCGCGCCGTATAGAACCACAGGTCGCTTGTCTGCCATTTTTCCCCCCGGAAGCGCGACGACCCTAGCCAAACGCGCGATTTTAGGCTAAAGTCCCCGTCGCGTTAGTAGGCACTTTTTTGTTACCTAGTGGCTTTGGAGAACACCCGTGAATGGTTTCGATTGTCCTGTAAGACTCACAACAGAAGTCATCGGCGGGAAATGGAAGCCCTTGATCCTGTTTTATCTGGAAGATAAAACTCGCCGATTCAGCGAGCTTCAAAGGTTAATACCCGGAACCACGAAAAAGATGCTCACCAAGCACCTTCGGGAACTCGAGCGCGATGAAGTTGTGCACAGGAAGGTCTTCGCGCAGGTTCCTCCGCGCGTGGAATACTCGCTCACGCGGCATGGACAAAGCCTGCGGCCGATCCTCGTCCAAATGTCGTCCTGGGGCAAACGCCATCGCTCGCGCTACGGCGCCCTGAAGAAATAAGCACCTCGGTCTTCAGAGGGAGCTAGTCCACCGTTAGCGCCCGAGGCGGGGGCCCGCGATGCAAGTGCGCACATTCGAAGTCGAAGGACATCCGGCGAGAGTTTGGGTCGGCGGCCAAGGCACTCCAATCCTTCTTTTGCACGGGCGCTGGGGCGGCGCATCATTGCAGTGGGGATCGGTGTGGTCGGCGCTCTCCGAGCACGCACTCGTGATCGCGCCGGAGCTGCCCGGAATCGGTGAGGGCTCTGAAGGAAATCCTTCCGGCTTCGCGGGCTATGCCCGCTGGCTCGTTCGCGTTCTAGACGGCCTTCACGTCCCTGCTGCCTGTGTGACCGGCAACTCAATCGGAGGGGCGCTGGCTTGGGAACTCGCGGCGCAGTTTCCCGAGCGATGCCAGCGGGTCGTGTTGGTCGATGGAGGACCACTTCCCATCGGCGCTTTCACTCGCGCCGTTCTCAGGTCGCCACCGCTCAAGGCGTTGCTCAGAAACCGGTTTCGCCGCAACGCGACTCTTCCCCGAAGCCTTGCGCTTGGCTTTGCTCGACCCGGCGAAGTCTCGATCGAGCTTCGCGAGGCGATGACTCAAAGCGTGTCGTTGATTCCCTCGCTGGTCGAGACGGTGCTTGGGCCGGTAACAGAAGCGGCGGTTCCCAGTTGCCCGGTGCTGCTCCTCTGGGGCGAAGAGGATCGGCTCAATCCAGGCGATCGCATCACAAAATGGGTCTTGCAACGTACTCAGGCGCGTGTGGAGCGAATCGCCGGCGCAGGCCACGTGCCCCAGATCGAGCAGCCGCGCGAGTTTGTCCAACGCCTCCTGGCCTTCGCCCTCGGCGCGGGATGAGTAAGAAGACCGTCGAATTTTCCACGTGCGTGAAAGACGCAGCAGCTCTGAAGAACTTCCGCCTCGCCTCCGCGTGCGGTAAACTTCGGGCGGGTAACGGGAATGCCGCGAACGGAGGCCGCATGCAAGCAGTCTCAACTCATGACGAAAAACTCTTCATCAACGGCGAATGGGTAGGCGCCGCCGACGGAAAAATCTACGAGAAGAAAAATCCGTTCAATGGCGAAGTCGCCTCGCGTGTGCCAGCCAGCAAGCGCGAAGACGCACGCCGCGCCGTCGAAGCAGCCGCTGAGGCGTTCAAGACCTGGGGCGCGTCGCAGCCGGCGATGCGCCGCAACCTGCTGCTGAAAGCCGCCGACGTGCTCGAGCATCGCATGCCCGACATCGCGAAAATCACCGCCGCGGAAACAGGCCAAACGTTCGGCTGGGGCATGTTCAATTGCATTTATACCGTCGGCATTTTGCGCGAAGCTGCAGCGCAAGCCTACGGTTTGATCGGCGAAGTGATTCCCACCGATCTGCCGGACACGACTGCGATGGCGATCCGCCAGCCCGTCGGCGTGATCGCGGGTATCGCGCCCTGGAACGCTCCGATGATTCTCGGAATGCGCGCTGTCGCGTCGCCGATCGCCTACGGCAACACGGTCGTGCTGAAAGCCTCCGAGGAATCGCCGGCCACGCATCTTTCGATCGCCTCCGTTTTCGAGCAAGCCGGCTTTCCCAAAGGCGTGATCAACGTAATCACCAACGCCCCGCCCGACGCCGCCGAAGTTGTCGACGAGTTGATCGCCAATCCGAAAACGCGCCGCATCAATTTCACCGGCTCGACGAAAATCGGCCGCCTGATCGCGGAAAGCGCGGGCCGCCATCTCAAGCGCGTTGTTCTGGAACTCGGCGGCAAAGCGCCGATGATCGTGCTCGCCGACGCCGACATCGAGGCTGCGGTTTCCGCCGCGAATTTCGGCGCGTTCATGAATCAGGGACAAATCTGCATGTCCACGGAACGCATCGTCGTCGAAAAACCGATCGCCGAGGATTTCGCGAAAAAGCTCGCCGCGAAAGGCCAGGCGCTGAAAATGGGCGACCCGATGGACTCGCAGTCGCAGATCGGCTGCATGATCAATCCTGCGGCGCTCGAACGCGTGCAGTCTCTCGTCGACGACGCCGTCGCGAAGGGCGCGAAAATTCTTTGCGGCGGCAAAGCGCAAGGCCCGGCCTATCCGCCCACGGTCGTTTTCGGCGTCACGCCCGCCATGCGCATTTATCACGAGGAATCCTTCGGCCCCGCGAAACCAGTCGTCATCGCAAACGATGCTGACGACGCGTTGCGCATTGCCAACGACACCGCTTACGGACTTTCAAGCGCCGTCTTCACGCGCGACGTGAACAAAGCGCTCCGCATCGCCGAAAAATTGCAGTTCGGCATCTGTCACATCAACGGCGCGACGGTGCATGACGAACCGCAAATGCCTTTTGGCGGCGTGAAAGACAGCGGCTATGGACGTTTCGGCGGCCGCGCAGGCCTGGACGAATTCACCGAAATTCGCTGGGTCACGATTCGCCGCTCGCCCACGCCGTATCCAATTTGACCATGCGACGAGCATGGTCATCCCGTGCGACCAACGGGAGTCGAGGACCCGCTTTTTTTGGTGACGATCCGACGAGGATCGTCATCCTGAGGCCGAGGATTTTTCCTCTTCTCGGACGAAGGATCTGTTTCTCGGCCCTTTCGCGCAGCACGTTGAGCCTGAATCGCTGCCGCGCGAATCTAAACTAGCAATCGATTCTTCTTTGGGGGAACAATGAAGCGCTTACTGATTTTCCTCGTTTTCGTTTTCTGCTTTGCTCTGTTTCTTTTCATCTTTCGCGCCCACATCGCGCCTCCGATCGCAAGCTGGATGTTTTCCCCATCCGCCGCTGCGGCTCCGCAATCCGCCTGCCCGAATAACGACGCCGGCCTGAAACTCCCCGGCGGCTTCTGCGCCACAATTTTTGCCGACAACATCGGCCACGCGCGCCATCTTGTCGTCGCCCCCGATGGAGTCGTCTACGTCAACACGTGGTCCGGCCGCTATTACGGCAATACGCCGCCGCACGCGGGAGGCTTCCTCGTCGCGCTTCAGGATAAATCCGGCTCTGGTCATGCCGACGTGATCCAGCGTTTCGGCCGCAGCGCCCAGGAGGGCAACGCCGGTGGCAGCGGCATCGGCCTCTATAAGGACGCGATCTATTTCGAGACGAACGATCGCATCGCGAAATTTCCGCTCACGAGCGGCTCGATCGTTCCGAAAGTCGATGCACCTGAAACCACGATCGTTTTCGGACTCCCGCTCACTGGCGATCACCCGATGCATCCTTTCTACATCGCGTCCAACGGCGAGATGTATATCGACGTCGCCACTCCCACCAACGCCTGCCAGGTGAAAAATCGCGTTCCCGGCTCGCCCGGTGAAGATCCCTGCACCCAGCTCGAAACTCGCGGCGGCGTCTGGCTCTACGACGCGAACAAAACCGATCAGAGATTTTCGCCCGCCGAGCGCTACGCCACCGGAATCCGCAACGCCGAAGGCTACGCTTTCTACGACGGCCAGCTGTACGTCACCCAGCACGGGCGCGATCAGCTCTTCAACAATTGGCCGAAGCTCTACAAGCCCGATCAGGAAGCCACTCTTCCCGCTGAAGAATTGCTGCTGCTCAAAAAGGGCGGCGACTACGGCTGGCCCGGGTGCTACTACGATTTGTTCCAGAAAAAATTGGTGCTCGCTCCGGAATATGGCGGCGACGGCGGCAAAAAAGTGGGAGTCTGCGCCGACAAAACGGGCCCGGCAGCCGCGTTCCCCGCGCACTGGGGACCGAACGGCGCCGCGCACTACGACAAAAAAGAATTTCCCGAGCGCTACACAAAGGGAGTCTTCATCGCATTTCACGGCTCGTGGGACCGCGCGCCCTACGCGCAGGGCGGCTACAACGTCGTCTTCCAGCCGCTTTCCGGCGGACGCGCTTCCGCGCCGTGCGAAATTTTTGCGGATGGTTTCGCGGACGGCAAGAAATCTCCGGCGGACGCGCCACATCGTCCGAGTGGCCTTGCCGTCGGACCCGATGGCGCGCTCTACGTTTCCGATGATGTCACCGGACGCATCTACCGCATCACCTATGTCGGCGGAGCTGGCGCGGGCGGCGGCATCACTCCTTGCCCAAGCCTCACCGCGGGCGCAGGCCCAATCTCGGCCGCAGCGTCCAGGCCGCCCGAGGGCTTGCATCCGAATGCGGGACACGAAGCCACGGCAGCCGGAGCACCTCCGCGTGGCGCAACTCCTCCAATGGTCGCCGAGGGCCAGCAAATCTACCGCGGACAGATTGGCGGCGCGGCTTGCACCGGCTGCCACGGACAGAATGGCCAAGGCAGTCCGCTCGGGCCCGCGCTCACCGCGCACAAATGGTTGTGGAGCGACGGCAGCTACGCGGGAATCGCGAAGACGATTACCGACGGCGTCTCGCAACCGAAAAATTATCGCAGTCCGATGCCGCCAAAAGGCGGCGCACAGCTCACGGACGATCAGGTGAAAGCCGTCGCCGCCTACGTCTACAGCCTGAGCCACGGCGCAACACCCGCGGCGCATTAGTTTCGCGCTGCGAAAAAAATCGTCACTCTCAGCGAAGCCGCGCGGCTGGCTGTTCGCACCGCGCTGCGGTGCCCGCGCGGCGCAGTCGAAGAATCCCTCCTCTAACCTCCCGTGGCAGCGCCGGTCCCTGCCCGCCGAAGGGGGATCCTGATCGGCAAAACGCGATGCGCTGTGTAGCCTTTCTAGCGGCCCCCGATCGCGCGTGACCTCCACTCTGCCGGAGTGTAGACTCCCAGGTTGTTCGAACAACCAGCACGACTAACCCACCACCCACTCCGATTCCGCTGGGCATCCAGCCTCTTTTCCAACTGAGGGCTCAAGATGAACGATCAACAAACGAAACAACAGCCTTCTCCGGCGCGAGATCAAGAGATCCGCGCGGCGCTGAACCAGCATTGGGCCGCATCCGATGCCAACGATTTTGAAACCGAGCACCTGATCTATCGCGAGGACGCGGTGCTCGATTACCCGCAGTCAGGCGAGCGAACGCGCGGCCGGCGCAACATACAGGGGCAGCGCGCCAGTCAGCCGAGCAACAAACGTTTTTCTATCCGGCGAATGATTGGCAGCGGCGATCTTTGGGTCACCGAATTTGTCCTCACCTATGACGGCAAGCCGTCCTATACCGTGAGCATCATGGAGTTCATTGGCGACAAAGTCGCGCGCGAAACGCAGTACTTCGCCGATCCATTCCCGGCCCCCGCATTCCGCGCCAAATGGGTCGAACGGATGGACACGTAGCCCGAGGGCGCGAGATGGCCCGAACCACGGGCTCTCGCCCATCCGGTAGAGGCCGCGCAGCAATGTCCAACAGATTCTCCGCACATATCGAAAGGAGCCATCGATGAACGCCGTGCAAGTCGAACAGAAGACCTATGAGATGCCCCCGCGAGAAGGGATCAGCATCGCGCATTTTCTCACCGTCGCCGACGTCGAACGATCGGCTCGCTACTATGAAAAAGTCTTTGGCGCCCGCATTCTGACCATGGGTGACGGCAACGCGCCTCCATATCTTCAGCTTGCGAATATCTGGATGATTCTGAACGTGGGGGGCGGGCCCACTCCGGACAAGCCGATGGTAACGCTCAGCGTCCCCGACCCGAATCACATCAACAGCTTTATGAATTTCCGAGTTGCCGATATTCACGCGTGCTATGAATTGTGGAAAAGCCGGGGGGCCGAGTTTCTCACGCCGCCGATTCCCAAATACGGCGAGATACGCTGCTACATCCGCGATCCCGACGGTTACATTATCGAGGTCGGACAAAGCACCACGCTCAAGTACGGTTAGCGCTTGGAGCGGATAGGATGCCGGCGCTGCGCCTCGGGACGCCGATCCATCACCGGCACATCGTCCGTCATTCTGCCGGCTCTGACGCAGGAAGGGAGCGGAGCCGCGTGGCTCGGCGTTCCAATCGCACAGCGGTGTCCACGCGGCGCAGTCGAAGAATCCCTCTTCGGCGTTGCTAATCCTTCACCGGATCTGGCGTTCCATCCGACCACATGCCCGCGGGAATCATGAACACGTCGATCGGCTCCGGATCGCCATGGAACTGCGGATTCAGCATCACGGGAGAGTGGTCGAGATCCGCGCCCCACGCCGCGCCGTCCATCAGCGGAGTGTAGATCATCACGTGAGCGATCCAGTTGTGCTGCCCGTGGTCGGTCAGGTACTGCTCTTTGGACATCATGTAGCTCATCGCGCCCGGCTCCAGCGGCGGCAGCTTTTGCTTTATGAAAATTTTCATGCCCGCCATGATCTGCGCCTTGGATTCACCGGCCAATACCATCTCCGTTCTCTTATACGTCATCGGCAGAATGGACCGCGCCGCCGGCGGATTGAAGCAGATCGGGCCTCGCAGTTTGGGGTTCCAGAAATTGGCGGTAAAGTCGCCGTTGAATGGGCTCATCCACCCTCGCTCCACCGCGCATACGAAACCGTTCTTGCCTTTCACCGCGGTTTCGTAGCCATGCCTGCCCAGGACGAGCACTTCGGCATCGCGCGAGATGGCCTCCGGAGCCGCGCTCCGCGCCATCGCAATCTCGGCGTTGCGCTCCATCAGATATTGATCCAGCGGCGCCATGCGCGGATACGGCTCTTTGGCCTCCTGCGCGTGCGCTTGCCGCAACTCGACGAGCCCGATCACGAGCGCAAAAGTTCCCAGCGCGACCATCGCGATGATTCTTCGGCCCATTCGGTTCATGGCTTCCTCCTGCGAATTCAAAGGCCAATTCATACTCGTATCGATGCCTTAACTCAACTGCTGATTCCTTCAATCGCGCAGCCGAAACGTTCAAACGCAGCGCCGGGTTCTTTTCACCCTGAGGAACGAAGGGCAGTCCGGCATCTTTGTGTGGAGTGCGGCGGCTTGCCGCCGCCTTCCTCACGGCGGGAGCAAGACACGCCGATATTGTCCAGCTATTCCCCGATCACCAATCTATGCCAACGGAGTCATGCGGCCCTAGCCGAAGTCAGCCGTGACAAATCGCCCTTTCAACCGATCATTCTGACGCTTCAATCCGAAGGCGCACCTCGAAAGCCTATCCATGCTCCTTTTACGATCCAGCGCCGCTCTGAGGCATTCTTTTCTGAGAATAAGTACTACTCAGAAGCGCCGCTTCCGACCGACGTTCACATTCGTTTACTCGAACAATTCGAGATGGATGTGGTTGCGTCTCGGAGCTAAGCGACACAGAGTTAGGGCACTACCGACGAGCGCCGTCCCATTGCAAAGCGGGCGGGTGCGGGACTATGATGTGCGCCCGTTCAGCCGAGCGAGATTTATGTCCCCGGCAAAGGCATCGGCGAAAAGATTCCTTACATCACAGAACAATGGATCGGCGAAATTCTCGCGGAAGGTGAAGGAGGAAAGAGATGGCCACAGCTACGCAGGCAGTACCGCTGACTGAACATGTTTCGAAGTACGTCGCGAAGACGCGGCAAATGCTTATCAACGGCAAATGGGTGGACGCCGCTTCGGGCAAAACTTTTCCCACCTACAATCCCGCAACCGGAGATGTCTTGGCGAATGTAGCCGAGGGCGATAAGGAAGACATCAATCGCGCCGTTACGGCCGCGCGGCACGCGTTTGACAACGGCCCGTGGCGCAAGCTTTCTCCCGGCGAGCGCGCAAGAATGATTTGGAAACTTGCGGACCTGGTCGAAAAGCACGCGGAGGAATTCGCGCAGCTTGAATCGCTCGATAACGGCAAGCCGCTCACGATCGCGCGCGTGGCCGATCTGCCCGGAACGATTGAAATGTTCCGCTACATGGCCGGCTGGGCGACGAAGATAGAAGGCAACACGATTCCGCTGGTGCTCCAGGGCGGCGGAAAATTCCTGGCGTATACGCTGCGCGAGCCCGTGGGCGTGGTGGGGCAAATCATCCCGTGGAATTTCCCGCTGCTGATGGCCGCGTGGAAATTGGCTCCGGCGCTGGCGACGGGATGTTGCGTGGTGCTCAAGCCTGCGGAGCAGACTCCGCTGACGGCGCTGCTGCTCGGCGAACTGGTTCAGGAAGCCGGAATTCCCGACGGCGTGGTAAACATCGTGCCGGGCTACGGCGAAACGGCGGGCGCCGCGCTTGCGGCGCATGACAAAGTAGACAAGGTCGCGTTCACCGGATCGACGGAAGTCGGCAAGCTGATCCTGAAGGCCGCTGCGGGCAACCTGAAAAAAGTTTCGCTCGAGCTTGGCGGCAAATCGCCGAATCTCGTGTTCAACGACGCGGACATCGACGCCACGATTCCCGGCGCGGCGATGGCGATCTTCTTCAATCACGGCCAGTGCTGCTGCGCGGGCTCACGGCTCTACGTGGAAGACAAGCAATTCGACAAAGTGGTCGACGGCGTTTCGCAGCTCGCTTCGAAGATTCGCATCGGCAACGGGCTCGACCCGAGCACGGACATGGGTCCGCTGGTTTCCGAGGAGCAGCTCAATCGCGTGTGCGGCTATCTCGAGTCGGGATACCACGAGGGCGCGAAGGCGGCGGTTGGCGGAAAGCGCCACGGCGCGAAGGGCTACTTCGTCGAGCCGACGGTGCTGGTAAATACGAACGAAAAAATGAAAGTGGTGCGCGAGGAAATTTTTGGACCGGTGGTCACCGCGACGCCGTTCAAGAATATCGACGACCTCGTCGCGAAAGCGAACGACACGGAATATGGGCTCGCGGCGGGCGTCTGGACGAAGGATATTGCCAAGGCGCATCACGTGGCGTCGATGCTTCGCGCGGGGTCCGTGTGGATCAATTGCTACAACGTGTTCGATCCGGCGCTTCCGTTCGGCGGCTACAAGCAATCCGGCTGGGGCCGCGAAATGGGACACGAAGTGCTCGAGCTCTACACGGAAGTGAAGTCGGTTTGCACGCCGATCGCGTAAAGGATTCAAGACCAAAACCTGTCTCCGCAGGTGCGCCCGCTCTTTCCAAATGGGGAGAGCGGGCGTCTCTTTTTGATACGGCAAGAAGCGGAGCGATTTACAGATTTTGTGGGATGGGTGAGCTCGGCGGCCGGGAAGTATAAGCAAGCACGTCATCGTCGTAGCAGGAGGGATTTATATGCGATTCCTGTTCCTCGGCCTGGCGTTCTTGCTGCTGTTCATTTGGGCCTGCGGATTTTTGATGTTTCATGTGGGCGCGGCGTTCACGCCGCTGCTCTGGGCGCTGGTGGTCGCGTCCATCGCCGCCCATTTTTTCACCGTGATGCGCACCGCGCACGGTGATTCCTGCGCCACCACGCCTCGCGATCCTGTTGATCCGCGGTAGAATGCGCTTTCCGATAAAAGCGGAGGCGCATTGGGCGATTCCAAGAAAAACGCGGAGCAGCAGGACTGGCCGTGGCCCGATTCACTGGACGCGGTGATCGCCGCCCCGAAACATCACAAATTGGTATTTGAAAATGAGCGCGTCCGCGTTTTAGAAGTGCGGATCCCGCCCGGAGACTTCGTCCCTGTCCACACGCACCGGTGGCCGAGCGCGATTTATGTTGCGAGGCAAAGCGATTTTCTGCGGCGCGATAGCGACGGCAGCCTGATGTTCGACAGCCGCACGCTCGGTCCTCCGCCCACCGAACCGATGGCTCAGTGGTCGCCGCCGCTGCCTCCGCACTCGATCGAGAACATCGGCACCGTGGAGATTCTGCTGATCACGACCGAACTGAAGCCAATTATCTGATGGAAGATGGCCTGGGCTCGTAGAGGCCGCTAATCCCTGTAAACAAAGAGGTTAGGCTCGCTTGACGGTAGTCCCGCAACTTTTCGCCATCCCTGCGCCTGCATTATCAAGTGCGAAGCATGCTACCCCGGCGGTCGTTGCGGAGGCGGGCCCCTATGCTATAAGTAATAGGCTGCTTCGCATCCCGAGGAAATTGTGCCGTTCATTAACTTTCCCGCGCGGGAAATTAACTGCAAGCTCGTTTACTACGGTCCCGGCCTTGGCGGAAAAACCGCTAACTTGCAGTGGATCTATGACCATACGGGCACGGCGCAAAAGGGCAAAATGGTCTCGCTGGCAACGGAGACCGATCGCACGCTTTTCTTCGATTTTCTCCCTCTGGATTTGGGCACCGTGCGCGGATTCAAGACGCGCTTTCACCTCTACACCGTTCCTGGCCAGGTTTTCTACGAAGCGAGCCGGCGACTGATTCTTAAAGGCGCGGACGGCGTGGTCTTCGTGGCGGATTCGCAGGAAGAGCGGCTCGACGCGAACCTGGAGACTCTGGACAACCTGCGCGAGCATCTGAAGGATCACAACCTCGACTTCTCCACGATTCCTTACGTCCTGCAGCTGAATAAGCGCGATTTGCCGAACGCGCTGCCGGTTCCCGAATTGCAGAAGCAGTTGACCGTCAAAGGCGAGCCCTCGCTCGAAGCAGTGGCGGTAACAGGGCAAGGCGTTTTCGATACCCTCAAGGAAGTTGCAAAGCTGGTGCTCGCCGAATTGAAGAAGAACGCATAGGCGCCTTCGTTGTTTTTTCGTCACCCTGCAGCAAACAACCCATAGCCAGCGATTGTCTTAAATGGAACTATTCCCTCGCCCGCGGGAAAGTTACTGGAGAAGCTCCGCGTGCATCTGAGTAAGTCGAAAACTTTCTCGTGTGGGTAGGGTTTAGATTTCGCGGAGCTTGCCTCGATTTCGCACGCAGCCCGTGCGTATTTGAGAGCGTCGGCAAAGCAACACCGGCTTGAAAGGGGAAAATATGAAGCGGCGCATCATAAGCCTCTGGGCATTACTGCCCGCGGCAATTATCCTGTGCGTGCCGATTGCGCACGCGCAATCTTCAACGGTTGTAGCGAAGTTTTCGGGCCCGCTTGCATACGACGCAAGCAAAGAAACGACGCTTCGAGGAACCGTTTCGAGCGTGCTGGCCAAACCGGCGGCCAAAAGCGGAATGATTTTCGGAGCGCATCTGATGCTGACCACTTCATCGGGCACCGTGGATGCAAGCCTGGGACGGTTCGCGTTGAAAGGCAAGGGCGCGCTTTCGGTGCAACCGGGCGCGTCGGTTGCGATCACCGGCGTGATGAAGACGATCAACAACAAGCAAGTTTTCCTGGCGCGAACGGTAAGCGTGGGGCAGCAGGTTTACACGATTCGCAATCAGCACGGAATCGCTTTGTCTGCTGCGGCTCGCCAGCATTTGAATCAGCCGGCTCAGCAGAAAGGAGTGCTGCTATGAACCGGCGAAATCTTGGCATCGCATTCGCGATCTTCGCGCTGATTTGCACGGCAGGATGCGGCGGAAACGGCTCGAGCAACGGGGGTGGCGGCGGTTCGAATCCGAATTCGAGCAGCAGCTATGCTTTTTATCTAAGCGGAGTCGACTTCAGCGGCAGTTTCTATGCCGTCGCCGGATCCGTGGCAATCGATACAACGAGCGGCTCGGTGACGGGCGGTGAAGAGGATTACAACGATGCCGTTGAGGTTTCTGGCGGAGCGACTGCGACAGATCAACCAATCACGGGCGGCACGCTGACCATCAATTCGACAACCGGCCAGGGAACGCTAACGCTGAACACGGGCAACGGCAACCTCGGCTCGCATGGGACGGAAACTCTCGCGGTTCAGTTTATCAATGCGAAGCATGCGCAGATCATCGAGTTTGATGGAACCGCCACGTCGAGTGGAAGCCTTGATTTGCAGACGTTGACCGACGTACCTTCGGGTCCCCCGAGCGGCAATTTTGCCGTCGCGATGTCTGGGATTGATTCCGATGGCGGTCCAGCCGCGTTCGGCGGAGTGTTGACGATCAGCGGTACGGGGCTAAATGGCACCGTGGACGTGAACGATGAAGGCGATGTGACTTTGGCCGGGTCGATCACTAAGGCAACGATTTCGTCTCCAGACTCCTTTGGGCGCGGGCAAATTACGAATACCGGCCTTGTGACGACGTTTGTTTACTACGTCGTCAGTCCAAAATGTATTCGGCTGATCGACATTGACTCGACTGACTCACTTGTCGGCTCTGCTTTCAGTCAGGGTTCCACGGCATTCACGGATGCTTCGCTCGGTACTTCGACTTTCCTGCTCCAGGGTAATTTTTCTGGAGATCTTTACGATTCGGCAGGCATGTTCACAACCAGCGCCAATAACAATACGCTTCCGGCAAATTTTGGAGGCATAGCGGATGCCGACGTGGAGGGCGCACCCGCAAGCGGCGCAAGTATTTCCGGCACTTACTCAATGAGCAGCACCACAAACGGCTACGGCAGCATGACATTCACTACTGCGATCCAGGACGTCAGCGCGCTGGGCATTTACCTGACGGACCCGAATCTAAATCTGAATGATCCTAATAACACGAGCAGTGGACTGGGCGGAGGAGTCGTTCTTGATCTCGACTCCGAACTCGCCGGCGGTATCGGTGTCTTGACTCCTCAAACAGATACGACGACCGGAAGCTTTTCCGGAAATTACGGATTCGGCGGCCAGGAGTTCAACGACTTCCTTGCAGAAACGGAAGACACAGACGCTGAATTCGATTTCGTCGGTGAAGGCACTGTTGCGGGACTCGCTTTGAACGGAACCGGCGTCATCAGCGATCCGTTCGGATCGCTGGGCAACAACACCACCGACAGCAACATCAGTTTCACCGGCACGGCCACTGCGGACGCCGGGCATCCCGGACATTACACGTTGCCACTCGACATATCTGCGCTGGGCGGCAATGCATCCGTCGCGATTTATCAGGCGAGCGGCAATCAGCTCTTCTGGATTGAGGGTGATGAAAGCAGCCTGTTTGGCGGTTCCTTGCAGCAGCAATCAGGAACGCCGACGCCGTTGTCAGCCGCAAGAGCAAAAAGCCAGGTGCAGCTGAAGTAGGACGGCAACCACAATCTGATGTGGCACGGCGATTCGACGACCGTGCCACACGGATTTCTCAGACTTCAAAAGCAGATCCCGCGCCCGCGCAAATCGCGGGACGACCAAACCGCGCGAGACTCCGCTCGGCATGACAAGCCGGGTTGCGACAGAATTGTTTATTTCTTGGGGCGCGATTCGGGCGGCACTAATCCGTTCGCGCGGTAATAGGCGACCAGCAAACCGTAATGCTCGGCAGAGTGCTCCGTGACGGCGAGCCACGGCTGCACGCTTTTCGCGAACGAATCATCCGGCAGGGATTTCAGCGTCGCTTCCGAATCGTCGATCGATTTTTCCAGCATGGCGACAACGCTTTCCTTCGTCGGATAATTTTTCGGATCGACCTCATCCCAATTCACTTTCTCTCCGAGGCCCGCTTTCGCGGCATACACATTGCCCGAGGCGATGTGGACGATCACTTCACCAAACGTGCGCATTTCGGGCCGCAACTTGAAGTTGTATTTGTCCGCCGGGAAATCCTTCGCCATGTCCAGAATTTTCCGATTTACGTCTTCAAATGTTCGCCGGATGCTGCGCGCGGTGGAGGGTGGAGGCTGCGTTTGCGCGCAGCAGCAGCAAGCCGTGAGAAGGATTAATGAGCCGAGGGCCGACAATCGGATCATTCGCCGAGCGGGCATAGATTTTCTCCTTGAAGTTGAAATGGAGCAACATGCTCCACAGACGCACGGAAGGTGCAGGGGTGAGCATACGAAACCAAAAGCAGATCCCCGCCATCCGCCTCTGGGCGAGGCAAGCGGCGGGCAAGCCTCACTCTCATAACGGCCGCCCGGTTCCCTTGGTGCCTCAGGGCAAGCGCGATGACAAACACGGCAGCGCAGCAAATAAAAACGGGAGGCAAGAGCCCAAAGGCTCCCACCTCCCGGGGTGGGTGGGGTTTGTTGCCGGACACCCAGCAGGAATTTTGGTATTCCGCGCCTGAGTGCCACGGCAAACCGGCGTTCAGCCGGTGCCACGTATGAGTAATCCTTATCACGCGTCGAGAAGAAGTGTCAACTCGAATCGTCCATTTCCGCACGCTCAATCCTGCAAACCGACGCGAACGCGTTGGTCCAGCAGCGCGCGGACCTTTATCGCGAGGGCGCGCGAGGAATAGGGCTTCTGAAGCAGAGGCCATCCCTCCTGCCGGACACGTGCAAGTAACCCGGTATCCGGGCTGTAACCCGTGGCGAAGATGGCGGGCAAGTCCGGCTTTTTGGCCCGAATGGAGAGATAAATCTCGGGACCACTAAGCTTTGGCAGCACGACGTCCAGCAAGGCAAGATCGATCCGCCGGCGTGGGCGGCAAACTCGCGCAAAGCCTGTTCCCCATCGCTCGCCACGATCACGTTCTAGCCCAAGCCGGCGAGCGTTTCCTGTGCCAACTGACGGAGACCTTCATGATCTTCCACTAATACGACTGTTTCAGTACCTCCGCGCACCGCGGTCGACTCGGCAGTCTGGTCCCGAGGCGCTGCGGCGACGGTGCTAACCGGGAAATATGCGCGAAACGTGCTGCCCACGCCCGGCTCGCTGTAGACGTGGATAAAGCCGCCATGCTGGCGGAGGACGCCGTACATGGTGGCGAGGCCGAGGCCTGCGCCCTTCCCTTGCTCCTTGGCAGTGAAAATGGCTCGAAGATGCGGTCGAGCGTGGCCGCGTCCATGCCGGTCCAGCCGTTCAGGTTGTAGTCGGAGAGAAGGATATCGACGGGCCGCTCTTTCAGTTTGCGGCGAAATTCCTCGCTGGTGGAAACGGATTCGGCTTCGAAGACGAGGCCCGATTTTTTCAGTCCGAGGAGGCATCGTTCCACGTCCTCGGCGCTGTCGTCCGCGATAAGAAATTGGAGCGGCTTGGCCACGTCAGGATTTTCCTTGGGATTGCCCGGCGCCATCGTTTTGAACAGGGAGATAGGTAATGTGTATCGGCTGATTGAGGCAAAGGCCTGGTGCCCAGTGGCCCAAGAGAGGCAGGGGTGGAAACGTGTGCCGGAATGGGACGGCGGACGTGATGGGATTGTGGCATCGCACTGCCAAGGTCGGTTGCCGGGCACGGCGTGCCGTGCCCCTACGAACCCTATCGCTAGCGCGAGGAGGCTGATTGGGCCGGCAGATGGTTCCCGATGAAGTCGGCCATTTTGGCTGTGAGCTGTGAAAGACCGGCGTTGACGTTCTTATCGAGAGCCTCAACCACATCCGCCACATTTTTCTTCTTTTCGTTACCGCCAACAGGCTCATCGTGCGTATAGGAATCGGACCAGACGATCGTGGCAGTTTTGGGATCAAACAGCTCGAGCTGGAAAGTGAAGCGGGCCGCGAGAGACGGCGTTTCGACTTCATCGAGCGCATAGAGATGGCCGCGCACAACGTAGTCGCCGCGAACGCCGGTGCTGACCGGCATGACGGAGCGGTAATCGCCACTGGCGCGGAGATAGGCAAGCACTTTTTGCTGCATCATATCCGCGGGGGTTTCCGCCCAGCGCTCGTATTCGTACGTGCCGAGCTGAACCTGGCCACTGCCATAGACGAGACGGTCATCGCGATAAAGATGTGAGGTGAAGATCCGCGAAACGAGCAGTGTGACGGGATAGCGCGGCTGCGAAGCGCTGATCGGCGTGGGCCCGGTATCGAGAACGTAATACTTCACCGGGCGCGAGGCGCTGCACGCCGCGGTGATTCCAGCGAAAATCAAAACGAGGCCAATTTGAATGCGGCGCATTGCCACGCTTTCTTCCTCCTTCGCCTATTTCGGCGGAGCCTCTCCCGGCTCCCGCGGCTTGACTCCAGACGAACGAATCAGCGTGTACGGCCGCGTTTTGATCGTTTCCGTAAATTCGTTCAGGTTCTCGGTGACGTGGCGCAGATTATCAATGATCTCGTCGAGGCTCTCGGAATTCGCGTCGAGCGTGTTATCCAGATTGCCGGTGAGCGTCACCGTAGTGCCAAGGGTCTGGCGGAGATTCGAGATAGCCAGCTTCAAATCGGGACGGTCTTCGGAAATCGTTGCGTCGATATGAGCGAGGGCCTGATCGGCCTGCTCCGCCGTGTGATGAAGATTGTCGATCAACGGCGAGAGTTTCGCACTGGTCGCATTCACGTTGCTCAACGTGGAGCGGATGCTGGCGCGATTCTCATCGAGCATTCCGTGCAGATCGGCGAGGCTTCCGGAAAGATTCGTCTGATTTTGCGGACTGAGCAAACTGTTGACGCGATCGACCGTGACTTTCAGTTCGACGACGCGGTCGTTCAGATTGGCCAGCAGCGTCTGCGCGTTTGGTCCAAGCTGCTGGATCAAATCGGCGATGTCGGCGAAGCTCGTATACTCCTTGGATTTGAGAGTCGATCCGGCAGGGGCTTTCGCTGCATTCGCCGAACCTTCGTCGATACCCAGAAAATTGTCTCCGAGAGGACTATTGCTGGTGATCTCAGCCAAGCTATCCGTCTTCACCGGCACGTCAGGCTTGACGTAGAAATCGATTTCCATCCGCGTGGAATCTTTCGGATCGCTCGCGACCTTTCTCACGCGGCCCACGGAGGGTCCGCCTGCGTAGTGAACCTCAGAACCCTCGGTCAGCCCGCCTGCATTCTTGAAATAGGCTTTGTACGAAGTGCCGTTTGAGCTGAAAGTACCCTCGAGCAGGAACACGGTGACGATCAGGATGGCGGCTGCCACCAAAACGAACACGCCGACGAACGCTTCTTCCCGCCTCGATTCCATACTTCTCCTCGATCTCTCCCGTCAGTTTCGTTTGCTGAAAATCGCCCCGCAAGCCCGGCTAAGCGCCTCAAAAGCGCGGGGAGTATATATCACGTAAATTGCGATCCGCCAGTTTTTAGCGGCGCGGCGGAGCGCTTTCCCCGGTCAACATCTGCAAATAGTCGATTTCGCCGGCCACTTCCGGTTCCGGTATCCGGTCCATAAACTGGCGAACGCGCGGCTCTTTGCTATCGCGCAGCATCTCTGGAGGGCCGTTTGCGACCACATAGCCTTTGTCGAGCAAGATCATGCGATCGGCGATCAAAAACGCGCTGGCAAGCTCGTGCGTGACCACCAGGATCGTGATCTTGAATGCTTTCTTGAGCTTCAAGATCAGCTCGTCGATTCCGGCGGCGATGATCGGGTCGAGGCCGGCGGACGGCTCATCGAAAAACAGAATTTCCGGGTCCATCGCGAGGGCGCGAGCAATCGCCGCGCGCTTTTTCATTCCGCCGCTCAACTGCGCTGGCATGTAATTCTCAAAACCTGAAAGGCCCACCTGATCCAGCTTCAACCGCACCATGATTTCAATGGTCGATTCGTCGAGAGGCGTATGCTCGCGCAATGGCAACGCGACGTTTTCGCCGACGGTCATCGAGCCAAACAGGGCGCCGCTTTGAAACGACATTCCCATTTTCTTGAGGAGTTCGTCGCGCTCCGCTTTTCCCATCGCCGCGAAATTCTTGCCGTGCATCCAGATTTCGCCGCTGCTTGGACGTTCCAGGCCCACCAGCGTGCGCAAGAGCGTGCTTTTTCCGCAGCCCGATCCGCCGAGGATCACCAGCGTTTCGCCGGCGGGCACTTCGAAGTTGATTCCGTGCAGAATCTCGCGCGTTCCATACTGGACGCGAAGATTTCGCACTGAAATTGCCGAGCCCGTAT
>JASHRM010000300.1 GCA_030037315.1 Candidatus Acidiferrales bacterium
CCAGGAAGTTTCGGCGCTTCTTTTTCACGATTCTGGGAAAATTTTTTGGCTTGGCTGGTTCGGCCTGGGCCCGGCGAAAATCCTGTTCCGCGGGTACGTATGGCAGCTTGTTACTTACCTTTTTCTGCATGCCAGCATTTGGCACATCCTCTTCAATCTGCTCTATCTGGCGATGTTTGGAGCGGACCTGGAGCACATGTGGGGCACGAAAAAGTTCTATACATACTTTTTCTTGTGCGGAATCGGCGCCGGCCTAATCGACTTAGGCGTAAGAACTTTGCTTGTGTCGGTCCATCTAATCGGTCCTACGCGGCTTTTGATACCGACCATCGGCGCGTCCGGCGCCATTTACGGGATTTTGCTCGCAAATGCGATCCTGCTGCCGCAGCGGCGGGTTTGGATGTTCCCACTGCCGATTTCGCTTTCGATGCGGCTCTTCGTGATTGTTTCCGGCGCAATCGAATTCTTCATGACGATCGGCGACACGGGCGACGGCATCAGCCATATCTGCCATCTTGGCGGAATGCTCGCGGGATACATCTATCTCCGGCGTGGCTCTTTCCTCTATAACTATCGAAACGTTTTTTCGGATTGGAAGCGGCGGCGGCTACGCAAGAAGTTCGAAGTCTACGTGAGGGACCATCAGGATAAGCCGCCTTCGCGCCCGGACAATTGGGTGAACTAGCAGGGAAGTTCTTGCCGCAGGCCTGACAATCGAAATTTCAAATTCTCGACGTGTGAATTACTTCGCCACGGAGAAATCGCTCACGATCGCGTAGAGGTATTCCACTCCCTTGCGGAACGAATCGACGGAAATGCGTTCGTTGTCGGCGTGCATTCGCTCAAGGTCCTCGTCGGTGATCGGAAAAGGCAGCAGGCCGTAGGCTTGCACGCTTCGCAAACGGAGTTGAATCGAGTCCGTGCCGCCTGTGGACATGTACGGCAGAACCGGGGCACCGGGGAATTCTCTCGCGCTTACTTGCGTAATCGTTTTGTACAAATCCGAGGTCAGCGACGACGAGGGCGCCTGTTCCCCCGAGTTCTCGACTTCAAATCGAACCTCAGGATCATTCACCAACTGGCGCAATTTGGCGACCAGAGTATCGATCATGTTTCCCGGCAGGAGACGAATATTCAGGACGGCGCGCGCTTCCCCGGGAATTACGTTTACGCGGATGCCCGCCTGAAGCATTGTCGGCGAGATTGTGTCACGCAGCATGGCGCTCCACATCGGATTGACGCTGGAAATGTATTTAGCGGCGTGTTCGGCGCGGTCCGACGATTCGAGCGCGCGCATCCACTTGCCGGTATCTTCGTCCTGGACTGCAGCGAGCCCGTCAAAATAGCCGCGCGTAACCGAGTTGAACTGCACGGGCGTTTCGTACGTGCTGATTTTTGCGATCGCGGCCGACAAATGAGCCACGGGATTATCGGCGCGAGGAATGGATGCGTGCCCTGATGTTCCGGTCGCGATCACATCCACGTTGTATGTGATCTTTTCGCTCGCCTGAACGCCGATGTACTGCACCTTGCCATTTTTCAGGGTTACTGTGCCGCCTTCGTTGATCGCAAAGCCAGCCGCGATTTTGTCCCAGTGCTTATCGACCGCGAATTTCATGCCTTCGGCGCCGCCCGCTTCTTCGTCGCCCTCGGCCAGAAAAATCACGTCGCGATTGAGGCGCACGCCGGACCGCTTGAGCGCAACGAATACGGCAAGGTTCGCGGCGAGCATACCTTTGTCGTCAATTGCTCCGCGGCCGTAGAGGTAGCCGTTTTGGATCACTCCACCGAATGGATCGACGGTCCATTTCGTTTTATCGACGCCGACTACATCTAGATGGGCCATCAGCAAGAGGGCGGTGGACGGGTTTGGCATCGCATTCGCGGAAAGCCGTGCGACCAGGAAGCCGCGTCCCGGCGTGCTTTCGAAAATTTCCGAACGAATGCCCTCGTGATCGAGAATACCTGCGATGTACTTGGCGGCCACAAGCTCATTGCCAGGAGGATTCGTCGTGTTGATGCGAATCAGATTTTGCAGCCAGCCGAGCGCGTCGCTTTCCGCCTGGGCGACTTCCGCAGGAACCGGAACTTGCTGCGATGCCGGCGGCTGGCCGAAATTCTGAGCCTTTCCAACACAGGAAAACGAAACGATGAGCAGAAGCAACAGCATGATCCGCGTGGTCGGGCGCGCCATCCTTTTCGTCTCCCGGTGAATCTCAAAATACATCGCAAATCGCGTCATTCTCGATACTATCATGTGGCGAAACAGGCCCTTCGGAGCGCATGAGATCGATTTCCAGATTGCAATGAACCATCCGGCGGGGCGCCGTGAGGCATCCAAGGCGGAGTGAGGTACGTATGAAATTGACGATAGGCGCTAAAGCAATCTTGATGGGGGCGCTCATTGCGGCGCTAGTGATTCCGGGAACCGCGTGGACAGCGCGCGCGCAGCAGGAAGGGCCGCAGCAGCCAGCGTCGCAGCAGCCTGAGCCGGTTACGCCACCGACCAGCACGAATGGCGGCCAGCAAAAAGGGCAACAACAGCCGCCTTCGCAGCCGACAACTTCGATTTCGGTGCAGTCAACGCTGGTCGACGTGGATGCCGTGGTGACGGACCAGGACGGCAACCTGGTCACAGGGCTCCAGAAGGAAAATTTTCGAGTCTTCGACAATGGACAGCCGCAACAAATCGCAAATTTCGCGCCGACGGAAGCGCCGCTTACGACCGTCATCCTGCTGGAGTACAGCGCCCGCTTTTACGGATATTTTGGAGCGCAAGGCGCATATTGGGCGGACGGCTTTTTGCAGAACCTGAAACCGCAGGATTGGGTGGCGCTGAAAACTTTTGATTTGAGAACGAGCCTTCGCCAGGATTTCACGCAAGATAAGCGGGAAGTCGATCAAGCGCTCCGCGAGCTCGGTTTCCCGGGTTTCCACGAGTCCGTGCTGTTTGACGCGCTATACGAAACGCTGGATCAGCTTCGCGATGTGAGAGGGAAAAAATCGATTCTGATTATCGCCACCGGCTTCGACACTTTCAGCAAACACAATCTGGATCAGATGCTGAACCGGTTGAAAGAAACGGAAGTGACGATTTTTTGCGTAGGCATGGCCGAGGCGCTCGATCTTTATTCGCCTCAGGGCGCCAGCCTTGGTTATTTGCAAGCGAAGAACCAGTTGGAGACGTTTTCGCGGATGACCGGCGGGTATGCATTTTTCCCGCGATTTCAGGGAGAGATGCCGGGAATCTTCAATACGGTCGCCACGTATCTGCGCGGCCAGTATACGCTGGTTTTCTCGCCGTCCACGCCAGCGGACGGAAGGTACCATAAGCTGCAAGTCGAAGTAGTCGACGAGGATGGCAACCCGATGGAGCTGGCGAATAAGAAAGGCAAGAAAAAGAAGGTGGTCGTCAGCGCGCGCACCGGCTACATGGCGCCAACCTCGACAACGGGGTATTGATCGCGCGGCTGCTTTAGCGCGGAACGCGGCGGCGCACAAATTCAGCGAGAAGAACTTGCGCCAGGCGCTCCTGATCGTGCCGCACCAAACCTTCCTGCTGCAGGAAGTCACCGGTAACGTACTTCAATCCCATTCGCGTCAATTCATCGAACGAGGGCTCGACTGGCTCGGCGCCTTCCCTTTGGTAGCGCTTGGCTAATTTGGCGGACACCGGCGTGCGGTTGATGATCGCAAAATCAAAAAAGCCGGGACGAGTGTGCTCGTAGATCGCTCTCACGTGGTCGGCGACGGAATAGTGCTCGGTTTCACCCGGCTGGGTCATCAGATTCGCGATGTAAACGCGCGTAGCGCGCGAATTGGCGATCGTTTCCGCCATTTGCGACACCAGCAAGTTGGGAATCAAGCTGGTATAGAGAGAGCCGGGGCCGATCAAAATCAGATCCGCTCCGCGAATCGAAGCCAGCACTTCAGGCAGGGGGCGTGCCCGCTGCGGTACCAGCGCAACGCGGCGAATGCGTTTGCTTGAACGAGAAATATTCGTTTCGCCTGCCACAGTGGTGCCGTCTTCAAGCTCGGCTTTGAGGGTTACATTCTGCGCAGTCGACGGAAAGATCCGTCCACGAATGGCGAGAACCTGAGAAGAAAGTTGCACGGCTTTCGGGAAATCGCCGGTGCTGTTCGTGAGTGCGGTGAGGAAGAGATTGCCGAAGCTGTGCCCGCCGAGCCCGCGACCTGAAGGAAAACGATATTGAAACAGCCGTCCGAGCAGGTGCTCGTCCTTGGAAAGCGCCACCATGCAGTTGCGAATATCGCCCGGCGGCAGAATTCGATATTCGCGGCGGAGCCTGCCAGAGCTTCCGCCGTCGTCCGTAACCGTGACGATAGCGGTCAAATCGGTTATCGGCTGCGCTGGGGAGCGTTTACCGCGCTCGGCGATGTGTTGCTTCAGCCCACGAAGCACCATGGAAAGTCCGGTCCCGCCGCCCAAGGCGACAACGCGGACGGATGGAGACCGGCGTTCCACTCGATTGGCCATTGTGAAAACGGAACTAGCCGGCTGAGCCTTCTCGTTCCGGGTAGAGCAGTTCCGTAAAGCGCGGATCTTCCTGCAGAAACGCAAAATCCTCGTCGTTGCGCGCGTGATACCGGTTTTCCGGGCGGAGCTGGATGGCGACCTTAAGATTTTGCATGGCGGATTCCGCTTCGCCCGTAAGGCAATCGAGCGCCGCCATCGCGTAGACGATGTGGTCGGCTTTGGGAGCGGCTTTGTGGGCGCGATCCAAATGTTCGCGAGCCTCGTCCCAACGGCCCAAGTTCATCAGCGCTACGCCCTGAGTGTAATGATCCTCGGCAGATTTCGGCGCGGCGGCCGGGGCTCGCGAGATGCGCTGTTCGCAGATTCGCAGATGCATCTTGGCCCGGTCGGAAAGTTCCTTGCTGGGGCCCTCAAGAACCCGCTCCAGCGCTTGCTGGGCTCGCTGAAACTTCTGCTGCTGGAAGTAAGTAAGGGCCTCTTCGTACAATTTTAGCTGTTGCTGCTTGGCCGGGGCATCGGGGTCCGGCACGACGGCAGCTTTGCCTTTGGTCTTTGATGGTAAGCCCTTTTTATTCAATGTCTTATGGCTCGCGTGGGAGGAGCTGTTGTTGCGGACCGCACGTCGTTTCACGGGTGCACTCCGGGACAAGACAAAAAAACATAGCAAAATACATGACAGGCGTCAATCGGGGTCGTAACGACCGCTCGAGATGACCCGACCGCGCATCTCAGAAACCGAGAGAGGATCCCCGCTATCGGCAAACAGCCTCGCCCCAAACGCCCGGCTGGCCGCGAAATAACGAAGACGCGAACTCATCCGATCTTCACTGCACGCGCGGACGTAGTTCTGCGGCGAAACGATCAAGCTGGCCAAGAGGCAGAACCGAGATGTTCCCGTCTGCGACAGTCTGTGCGATGAACCGATGCCGCGGATTGCCAGAATCCGGGACTGCGTCCGTGACTGCGGTAAATAAGGTGTTCGACTGCTGCTTGCGTATGGATTCGGATGTGCACGCAAGCACCTTCGCTTGCGACGCATCGCGGTCGAGCGCGATCGCGTGCAAGTAGCCTCGCGTTCCGTTGTAGCGATACGCATAATCGAGCTTGAGCGGATCGCCCGGGTGCGTGAACTGCTCCACGGGGACCCGGTGCTCCATGCGGCGAAAGATCCGGCGCCGCTTGAAGACGTCTTCCATGCGCGCGCGAATCCAATTGCGAACGCTTCGGCCGATGCCCTTGGCCGCAGGCGGTGCTGCCACCTGGTCGCGAAAGATCCGGTTCAACCCTGCGTCGAAATCGTCCGCCCGAACACCTTTGGTTGGGCTGAATTGCAACGTGTTCGATCAAGTTTGGTCGAGCTTTTGAAGATACGTTTCCATTTCTGTTGCGGACGCGCGCAGGCGGGCGTCGAATTCTGCCGGCAGAGCACGCAGCAAAGCTTCGTCAGCAGCCGGATGTATCCGGAGGACACGCGCGATTTCGGAGTCTTTATTTTGAAATTTCACGACGTAATAGCCGTCGTTGGCGCACCGCATCCAATGCGACTGCCGCCCCGCCCCTCATCCTGCGGACTTGCTCGACCGCCAGCTCCATGAATCGCGTACGCTAAGCCATCCAAAGCGGTTTTTCGGCGGGAAATCGTGCCAATTGCGGAAGTTACTTAGATGCAATTACTTGATTGTAGGCGAAGGAACGATCCGATAAAGCAAGGAGTCGAAAGCGGGTGGATTTCCGGACCGGCCAAGCGCGCCGCCTGACCGATCCGAGATCCGGGAAAGCTGAACGAAAACTAGCGCTTCTTGCGGCGAGAAGACTTCTTCGAGCGTCCCTTGGATCGCTTGGACTTGCTCTTTGGTTTCTTGGTGCGCCGGGCTTTCTTCGCTTTCCGAGATTTCTTCGACTTCGTCGATTTGCGCGCTGGGGCACGCTTGCGAGGAGCGGTTACGGCAGGAGGTTCGGCTTCTTCCGGCTCTTCCTCTTCTTCGACGACAATTTCTTCGACTTCTTCAGTTATATCCTGGGGCTGCTCCTGCCCTTCTTCGTCCTCGTCGTCAAAACCGGGCAGCTCCTCGTCTTCTTCGTCGTTCATCTTTGCGTAGAACATTCGATCCTCCGTAAATCTCCTCGGCTGCATATAATCGGAGCTTCGGAAATTTGTCAAGCGTAATGGGATCGAAAAAACAATGGCAGGGGCATCGAAGCAGCTGATGACACAAGCCGATGCGTAGCCGCAGCATTGAGTGTCCGTATCTGAATGCAAATAAATGCTTTAGTGTGGATTAGCGGCTTTATCGCTGGATCGTCAGAGTGTCGCCAGCTCGCAGAGCCCGATCAGCCAGGTACGGATTCGCCTGACGCAAAGCAGAAACGGTTGTTTGGTATTCCTTGGCAATTGAGTATAGGGTTTCACCTGGTTTCACGTGATGCGCGACCGGCTCCTGGCGGTCGCCGCGAGCCGCTACATCGCGGATTCCCGATGCATCGGCCACCTGTGCAGATTTGGACTTAGCCGGAGCCTTGGCTTCCGGCGTGCCTCCTGCATAGATGCGGAGACGGGTTCCGCGTGGCACGTGATTTCCGGAAATGTGATTCCAGCGGCGCAGTTGGGGAACGGTCACGTCAAATCGATCCGCGATGCCGTCCAGGGTGTCGCCGCGCTGCACGCGATAACGAACGAGCCGAGTTGCTGGAGGAGCGGTGGGAACGTTCAACAAGAACCCTTCGGGAAGGGTGGCGTGCGCTTCCAGGTGATTGGCCGCTTCGATCGCCGGTACCGAGACGCGATACTGACGCGCTATTTCGGCGAGCGTTTCGCCGCTCGTTGTCGTGTGCAAGCGCCAGCTGGTCCACTTGTCTTCGGGCACCTGTTGGATATTCTCGGCGAAAGTCTTCGAGGTGCCTGCAGGCACTTTCAGCTGAAATGTTTGGTCGTTCGGGGTCAGGCTCCGAAGCAGTTCCGGGTTCAGCGATCGCAGGTCGTCGAAATCCGCGCCGGCGGCATCCGCAACAAGATGGAGATTGATCGCATGCTGCAGCTGAATCGTTTCAACTAGCGCCGGTTTTTCGGGCGCTACCTGCACCCCGTAGAGAGCCGGGTCCTTGGCCACCAGCGCTAACGCCAAAATGATGGGAACGTAGTTCTGGGTCTGCTTGGGCAACACATTGCGTTTTTTCAGCTCCCAGAAGTCAGCGTAGCCGGTGCGCTCAATCGCGTGCACAACGTTGAGCGGACCGGAATTGTATGCGGCCATCACGAGATACCAATCGCCGAACATCCCATAGAGATCGCGCAAATGACGCGCCGCGGCGCGAGTGGCTTTCTCGGGATCGCTGCGCTCATCGATGTAGTAACTTCGCTCGAGATCGTATTCTTCGCCGCGGTACGGCATGAACTGCCAAATTCCCCGAGCTCCGGCGCGGGAAACTGCATCCGGCTGAAAAGCGCTCTCAGCCTGGGCGAGATAGATCAAATCTTCCGGCACTCCTTCTTCCTTGAGCACGCGCCGGATCATGTCGCTGTATCGTCCGGCTCGCTCGAGGCCGCGGCCGACGATGGCGCGTCCGCGCGTCGTCGTGAAGAAGCTCAAATATTGAAGCACCGAATCATTGACGGTCAGCGGCAAGTCGTGATGGACGGCCATGAGCTCGCGCTCGGCTTTTAACTCAAGCCGCGGATCGCCGGCCGGCAGCGTCAAATCTGCGATTTCATCGATGGGCGCGGGATTTACGGGAGCTTCGGCGGTCGCCTCGTCCGCGTTCTCATCGTCGGAGGCGTCCATCTGGTCTTCGTCATCCGTGTCAGGCGGAGCTGCGTCGCCAATTTCGTCGAAGAGCTTTGCCAGCCGCGGGTCCGAATCCTTTGGTATGCGGCTGCTGAGGATCAGGTCGACGGCATGGTCGAAATCGCGCTTCGCGTTTTCTTGATTCCCGGCCTGCAGTTCGCGCGTGCCCGCGTCATAGCTCGCTTGAACCTTATCGACCAGCACGTCGACGGAGGGTCGCATGTAAAACTCTTGTGGAATCGAATAGGCGGCTAGGATGGGAAGCGGCGTGGCTTCGGCGGCGTATTGTGGCGCTGCGGCTGGGGCGGCTGCCGGCGGCCGCACGTGAACCTGCTTGGTGGCGGTCTGTTCGCAACCCCCCAGACCCAGCAAGCCGGTTAAGGCAACTCCTATCCAGGTTGTCGTCCTAAGTTTCATCGCTGTCTTCAAGCGCCTTGGCTTAAACCCGAGAGAATGCCGGGAAGCCGTTTTCACGCTAAAGAAAATCGTACGAAGCGCTTACGACTAGGTCAATGGGACTTCCGGTCAGAGCATTGCTTGAAACAAGACACCGGGTACTAGCGGGTTTTCACCTCACGACAGCCCAGAAAGGGGAGTTCTACGCCCGGGCGTGCTTATACCACCGATGACGCCGCCAATACCAGCAATTATGATGCGGGAACTGGGCTCGGAAGCCTATCGCAGGGCCTGGCACAGATCTGCGATCAGGTCCTCCGGATCCTCGAGGCCGACCGAAACCCGAACGGTTCCGGGCGCCACGCCAGCGGCGCGGAGCTCGGCGGCGGACATTTTGTAATGCGAAGTGTAAATAGGGAGGATCACCAGCGATTCGACACCGCCCAAACTTGCCGCCAGCGAGAAGACTCGGACTCTGTCGCAAAACTTGCGTGCGCCATTCAAGCCGCTCTTCACTTCAAAGGACATCATGCCCCCGAAATCCTGCATTTGCCGCTTGGCCAAATTGTGATCGGGATGCGATGGCAGGCCCGGATAGTGAACCGCCGCAACCTTTGAATGTGATTTCAAATATTTGGCGACGATCATCGCGTTTTTGCACTGGCGTTCGATGCGCACAGCGAGCGTTTTCAGCCCGCGGATGAGCAAGAATGCGGCCTCGGGGTCCATTGATCCGCCGATTTGAATCATGTTGGCTCGAACCTTGTCGATCAACACTTTGTTTCCAGCGGCCGCGCCGGCGATGACGTCCGAGTGTCCAGCAAGAAACTTGGAGGCGCTGTGCAAGACGACGTTGAAGCCCATCGCGAGCGGTTTCTGCAAAACGGGGCTGGCGAATGTACTGTCCACCATGGAAATCAGGCCCCATTCGCGGGCGAAAGCGGCGGCCTTTTGAAGATCGACGAGCCGCAGGGTGGGATTGGTGGGCGTCTCGACGTAGAGCACTTTTGTTCGCGGGCTGACCAGAGCGCCGATTCCCGCAAGATCGTGCCCGACATGTTTTACTCCTATGCCGAGGCGCGGAAAAATATCACGAAGCAGCTTGTAACTTCCGCCGTAAAGCTGCCGCGTGGCGATCACTTCGTCGCCTGCACGCAGAAAAGCCATCAGGGCCGCCGAAATAGCCGCGGATCCCGAGGCGGTGACCACGGCGGCTTCGGCTCCTTCGAGCGCCGCGATTTTCGCCTCGGCTGTTGCCAGGGTGGGGTTGCCATAGCGCGTATAGATATAGGCGGAACTTTTGCCTTCCGCCCAGCGCTTCATTTCTTTGGTGCTCGCGAAAGTAAAATTCGCGGTGCGAGTAATCGGCGTGCCGACGGACGCTCCGAGGTGAAAGCGGTTTTCACCGGCATGAATGGCCAGCGTGGCGTCGCCCAGCGTTTTGCCTTTCGAGGACTTGCGCATGTTGCGCAAAGCTTGCCGCATGCCGCGTTCACATCGCAAGCGCCAAATTGGTTTATATTGGGCGTATTTGAAGGAAACTGGATCCATAAGAAATGCCGCTAATTCCGCGCGCGCCTGATGTTTTGCTTGGATTGCCGTGGCTGATTTTCTCGGCCTACTGGATTATTTCGACATTGCACGTGAAGAAGATCGAAACGCGCGAACCACCCAAAGAGAGATTGGTCCGCGGATCTCTGATGTGGGCAAGCTATGTTCTTCTGTTGGCAGGTGGTCTACCTTTGGGCGTGTTGAACGAACGATTCCTGCCCCGAAGTTTCGCATTGTTCATCGAGGGAGCAGCTCTGACATGGTGCGGCGTCGCGCTGGCGATCTGGGCGCGCTACCATCTTGGCCGGTATTGGAGCACCACAGTCGCTTTGCGTGAGGATCATCAGCTCATCCGATCGGGACCCTAGGCGCGAATTCGCCACCCGATTTACACAGGCATTTTGCTTGCGGCTGCCGGAACCACAATGGCCGTGGGACGTTACCGTTGCCTGTTTGCTCTCGCGATTTTTGTTATTGGTTTCGTGGCGAAGTCGAAAAAGGAAGAAACTTTGCTGCGCAAGCAGTTCGGGGAAACGTTCGAAAAGCACCGGCGACAAACAGGATTCTTCGTGCCTAAACTTTCATAAGCGCTTGGCGCACTTGGGCCGCACGGGATTCGCTTTCCGTTCACTTTCGCTCCTGCGGCGGGTGTGGCAGTATTCACGCAATTGTCCCCGACTGCCGATTATCGAATCAGGAAGGAAGCCCGATGAAAAAACTGCCATTCGGCTTGGTTGTTCTGCTCGCGTCCACGATCTGCCTGGGCGGTTGCATGCGAATCTGGAGCGGAGGGCCGTGCTACGGATTCGGCTGCGGAGGCGGATCGGCGACGGCGAACAGTCAAAATGCGCCGCACGCCGATGCGACGGCGCCTTCGGAAAAAGCTGTAGCGAAGAGTTCAGCGGGGGACAAGGCGCAATCTGCGCAGGGTGAATAGGCGCAAGCGTCTACTGGCACTGGTTTCAGCCAGCACAACACCAGGCCTGCCGGCTACTCAAGAGAGATTCTTCGACTGCGTGGCCGGACATCCGGCAGGAGCGCGATGAAATGTCAAAGCGTTCGGCCACTCCGCCCAGAATGACACATGGAACCCAGGCTGTAGTTGTCGCTCCGCCTGCCTGCGGCGGGCAAGCCCACCAAACGGGGGCAAGCCCGGAACGACAACTGTTGAGACTTACGCGGTGGCGGCCGCTTCGTCTTCCACGGCGTGCGGCTTGTGCGCCGCGATCACCTTTTCGGCGAGTTCCTGCGGCACGAAATCGTAGTGAGAAAACTCCATGGAATAGCTTCCGCGCCCTTGCGTCATGGACGTCAATTCGTTTGCGTAACTGAGCATCTCCGATAGAGGAACCTGCGCCTTCACCACGACGTTTCCACCGCGAGTTTCGCTGCCGCTGATCTTGCCACGGCGGCCACTGAGATGACCCATCAAATCGCCCGAATATTGGTCGGGCGCATACACTTCTACGTGCATAATCGGCTCGAGTAGAGCAGGCCGCGCTTGTTTCATTGCTTCCCGGAATGCGAGCGAGCCTGCGATTTTGAAGGCGATGTCCGATGAATCCACGTCGTGATACTTGCCGTCGTAGAGGCTGACTCTGAAATCAACAACGGGGAATCCGGCGAGATAGCCCCGTTCAGCCGAATCGCGAACGCCCTTCTCGACCGACGGGATCCAGTTTTTCGGTATCGCGCCGCCAAAGACATCGTCGACGAACTCGATTCCTTTGCCGCGCGGCAACGGTTCCATCTTGATCCGGCAGAGGCCGAACTGGCCGTGCCCGCCGGTCTGTTTCTTGTGCTTGCCTTCCGCGTCGGCCTTTCCGCGAATCGTTTCACGGTAGGGAACTTTCGGCGGTTTCAGCGTCATTTCCACGTGATAACGCTTGCGAAGCTTGGCGACCACGACTTCGATATGCTGCTGGCCGGCGCCCGAAAGCAGAAATTCCTTCGTTTGCGGATCGCGGCCGAAGCGAAGGGCCAAGTCTTCTTCCAGAATTTTGTGAATCGCCACACCGATCCGGTCCTCGTCGGCTCGCGTCTTGGGCTCGACCGCGAACGTAATGGAAGGCTCGGGAATTCGTGCCGTGGAATAGAAAATCGGCGCGCCTTTGTCGCCCAGCGTGTCGCCCGTCAGCGTATCTTTCAACTTGGCGACGGCACCGATATCGCCTGCGTGCAAGTCGTTGACGGCGGCTGCCGTTTTCCCTTGCATGATCTGGACGTGCTGAAGACGTTCCTGAGTGCCGCGATTGAAATTCACCACGTTCGCATCATTTTTAAGGACGCCAGACATCACCTTGAAATAGCTGATGCGCCCGGCAAAGGGATCGGCAACCGTCTTGAAAACGAAAAGGCTCAACGGCTCGGAATCGGAAATTTTGCGCTCGACTGTGTCGCCCTTGTGATCCGGAGTCTTATAGCCGGTTGCTTTTCCGCGAAACGAAGGCGAGGGCAGAATCTCAGCGATAAAATTCAGAATGGCGTCTCCGCCGATGTTATGGAGCGCCGAACTGAGAAGGACGGGAAAGATTTTCTTGTCGCGCACCTCTTCGTGCAGGCCCTTGTTGATGTCTTCAGCCGGCAAGGTGCCCTTGTCGAAAAACTCCTGCATCAATTCGTCTTCGCCTTCAGCAACCATTTCGACGAGCTTTTCGTGTGCCGCTTGGGCTGCGTCCCTGAGGTCGGCCGGAATTTCTTCGATTTTTGCTTTGCCGTCGCCATCGGGCGTGTAGATCAACGCTTTCATCGTCACCAGATCGACGACGCCCTTGAATCCCTTTTCGGTTCCGATTGGCAGGTGAATCGGCACCACGCCGCGTCCGAAAACCTGCTCGAGCGATTCCATCGCGCGCTCGAAGCTCGCGAGATCGCGATCCATCCAGTTCAAAATGAAGGCGCGCGGCAAATCGTATTCCGTCGCGTAATCCCAAACTCTTTCGGTGATCACCTGCACGCCCGCGGACGCGTCGATTACGATCAGCGCCGCGTCGGCGGCGATGAGGGACGCTTTCGTTTCGTTGATGAAGGTGGAGTAGCCGGGCGTATCCAGCAGGTTGACCTTGGTTTTTTCAGCGTGGCCGGGAGCGGCCCATTCGGCGTAGGCAGTGCCGGTATTGATCGAAATTTTGCGGGCGATTTCCTCTTCATCCCAGTCCGTCGTGGTAGAGCCCTCGGTGACTTTGCCAAGGCGAGGCGTCATACCCGACGTAAAAAGCAACGACGACACGAGCTGGGTTTTCCCCGTATCGCCGTGGCCGACAATGCCAACGTTTCTAATCCAATCCGTGGTGTAGGATTTCATGTGTCACCTCGAAGTGAGAATTGCGAACAAAGGGAGCGTAAACATCAAACGCCAAACGACTTCGTGCGGCTGGGGAGCCAGAACAGGCATTTCGTATGGGGAAAGTGGGGCCTGCCGGTTTCGAGCTTTCGATTGGGATCAACATCACGAACCCGCCCCCCGGCGGTTACGCGGTGAACCCGGCCAATTCCTCGTCCGCGGGGAGCCGACGAGGCCTGAAAGCGCGGATGCTAGCACACGGAATCAACGGGTTCAACTAAGGGCGCATCTCCTTTCGCTGACACACGGCTGCGCGATAAGCCACGGTATGATTCACCGAGGAGCTGGAGGATGATCCGGATCTACGTGCTGACAACGGGTGGCACGATCGAAAAAATATACTCGGAACAAACTGGCGAAGTAGCGAATCTCGAGAACAAGATCGACCGTTACCTTCGGATACTGCGGCTGCCGGATTCCGAGATTAAAATCGTTCCGTTGATGAATATCGACAGCCTGAATATGAAGGATTCGGACCGCGCAAAGATTCTCGACGAAGTTCAGAGGCTTTTGAGAGACAAGGCGCCGATTCTAATCACTCACGGTACGGATACGATGGTCGAAACCGGACTCTACCTGCACCGTGCGTTGCCGCAGCTGGAAATTCCAATTGTTTTAACGGGCGCGATGGCACCGCTGGGTTTTGAAGGTAGCGACGCGCTGCAGAATTTAACGGAGAGCTTAATGGCGCTGCGGCTTCTGCCGCCGGGAATTTACGTGGTAAGCCACAACCAAGTTTTCCCGATTACGAATGTCCGCAAGAATAAGGCGCTGGGCCGCTTCGTCCGAACAGAAAACCCTGTTTGAAGAGCGACGATTTAGCGCGCGAACTGAACGGTGAAGATCACTTCGCGACAGGCATCTGTGGAAACGGCATGCGCTCAAAGCGCCAAAATGTGCACGGAGCCGCCGCTGGTGTGGACGCTTAACGTTGATCCGCCAGAACCCAGCGTACCCTCGATTGAATGTCGCGAGATTTCCCCACTCATGCGGATCGGCAGATCGGAACGGACAGTGCCACCCGATGTCGAAGCGTCAATCTGCAGATTCGCCGCCGGATCGACGGCTACGGAAATCGATCCTCCGGAAGATGAAATTGTTCCGCCGTGAGAGTTATTCCTGCTCAATACAGCGGTAACCGCTCCTCCGGAAGTATGCGCGTCGATACGCCCTGCGATTTCTTCAGCGTGGATTGAACCGCCGCTTGTATGCGCGACTAAGGCGCCATTGATGAAGGTGGCATCGATGGGCCCGCCCGAAGTTTCAAGGTCGGCATTGCCGTCGATTTGCTGCACGCGAATCCCGCCGCCTGACGTGCGCGCGAGCAGCCGGCCGCTGAGTCCGTTAACGGAGATCGGGCCGCCCGATGTTTTTAGCTCGGCGTCGCGGCCCATCGAATCAACTTCGATACGCCCGCCGCCGGTTTTGATCTCGAGGACGGTATTCTTCGGCACGCGGACGTCGTAGTGCAGGTTGAGGCTGCTGAACCAACTCCAGAAACTGCGCCTTTCCCCGCGCACACGGACGACTCCCGGATTCTCTTCGAAAGTGAAATCGAATAGATCTTTGAGGTCATCGCGGTCGCTGGTGATGACGACTTTTGCGCCCGATTCGCCGGTACCGTAGACGGTGATGCTGCCGCCGTCCGATTCAAGCACGAACCGGCCGTCGGGATTTAGGGCAAGCGTCTTTTCGATGCGCGTATCCGCCCATGTGGGAGCTGTTAGCGCCAGGAAAGCAGCGACAATTAAGCATGACGACGGAATCTTTCGTCTCACAGGCGCACCCCTCCGTGTGAACTGGCAGCCTGAATGTGTATACGTTCAGCTATCGCGATTTGTTCCAGATCATTCTTGCTTTGGGCGCTTCGCCTGCCGAATCTGATCGGACATTTTGATAACCCATTGGGGCGGATCGGGCTCATTCTGCCAGTCCGCTTTTTGCCCAAACGCCAGCTTCCAGCGCACCAGCCAAGAGAATCCTTGCGGCCCTATGAACAGGTCGGGCGTCGCATAGGCAGGATCCATCAGTGCTTGATCAAGCGAGACGAACCGATAGCCGCGCCGTTGAAGGTTGGTGAGCAATGGATCGAGGACTTCGGCGGTCAGCTCGCTATCGTGGATGAGCAATGTCTGTGAAATATTGCGATGAAAGAGATTGTTTGAAACGTCTTCGTAATATTTGAAATTCGTGTCCATGTAATCGAGATAAGCCCGCTTGGTCTTCTCCGCCAGCGCTGTATCGTTTTTGTCGATCGCTTCGCCAAGTACGTCGTTGAACTGGTAGTCGGCATTATCGATGGTGACCGGAGCAACGCGATAGCCGCGTGACTTTAAAAACGCTTCAAACTCTCTTTTGACTTCGGTGGACGGTCCCGTCTCGAGAAAGGGGTGACGAAAGTATCGCTCTTTCTTTCCAACGGCAGACATCAGCACGCGCGTGACTGCCTCACCATGAATTGCCTGGTCTTCGTAGTCGGCAAGCGGAGTGCTGTAGAGGGAAACGTGGTCATACGTGTGGTTGCCTAAGTCCAAACCGGCATCGAGCCAGAACTGGAGCAACGCAGCTCGGGCATCCCGCTCGCCGGTGACCTGGAGTTTGAATTCGTTCACGAATCCAACGGCGGGCGCGTGATGAGAATTCAATATCTGCGGAATCAGCCGGTTGATGCGCTTTAGCTCTTTCAGGTCGCCAACTGCATGTTCCATTCCCGGGACGGCTCCCGGCAGATCATCAATCGTGATGGCAACCGTTTTCTCGGCCGATGCAGATTGATGCGCCCCGACCGCGGAACGGAACATGACGAACAGCAAAGTGCAGGAGACGATCATCAGTGCCGACAACGTTTTGAGCGCGAGAGAGAGGTTCATGGCTGTGCCCGGCGCCCCTTAATGGCTGGCTGGATAGGACGCCAGATATGCCTTGGCTTGCTTTATTTGCGGCAAATCGGAATCGGCGCCGGGCCAAGCGGCCAAGAATTCTCTGTATTCAGATGTGGCGTTCGCGACGTCGCCTGACAGCGCGTAGGATTGAGCGATGCCGTAAAGCGCGTAGCCAGTCTTCGGACGCCGCTTCAACTCTGAGTTGAAAGCATCGCGAGCTTTGTCCCACTGCTTGGCCTGCAGGTATGCATAACCGAGGCTTTCTTCTTCGGGACGGAAATAACGCGGAGGCTCGGAATAGCCTAAATCTTTTTCCTTTTCCTCCGCCTGCTGAATCAGGCTGATTCCCTGATCCGAATTTCCGCGGGCAATTTCCAAATTGCCGCGAAGGTCTAGCGACATCGCCCCGAGAATCTTGAGAACCTCGGCGTTGTTCTCTGCAGGCATGTTCGGGGCGGCTTCATCCGGTTTTGGCGGCTTATCGGATTGAAGCCGCCAAAGTGCCGCGTCCAGAGCTTCGGCCTGTTTTGACGCGGTTGAGAGATCGCTGCTGTCGATCGCGGCCATGCCTTCTGAGTAAAAGTTAAGGCCATCGGCATAGTCTTTGGCCACTGTGCTTGCGGCCGCAGGATCAACGCCGAATCCGATGGGATCTTTGGGCTCGGCCTGCCAATCGCCAAAGCGAATGTGTACCCGAGCGACGCTTGCGCCCGCCCAAACGACGAAACGCCCGGAAGTCATCTGCAAGGGTAGCGGCATATCGCGAAGTTTCTTGGCCCACTCCAGCCCCTCTCTGTAACGGCCGGTTTCAGTGCAAGCGGCAATCAGATAGGCGAGATTGTGCGGGTAATTCCAATCTTCGTCCGGCTTGATGCCTTGCGATGCCATGTAGGCTTCATCGACGTGAACCGAATCGAGAAAGGCTTGCCTGGCTTTTTCGTAGTCGCCGACGCGCCAATAAATGTGGCCCGGCATGTGGACCATGTGTCCCGAATTCGGAGCGAGACTTCCGAGGATATCGGCGCTATGCAACGCCGCTTCCGGGCGCGACGAATCTTCCATCGCGTGAATCCAGTAATGGTTCGCGGCGGCGTTGTTGGGATGCTCTGCGAGAATGTTTTGCAGAATCGCCTGGGAATAAAGCTCGCCATCGCGCGGATGGCCATCCGTATCGTAGCCAGCCATTACCGAGAGGGCCAGAAATGCGCGCGCATCCAGATCATCCGGGTATCTATCGATCAAAGATTCCATTTCGTGACGGTAAGCTTCTTTTTCGCCGCTCTTATCCGGGTCCAATTCATGCTCTGCCGCGCGAATATAGAACTGCTCGTGGCCGGACGTTTTGTCCATTAGCGACTTGGCTTTATCGAGGGCTGCGCGCGTTTGATCCGTAACCGGGCCATGCATCGTGAGCGCTTCAAACTCGCCCCAATACGCCATGGCGGCATTCGGATCCTGGCGCGCGGCTTCTTTGAAGGCGCGGTAGGCTTCGAAATCCCAAAAACAGTGAAGCAAACGAAGCCCTTGGTTGAAATAGGCCTGAGCGGCTTCTGAATTTGTCGTGATTTTCAGGTTGGCGTCGCCAATGCCTTGCATCAGCGGCGGCGGAGGCAGATCGCGCATATCCGTAGTCACGTTTTTGTCCATGTGGTTCATACCCGGCATTTGCGCAGCCACGACTGTGGGCAAGAGAATGGCAAGGAACGAGGTACAGAGAATCCGTAAATTCATCCGAGTCCCCTATTGCTATCAAATAGGAAGCGTCGATGAGTATAGGCGGGGCTGTTTATGAGTGCAATCTGGGTGTACGGGCCGTAGAATACGCGTCGCCATTTTGACTAAGAGGAACCGATGAAATTCGGCGGCATACATCTGATGCAGGTCCCGCGTCCGTGGACCGGAGAATCCGAGCGTACGATGCTCCGCGATGCTCTTGCGCTGGCGGAACAATCGGACCAATGCGGATTCGATTACGTTTGGGGAACCGAGCACCACTTTCTCGAGGAGTATTCGCACTCAGCGTCCCCTGAGATGTTCCTTGCAGCGTGCAGCCAGCGGACGAAGAACGTGCGGCTCGCTCACGGAATTATCCAAACGCCTCCCAACATCAATCATCCGGCGCGCGTGGCGGAGCGCATCGCGATGCTGGACCTGCTGAGCAACGGACGCTGCGAGTTTGGAATGGGTTCAGGCGCCACAATCACGGAGCTGGGCGGATTTCAGGTGCAGCAAACCGAAAAGAAGGCGATGCAGATCGAAGGATTTCAGGCCGCGATACGAATGCTGGTAGAGAATCCGTTTACCGGTTTCGAAGGCAAGTACGTGAAAGTACCGCCGCGCAATTTAGTGCCGAAGCCGCTGCAAAAGCCGCATCCGCCGCTTTGGATGGCGTGTTCACGGCGCGAGTCGATTCTGGATGCGGCCCGGCTTGGCGTTGGCGCGCTGACGTTCAGTTTTCTCACGGCGGGCGAAGCGCGGCAGTGGGTAAGCGACTACTACACGACGATCGAAAACGAGTGCGAGCCGATCGGCTACGCCGTCAATCCGAATTTCGCGGTGGCTGCGCCGTTTTTGTGCGATGCCGACCAGCAACGAATCGATGCGGTCGCCCTGGAGAATTATGGATTTTTCATCTACGCGCTCGGTCATTACAGTTTTTTCGGCGAGCACCGTCCGGGTAAAACGGACATCTGGAACGCGTATAAAACGAATCCTAGAGACGCATCGGGTTCGGAATTCACTGCAAGAGCGTGCATCGGCACGCCGGAGCTGATTCGCAAGAACCTGCGCGAATTTGAGGATGCCGGAATCGATCAGGTGATCGCGGTACGTCAGATAGGGCGGCTCTCGCTGGATCAGCAATCGTCTTCGATGGATCTATTCGCGCGAGAGGTGCTGGCGGAATTCAAGCAGCGCGATGTGGCTGGCGCGCGCAAACGTGCTGAACGCGCGGCACGAATATCCGAAAAGGCCATGGCGCGGAAGCCGAAGGTCGCCGCGCCCCAGGCCGAAACTGTAATTCCCTCAGCAGGGCATCACTAGATCAGGGGCGCGGCCCCTCGTCGCCAGACGGACCGTAGATCGAGGGCACCGGCACCTGGTTCATTCGAAGATAGACAGACAGCTGCCCACGGTGGTGGATGATGTGATTCAGAATCATGCTCCGCATCATGGTGCCGCGCGGCATCGCCATAAACGTCTTGCCGCCACTCATCAGCGTCCAAACCTTCTGCATGTCTTCGTCGCTGGCCTTCGCCATCGCTGCTTTCGCAGCCGCCACGTTCTTATCGAAGAACTCCAGGAGTTGTTTCCGTGAAGTCATCACCGTAGGTTCCGTCCGAGTACCACCTGGCGGCGCGAAATCAAAGGATTCCGTCTCAAATAGCGTAGCCGCGAACCCAGTCATCTCGGCAACATGCCCGGCCAGCCTGCCCATGGCCATCGAGGTGTTATGCGGCTTCCAGTCGACCTTGTCTTCCGGAACTCTCTCGAGGGTCTTTCGAGTCGTGCCCATTTCGTATTCGAATTCAGAGATCAATGCGTCGCGTAGCGCCATCTGAAGTTGCCTCCTTGATTTCGCCCCGGAAAATCTTACCGCAAAATCACAATTGCCGATCACGCAGGCCGGATTAGACGTGTCCGCGTCCGGCTGTTTGGGTTAGCACCTGTGGGTTGTTCACTTCGGGCGAAGCGGCTTTGGTATCCGCTGCGGGAAATGCGGGTGACAGTTTCGAAGCCTGCTTCCAAGTATGAACGATGCGGTGGATCACGGTGATATTCGGTCCGATGGCGAGAATCCATAGTGCCACGTCCATGCGGTCGGTCAGCGCGCCCAGGATCATGAGGCAAAGGCGCTCGGGACGGTCCCAGAAGCCGACTTCGGATCTTGGCACCAGCGATTCGGCGCGCGCTTTTGCGTAACTGATCATGACGGCGCCGGCCATTGCCGCGCCGGCCAACATGGCGTAGGTGAACCGGTTCACCCGGGCGTAGTAAACGAGCAAGCCAAGGAAGAGGATTAAGTCCGCGTAGCGGTCAAGGATCGAATCGAGAAAACCGCCGAAGAGAGAGATGCGATTTTGGCGCCGGGCGACGGGGCCATCCAGCAAGTCGCAAAGGCCCGCCAAAATCATCATGCCGCCACCGGTCACAAACCTGCCGGCTGCGAAAAACATGGCGGCCCAAAGATTCGCAACGAGAGCCGACCAGGTAATTACGTTGGGAGGAATGCCGGTCGCAGCCAGAACGGCTGCCATTCGGTCCAGTGGCCAGGAAAGATGCCGGCCGATTGTGCGGCTCAACATGAGGGCACCTTTGCGGAACTATTCCTGATCATAGATGGTTGTCAGTCGGACAACCTCGTACTCTTTCACTCCGGCTGGCGTTGTTACCGTAACTTCGTCCCCGACTTTCTTGCCTAGCAGTGCGCGCCCAATGGGTGAAGTGGTCGAAATCAAACCTTTCGCGGCGTCAGCTTCCTCGACGGTCACCAACTTATATTCGATCTTGGTGTCTTTGGCTATATCAAGAACTACCAGGCTGGAACCATAGGCGGCACGATCGCGTGGCAAGTTATTGAGATTGAGCATGGAAAGATCCGCCATGCGCTTGTGAAGCTGGCCAAGGCGCGCCGCCACATAGCCTTGCCGTTCCTTCGCGTATTTGTATTCGGCGTTTTCGGAAAGGTCGCCATGCGCGCGAGCGACTTTGATCTCTTTGGGAAGCTCGTCGTGCAGCTCGTGCTCGAGCGCGGCGATCTCGTCCTGCAGCTTTTTCTTAATCTTTTCAGCTAGATCGGTCATAGGCTGGTTGCGGCTTGCGGCAGCGGTGCGCACCCGGCGCTTCCCGGCTGGTTTCCCCACTTTTTGATTATAAAAGAACTCCGCCGGACGCGGCAATGAGCATGCCGCCCCCGGGAATGACAATCAAAGTTGAGGGCGCTGGCATCGCCCAAACCGGTATCCTGCTACAAAATAGGGTTTTAGGCGTTTGCTTTCAACGGTTGCAGGTTGGATTTATATGTTCCGGGAGTGATCCGGAACGCAATGCTGAAGCGATTCCAGCCGTTAATTGTGGCCGCGGCCAGAGTGAGGTTCGCCAACTCCTCCGGCGTGAATTCCTGGCTCGCTCGCTGATACACATCGTCCGGCACTCCATCTTCGGAAATCAGCGTGACGGCTTCGGTCCACTCCAAGGCGGCACGTTCGCGCGGTGAATAGAACGGGCTCTCGCGCCAGGCATTGAGCAGGTACAGGCGCTGCTCTGTTTCTCCGAGTGCGCGGGCGTCTTTGCTGTGCATGTCGAGGCAATACGCGCAGCCGTTGATCTGCGAGGCGCGCATCTTCACGAGTTCAAGCAGGGAGCGTTCGAGACCGGAGTTGTCAGCGACTCTGCCGAGGGCAGACATTGCTTCATAGGCTTTGGGAGATGCCTTGAATGGGTTGACGCGATTTTCCATTACGAGCCTCCTGTATTTCCGACGCTTCCAGTATAGCGCTCTGTGTCGCATGACCAGCCAACGTTGATCCGCGCCACTAAGATTCCGCAGTACAATTACGCGAATGGCGCGGAGGTTCGCTCATTCGTAGAGGAGAAGCGTGAATCTCGAGCTAACAGAAGAACAAAGGCTGCTGCAGCGTAGCGTTCGCGAATTCGCCGAAGCGGAAGTGCGGCCACATGCGAAGGAACTCGATGAAACCGGGCGATTTCCTCGGGAAACGCTCCGCAAGGCCGGCGACATCGGCCTTACAGGCATCGCCGTGCCGGAAAAGTACGGCGGCGCCGGCATGGACCACATTTGCTACTCGATCGTGATGGAGGAGATCGCGCGCGTCTGCGCTTCGACCAGCGTGATCCTATCGGTTCAGAATTCACTTTACTGCGGCACGCTCGAACGCTTCGGCACCGAAGAGCAGAAGAAAAAATTCCTCGTTCCATTCGCGCGAGGCGAAAAGATCGGCTGCTACGCCCTGACCGAACCGCAGGCCGGTTCCAACGCGGCAGCACTCGCCACGAAAGCCATCCGCCAAGGCGATTGCTATGTGGTCAAGGGGACGAAGGCTTGGATCACGAATGGCGGGGCGGCCGATGCGGGAATTATTTACGTCAATACGCAGCCGGAAAAAGGCGAAAAGGGCATCACCGCGCTCGTTATAGAAAAAGGCACGCCGGGATTCGCCGTTGGCAAGGAAGAAAAGAAACTGGGCATTCACGCGACAGCCTGCACAGAATTGGTTTTCAACGATTGCGAAGTGCCAATTGAGAATCGGATCGGCAGTGAGGGCGAAGGCTACAAGATCGCGCTGACAACTCTGGACGGAGGACGCATCGGCATTGCGTCGCAAGCGACGGGGATCGCACAGGGAGCATTCGAAGCGGCGCTGAAATACGCGCAAGACCGGAAGGCGTTTGGCCACCCGATCGCCGAATTTCAGGCGATTCAGTTCATGCTGGCGGACATGGCGACGGAGATCGATGCGGCCCGTCTGCTTGCACACAGGGCCGCGTGGAAACAGGACTCGGGCGCCCGCTTTTCCATGGAAGCGGCCATCGCGAAGCTTTTCGCGAGCGAAATGGCGACGCGAGTAACGCACAAGGCGATTCAAGTCCACGGAGGAAATGGCTATAGCTCTGAATATCCCGTCGAGCGCGCCTACCGCGATGCCCGCATCACCGAGATTTACGAAGGTACTAGTGAGATTCAGCGGCTCGTGATCGCTGGATGGGCCCTAAAAACTCTCTAGCGACGCTCGCCTGTCTGTGCGTATTCTTGCCTCGTGTTGCCCCTCGATTGTGAAATCGGTTTTGATCCCGCGCGGGATCCCGAGTTGTTTCAGGCAATGCCGCCGCGTGCCGGAATCCTGTTGATAGAGATGCGGGAAGCTGCAGCCAAACCGCATCTGGTTCGCACTGCCGATTTGCGGCGAGCAAGCGAGCGTTTGTTGGGCAGCCCCGATCCGCTTTCCAAGCGGCTCAACCTGCGGGAGCGCGCCGCTCGTGTGCATTATCGGCTCACCGGATCGAAATTCGAGCAATCACTGACGTTTTATCAGCACGCCAGAGCCGCTTTTCCGGACCGGTACCGCGCCCTTTCGCGGCTGAAGCCCCCTGCCGTGCTGAAAGTAAATCTCAAAAATGATTATCCGCGCTTTTACGTGACGCGGCAGATTCGCGCAGACAACGGATTTTATTTCGGGCCATTCCTCTCGCGTCGCATTGCGGAGGCCTTTTCCGAAGGATTTCTCGACCTTTTCAAGACGCGCCGCTGCCAGATCAAAATACGCCGCGATCCGAAATTTCCCGGCTGCATCTACTCGGAGATGAAGATGTGCCTGGCGCCGTGTTTCGCAGGCTGCAGCCGGGAAGAGTATGACGCGGAAGTCTGGCAAGCGGTGGAAACGCTGGCGACTAAGGGTCAAATTCTCAAGCGCAATATCGAGCACGACCGCCAAACGGCCAGCGAAGCGCTGGAATTTGAACACGCAGCCACGCTCCACAAGCGCCTGGAAAAAATCTCCGCCGCGTTGCATGGCGTGCCGGAAATCGCTCAGCGCATCGACGATCTCAACGCAGTAATCCTGCAACGCGCCGCCGAAGAGAAAACGATTGCCGTGTTTCCCGTTCAGGCGGGCCTGCTGGCCGACCCGATGTTCCTGCGTTTCAGCGAACTATCGAGCCAGCCGCGATCGGTGGAAGCGATTTTGCGCGAAAGCCTGGAAGGAATGCCGAGGCGGGAGAAAGCCCAGAACAAAGCAACCACAGAGGCTGCGACGTCCAATTGGCGGGCCGATTATGGGCTGAACGCTGTTCCTGCCGAACTTTCCGAGCACCTTTCGCTGATTTCCCGCTGGTTTTATTCGAAGCCGCGGGAAGGCGAAATTTTCTTCCGCGAAGGTGATTGGCCGTACCGGCGCATCTTGCGAGCTTGCAACCGGCTGCTCGCCTCGTTTGAGTCAACCCCGTCAAATCCCTCGAGTCCCGGAACGCCACCGGCGACGTGAAACCAAGAAAAACACAGTCACATTGTTAGCCGGCTCGCTTTGTGTGCCATCGTACAATAGCCGGAATGGCCGGGGCGGACACGAGTCGAAGCGCTGCAGCGATCAGGCTGCCTATCCGCACGCGCTTTCACGACACAATCCGTTCGCTCAAGCACCGAAACTTCCAGCTCTTTTTTAGCGGCCAGCTAATTTCTCTGGTCGGCACGTGGATGGATACGGTTGCCGAGGCGTGGCTCGTTTACAGGCTCACCGGATCGTCGCTGCTGCTCGGCGCAGTTTCGTTTGCCGGCCAAATTCCTGTGCTTTTGATGTCGCCGCTCGCGGGTCTGGTCGCAGACCGTTTCAACCGGCGCAAAATCGTCATCGCGACGCAGGTGACTTCAATGATTTTGGCCGGGATCTTGTCGGCTCTCACCCTTTCGAAGCGCGTGACGGTGAACGAAGTGATCATGCTCGCAGCGCTGATGGGCGTTGTGAACGCGTTTGATATTCCGGCAAGGCAATCTTTCCTGGTCGAGATGGTGGGCCGCGAAGATTTGATGAACGCGATCGCCCTGAACTCGTCGATGTTCAATGGCGCTCGCATTATCGGCCCATCGATCGCCGGAGTGCTGGTGGCAAGCGTCGGCGAGGGCTGGTGCTTCTTCGCAAATTCCGTGAGCTACATCGCCGTGATCGCAGGTTTGCTGTTGATGAAGATTCCGCCCAGAGCGCGTCCAGCTGAAGCGGCTTCGCCGTTCGAACATATCGCTGAGGGATTCCGTTTCGTGCGCAAGACAGCGCCGATCCGCGCCATGCTTTTGCTAATCGGCTTGGTCAGCCTGGTAGCGATGCCTTATGCCGTGCTCATGCCGGTTTTCGCGGCCAAGGTTTTACATGGCAACGCCCGCACGCTGGGAATTTTGATGACGGCTGCCGGTTTGGGAGCCCTCATGGGCGCGCTAATGCTGGCCGCGCGCAGGGGAGTTCGAGGACTGGGAAAGCTCGTAGCGATCGCATGCGCCGCATTCGGCGTGGCGCTGATTCTCTTTTCGCTTTCGCATTCGTGGGTCCTCTCGTCTGTGCTGTTGATTCCGGTGGGATTCTCGGTTATGACGCAAATGGGGTCCACGAACACGCTTATTCAGTCGATGGTTCCCGACCGGCTGCGCGGGCGAACGATGGCCGTTTACTCGATGATGTTTATGGGCATGGCTCCGTTCGGTGCGTTGCTCTCGGGAGCGCTTGCCGATCATATTGGTGCGCCGCGTACCGTCGCGCTTGGCGGACTGCTTGCGATCCTTGGCGCGTTAGCCTTCTGGCGCTATTTGCCGAAGATTCGCGTGGAGGCGAATCAGCTGCTTGACGCAGCCGCGATCGAAGCAAGCGAAAGAGTTGAGGAACTGGCTGCTCGAGTGATCCCCTGAGAGCCCGCTGACGTCGCATCGTTCTGCTATACTGCGCCGTTTGCAGCCCGCCTTCCGTGAGGTTTTGATGCCGTCAGCAGCTCCAGGCCACAGTGATCGTTTGTCCGGTGGCTCCAGCCCGCAGGGAACTTTGCGTTACGCCGCGCGATTTCAAGGCCGCGCCGCCGCAGGACATTTTCGCGAAGTGCCGGGTGGAGTTCTTTTTTCGTCGATCGGCGTAGGGACTTACCTTGGCGAACCGGACAATCGCACGGATGAGGCATATTCGCAGGCGGTGGTTGCTGCCGTTGAGGGAGGGATCAACGTAATCGACACGGCGATTAATTATCGCCTCCAGCGCAGCGAACGCTCCGTGGGCGCGGCGTTGAAAGCCCTCGCAAGCGAGGGTTACGCCCGCGAGGAACTTGTCCTGTGCACAAAGGCCGGATTTCTTACTCCGGATGGTGAAATGCCCGACGATGCGAACGAGTATTTCGCCGATGAATATCTGAAGCCGGGAATCTTTCGACCCGAAGAAATCGCTGCCGGGTGCCACTCCATGGCCCCGCGCTTTCTGGAAAATCAGCTGAATCGAAGTTTGGCCAATCTGAATGTGGACTGTGTAGACGTTTTCTATCTGCATAATCCGGAAACTCAGTTGGACGAAATATCGGGCGACGAATTTCGCAAGCGCCTGCGCGGGGCCTTCGAATTCCTCGAATCGGCCTCGACGGCGGGCAAAATCGGCGGCTACGGATTAGCCACATGGAATGCTTTTCGCGACGAACCGAAATCCCGGGGCTATCTTTCGCTCGCAGAGGTAGAAGACATCGCGCGCAAAATTGCCGGCAACGATCACCATTTTCGTTTCGTGCAATTACCCTTGAATCTTGCGATGCCGGAAGCCCTTTTGCGTCCCAATCAAATCGTTCAGGGCAAGACGATGGCGATGGTGCAGGCGGGACGCGCTCTTGGGATCACGCTCGTGACCAGCGCGGCTCTGCTGCAAGGACAGTTGACTCGCAATCTGCCGCCCTACATACGAGCTGCTCTTGGCGTTGAAAGCGATTCCGGCCAGGCATTGCAATTCGCGCGATCCGTGCCCGGTGTCACGACTGCGCTGGTGGGAATGAGCGACCTCGCGCACGTCCGCGAAAACCTGGAAGTCATATCACTCGAGCCTGCGCCGCGCGACCAATTCTTGAAATTATTCGAGCCGAGGAAGTAGGGAATATCAGTTCAAACGGCGTTTGATTTTCCGCCGAGCCATTCGGTGATTGCCGCGCCCACCTGATCGAGCTTACCGGTGAAAAAGTGATCGGCTCCCTCGACAATCACGAGCTTTTTCGGCTCCGGAATCGTTGCAAAGAGTGACTCGATATTTGCGCGCGAGCCGAACTGGTCGTTGCCACCTTGAATCAGCAGCTTCGGTTTCTGGCACTGGCGCAAATAGTTGACGTCCACGTTGTCGACCGGGATGCCGAGTCCGATCAGTTTTGCCACCCTTGAATCGCCGCAGCCCACCCGCAATCCAACCCACGAGCCAAAACTGAAGCCCGCAAGAATGATCGGAAGTCCGGGGAACTCCGCTGCCATATAATCAAGTGCCGCGCGGACATCTTCTCGCTCGCCGATGCCGCGGCCGTGTTCTCCTTCGCTTCGCTCGGTGCCGCGAAAATTGAACCGCAGAACTGGCGCGCCCAGCTGATGCGAAGCCTTCGCGGCCTGAAACACGACCTTGTTGTGCATTGTCCCGCCGAACAGCGGATGCGGGTGGCACACAACAGCGACAAATTCGGGAGCGGCTGCGGCCGATGTCCACAGCGTCGCTTCCAGCCGGCCAGCGGGCCCTTGGATGAAAAGACTGCGATGAAAGACTTCCGGCATTGGTCAGGGGAAAATCCCAATTAGAAGAATCATCGCATCCTACCTACCGATCTTACGGACGTCAATTTCGCGAGACCGGAGCCGAAGATTTGTCGAAACTGTGCCATGGCGCCCAAGCCGCATGCGTCGTTTTGAGACAGCACTGACGGCGCGATCGAGCGGAAAGCCGTTGCGCCATTGGGCGAAGCGATGATAGCTTTGGCACAGCGAAAGAAACGGAGGGCGCATGGAAAGTGGCGTTGAACGTCGGGCTGCCCGGCGTTTTTCCATGATGCTCCCCGTGAAGGTCCGCTTTTCCAACGAAAGCGGCATCGTCGAAAAGCCGGGCGAGACGCGCGACGTCAGTTTTCGCGGCCTTTATTTCCTGATAGAAGCAATCGTCGAAGCCGGCAGTTCGATCGAGTTTGTCCTGACGCTTCCGCAACAAATTACGCTTGCTGGCGACGTTCATATCCGCTGCTACGCCCGCGTTCTGCGCGTCGACGCACACAACGGACGCCGCGGGGTGGCGGCGCGAATCGAGCGCTACGAATTTCTCCCGGCTTCGGCATAACTCCCAGCCTCGGCGCCTCCGTATTCGAATTCGCTCCGTATTTGTTAGCACGGATTTTTCAGCGAGAAATTTCTTCTCTTATCGTTCGCGCTGACGGAAGATTTAACTTCACAATTTCCAATGGCGCGCCAAACCCTGCTCATCGATGCGGACGATACCCTCTGGGAAAACAATATTTTCTTTGAGAAGACGATCGAAGGTTTTATCACGCAGCTTGAGCATCTGGGTTACACGCGGGAATACGTTCGCCACATCCTGAACGAAACCGAGCGCCGGAATATCCGACAGCATGGTTACGGCGTGCGCAGCTTCAGGCGGTCTCTCGAAGATACGTATCTGAAACTCGCTGGAAATTCCGCACGCCGCGACATTGTGAAAGAGATCGAACGCATGGCGTTGGAGCTTGAAAACACGCCGCCGCATATTCTGGAGGGCGTGCCGGAAACCCTCGTCTACTTGGCGAAACATCACCGCTTGATCCTGCTCACGAAAGGCGAAGCGGCGGAACAGGCGGCCAAGGTGGAGCGTTCAGGATTGCAGTCGTATTTCGAATCGATCGAAATTGTGATGGAAAAGGACGCTGCTACGTACCAGAAAATCATCGATCAGTTCAAAATCGTGAAATCCCATGGCTGGATGATCGGCAACAGCCCGCGCAGCGACATCAATCCGGCGCTGCAAACCGGGCTGAACGCAGTTTTTATTCCGCATTCGGCGACATGGGAGCTTGAAAAGTCCGAACTGGAAAGCGGCGCAGGGAAGTTGCTGATTCTCTCCGCATTTCGCGAGCTGCGCGGCCATTTCTAGTTAGTTTCGGTTTGCCGTCCAAATTGTCCGTCCCGAGCCGCACGCGCGCGTTAACGCTCGTGCCGGCTTCGTCGATAAAATTGCTGCATGGCAAACAATGTGATGGCGGTGACAACCAATTATCGTCAGGAATTTGCGGACTTCGAGGGCGTTGCGTATCTGAATGCTTCGCTGCAGGCGCCGCTGCCTCTCATTTCCGTGCGCGCGGCGCAAGAGGCGCTCGAATGGAAAAAGCATCCATATCGATTGCCGGACAGCGCCTATTTCGATCTTCCTGATCGCATTCGCGAAAAGATCGCGCGCATCATTCACGCAAAGCCCGCGGAGATCGCCGTCACCACGGGCGCCAGTTCCGGGCTGGCGTCCATCGCTGCGGGAATCGATTGGAAGCCGGGTGACGAAGTTCTCGTTGGCCGCGGAGAGTTTCCTGCGCACTTTTCGACGTGGATTCGTTACCAGCAAGCTGGCAAGTTGAATATGCGAATCGTTGAGCCGACGGGCCGGTTTATTTCGGCTGATGACTACGTCGCGCAGATCGGTCCACGGACCCGAATCGTTTCCGCAAGCTTGGTGCGTTTCGACAATGGAGCGATGCTCGATGCGGCGCGTGTTGGGCGCGCTTGCGAAAAAGTCGGCGCAGCGTTCGTGCTGGACGTGACCCAGATCGCCGGAGCGATGGACTTTCGCATTCGCGATCTGGGCGCGACGATGGCAGTTTGTAGCGGATACAAGTGGCTGCTAGGGCCGTATGGTGCTGGCTTTTTCTGGGTCGCCGATCAATGGATCGAGCGCCTGCCATTGGGAGCTGTGTACTTCATGGCGCTCGAAGGCGCGCGAGAGTTTCACGCGATGTTCGCGCGAGAGCTGAAGCCCGCTCCGGGTGCGCGCCGCTGGGATACCGCTGAAACCGCGAATTTCACAAATCTTGCGGCATTCGACACTTCGCTCGATTGGATCGAGCGAATCGGAATCAGCACAGTGCAGGAATCTATCGATTCGCTCGTCGGAGAGATCATCGAGAGCATTCCTCAGAACCGATATAGGCTTGCCTCGCCTGAGCAGAGGGAGCGCCGCGGACCATACGTCTGCATCTCGGCGATCAATCCGGACGACACTGCTGCGGTTTACGAGAAACTTCGCGCGGCACAAATCTCTGTGAGCCTTCGCGAAAAAGCGCTGCGCATTTCGCCGCACATCTACAACACGCCTGAGGAGATTTCGCGGCTCATCGACGCTTTGTCTGTCTGAAAGTGCTGCCGCTTCGACAGCTACTCGTTGGGATCGCGATAGGTGAAAGGAACGTGGATCACTGCTTCCACGTCAACTGGCACATGCGCGCGCGTGGCCGGCTCAAACGTCCATTGCTTTAGGGCCTCGATCGCGTTCTTGTCGAGCTGCGGGTCGAGCTTGCGCACGAGCTGAATGCTATCGACCGTGCCATTCTTTCGAATAATTGCGTAGAGCACCACTTCGCCGCGAACGTGTTCTTTGATTAGTTCCGGCGGATATTTCGGATCTGCCACACGAACCGGTACGGGATCGGCCAGCCGCTCTTTGTGTTTGTATCCCGGCGTCTCATCCTCATCGAGCTCCGCGAAATTCAAAATCCAGCTTCCGCTTGAGCTTGTGACGTTTGGCAGATTGACGTGCATTGTGTAGATTTCGCTGCCGGAAAGGATCTTCTCCGGCGGCAGGCTCTGGTCGAATGTGCTCACATCGGCCGGCCCTCGGTGTGTGTTAACCGGCGCTTCGTAAGTATCGTGTGGCCGCAGGTCGAGCGTTCCACCGCGCCCGCCCGCTCCTGCTAAACCGCCGCCACCAGGTCGGCTTGAAGCGCCGCCGCTGATGCTAACTGCGGCCGGCAAGGAACTGTCACTTGCTCCCGTGCCGCCGGCGATGCCAGCTCCGTTCGCTCGTGCGCCTGAATCGCCGGCCGCGCCATGAGCTTCGCTGCCGTTGGGTGTTCCGGCTTTCTTGCCCTCAGGCGAAACGACGATTCGAGCTGCCAGATTTCCCTCCGGAACATCCGCGACCGGCATCGGCGGGCCGGGCGCGGCTGATAGCGCGATCAGATTGCGAGTTCCAGTGTCGCCCGCGGCAGAGCTAATCTCTGGCGCGGAGTTATTCGTAGTTTCGCGCTGACGGCTTGTGGGCGTGGACATGGCGCTCATCGGAAGCTGCGGTTTCGCGATGTCCACCGGCTTTGAGGCCGCGATATTCACGGGGCCTTGATTTTTCTCCGCGTTTGGTACATCCGGAGCGGCGGCCTCGCGCACAAAATGTTCGCGCCTTTTTGGCGTGGATGCCGATACCGGCAAATTGAGTTTTGGCCTCGGCAAATCTACGTGCGAAGACCACTGCACGATATTCGGCAGTTGCGGCACGATTTTCGGCGGCGCTTTCGGTGCATCGGGACGGATCAGCGTTTGGCGCGGGTGTGTCACGCGGACAGGAATCGAGACAATCGTTTGCCGCGGATGAAGTGCGTCTGCGCCGCGATTGTCCGTTGGCTTCGGAGATTCATCCACTTTTTTGTGCGGCGCCGGCGGCTTGGGAATATGAGCCGGAAGAGAAATCTTGGGCAGGTCCTGCGGTTCGCCGTACCAGGTCAGCTCAATCTGGACCGGAGCCAGAGTCGGCGTGTTTTCCGGCAAAAATCCCCAAATCGGCAGGATCAGAAGCCAGATCGCAACTACATGCCACAGGCTTGCCATCGTGAAGGCGCGGAACGGAAACCGATTGCGTATCCAATCGACGCGAAAGTCGCGATTTTTGGCGAGGTCGTCGTACTTCGGCGGCTTGGGACCGCTCAACGACGATTGTAGGCTCGTCCAAAATTCATGCCCGCGCGGCTGCCAGTCGATGCCGAGATCGAGCCGCGGTAGCTGGGCGTGCGGCGACAGCTCGACCAGAGACTCTTCGACTTGTGCAGGAGACGCCATGGGGATGCCTATTATACCCGATGCATTCGGATGCGCCGCGTTACGCTGCGGCTGCCAGCCGGTAAAAACTTAGCGAAGCATCGCCTTGCTCGACGAGGCGCGTACGCTCGATCCGCTCGAGCCGTTGGGGCAGGTCGGTCTTGCGGCTATGCTCCACAATCACCAGCCCTTGCGGGGCGATCAGGTGTGACGCGTCGAGGTATTCGAGGACTTCGATGTGCTCTTTCGTGTCTTTGTAAGGCGGATCGAGAAAAATGAAATCCGCCATCACGTGCCGCTTGGCCAGCTTTTCAAGCGCGGGAATTGCGGTCATCTCCATCATCTGAGCGCCGGTGCTCAGAGTGAGCGACGAAAGATTTTCGCGAATCAGGCGCGCTGTCTTGGCGTGAGACTCGACCAGGATCACTTCGCGCGCCCCGCGACTGATCGCTTCGATGCCGATTGCTCCGGTACCCGCATAGAGGTCGATAAAAAGCGATTCTTCGACAGCCGGTCCGAGAATATTGAAAAGAGTTTCGCGCAGCCGGTCGCTTGTGGGACGCAATTTCAGCGCGCCCGGCCCTTTTAGTTTGCGGCTTCGAAATTTTCCCGCGATCACTCGCATCAGGTTTGTTCGTCTGGGCTAACCAATCGACGCCAGATGGTAGCGTTTTTGCCAGGCCGGACTCATCGACTCGAGCCGCGCGACGATCTCCTGCGCCTTGTCCTGGTTTTCGGCCAGCGCGAACGCTTCGCGGCGTGCGATTTCCAGCAGTTCGTGGTCGCGCAATGGTTGGGCGAACGAAAATGCGGCGTCCCCGTGCTGCCGCGTGCCAAAGAATTCTCCGGGGCCACGCTGCTTCAGGTCGTGCTCGGCGATTTCAAACCCATTCGATGTTGTGACCATCGCTTTGATCCGGTCCTCGGCATCGCCCTTGATATTTCTCGGCGCAACCAGGATGCAATAGGATTTTTCCGACCCGCGCCCGATGCGGCCCCGCAACTGGTGAAGCTGCGCGAGCCCGAAACGATCCGCGTGCTCGATGACCATGACGGTGGCGTTCGGCACGTCGACGCCGACCTCCACGACCGTTGTAGCAACGAGAATTTGTAATTCATTCCGGCGAAATCGATCCATCACCGCGTCTTTTTCTTCGTTCTTCAAGCGGCCATGCAAGAGCCCCACGCGCAGTTTCGGAAAGACTGTCTTCGCCAGCCGCTCGTATTCCGCCGTGGCGGCTTTCAGCTCCTGTTTAGATTCCTCGATCACCGGATAGAGCACAAATGCCTGCCGTCCACGCGCAATTTCGCGGCGGACAAATTCCCAGACGCCGGCCAGCTGTGCCTCGGATGTCCATCGCGTTTCGATCGGCGTGCGGCCCGGCGGCATTTCATCAATTACAGAAAGGTCAAGATCGCCATACAGCGTCAGCGCGAGCGTCCGCGGAATCGGCGTGGCCGTCATGACCAGTACGTGGGGCGACGCGCCTTTCTCGATGAGCCGTTTTCTTTGCAGCACGCCAAACCGGTGCTGCTCATCGACAATGGCCAGCCCCAATCGTCGGAATTTCACGGCCTCTTCGATCAACGCATGCGTGCCCACCAGCAATTGCGTCTCGCCGCTTTCCACTCGCGCGAGGACCGATTCGCGTTCCGCTCGTTTTTGCCCGCTGACGAGCAGATCGGCGTGATACCCCGTCGGCCCAAGAATCCGCCGCGCCGAAAGAAAATGCTGCGACGCCAGAATTTCCGTCGGCGCCATCAGGGCGACCTGGTAGCCGTTTTCGATCACGATCGTGGCAGCTTCGAGCGCCACGATTGTTTTGCCGCTGCCTACGTCGCCTTCGAGCAGCCGATGCATGGGGTAGGGCTTCTCCAGGTCCCCGGCGATTTCAGCAAGCACGCGTTTCTGGGCCGCGGTTGGCTTAAAGGGCAAAATGCGCTTCAGAGCCTCACGCACGCGATCCTCGCGCACTCTCATCGTGATTCCTCTTTGCCGGTGATCGCTTTCCCGCCGCAACGCCAGCGCGAGCTGATAATAGAAAAACTCCTCGAAGACGAGCCGGATTTGCGCGGGGCTGCGGAAGGTGTTGAGCAATTCGAGATTTTCGTTCTTGGGCGGGAAGTGAACATAAAGCATCGATTCGCGCCGGGTCGGAAATCTGTAACGCTCGCGAATTTCCTCCGGCAGCGGATCGGGCAAATTACCGTCGAATTGATTCAGTACGCTGTAGATAATCCGCCGCAGCATGCGCGAGCTGATTCCGCCGATTGCCTCATAAATGGGAACGATGCGGCCAACCTCGGTTGAATCCGAGGGCGCCTCTCCGCTGCCAATCATCTCGATTTGCGGATTCACCATCTCGATTCGCCCGGGACGGTGCGGATCGGCTTCCGCTTTGCCGTAAAGAACGATGCGGCGGCCTTCTTTTAGCTGCTTTTCGAGATACGCGCCGTGAAAAAAACGGGCGTGGAGCGACCCCGAACCGTCCCGCACCGTGACGTGAAAAATCGGCGCGCGCCCGCGCGCGAATCGGATCGTGCTGCCCCCGCCAGGCGCGACTTCCGCTAACACTGTATGTGTTTCGCCCGGAATCAATTCTGCAATCTTCGTGAAGCGAATCCGGTCTTCGTAGCGAAAGGGGAGATACGCGAGCAAATCGCCCGCGGTCACAATCCCACGCTCTTCGAGCGTCGCGGCGCGTTGCGGACCTACGCCGCGCAGAAACTTCACAGGGCTGCTGAGAGCGATTGCCATGCTTGTGCTGGGATGATACCGCGAGAGGGAGCGCTTATTTCCCGTCGACCGAAAATGCCAGCAGCACATTGCCCCGGGTGCTGCCTTGGAAAAAATAGCCTGAATTCACATAAAGCATGCCGTCAACGATCACCGGTCCGGATTCGTCAATCGAGCCGCCGCTGGCTTTTACTCCGTTGACGGTTTTGTAGTCGCGCTCCGTGTCAAAATCCCAAATGATTCTGCCGTCCGACGTCGAGTACGCGCGAATGTGTCCATCGATGCCGCCAGAAAAAACAACGCCGGGTATGGCGCTCGCCGCGGCGGACTGCGCGGGGCTGCACCCTGGCTTCGTACAGCCGGGATGCGGCGTGTGCCAGATGATCGCTCCCGTATCGAGCCGCAGGGCCAATAACCCGCCGCCCGCTTGGGGATCGAGTTCGTAGGGCACGCCGAAAACGGAATCGCGTCCGGCAGTGGAACCACTTGGCGCCGCGCGACGCTGCACGTCGGATACGGCAACGTAGATATTTTCGTCGTCGGCCGCCGAGCCCCATTGCACTCCGCCGAGCGTTCCGCCGTGCCCAACGCGCTGCTGCCAAATCAGTTTTCCCTGTGCGTCCGGATCAACAGCGTAAACGACTCCGGATTTGGCGCCCGCAATCAGCGCGCGCCGCCCGTTCGGCAAATCAACAAGAATCGCTGACGAGCCAAAATCAAAATCCGGGCCTTTTTCTGCCGGGCAATTCACCTGCTTATTCTGGGGCAGGTCGCAATCGACGTTGTAGGCATCGCCCGGGTGCATTTGGCTCGACCAGAGAAGTTTTCCGGTATTCATGTCGAACGCGAGAAACGAATCGGATGTGATCGCCGCCGGATCGGAATAAGAATCGCCGGTGGTTACGTAGACGACGTGATTTTTGATATCGATTGTAGGAGATGACCAGATGCCCGCACCCGAAGGACCCCAGAGCTGTACGCCCACGCTATTTTTGTGCGTCGGCTTGGGCTCCTCGGCAATCGTGTAGGTTTTCCAGAGAATTTTGCCGCTGCTCGCATCCAGCGCCGAAAGACTGCCACGGAATTTGCAGCACTGATATTTCGGATCGGCGCCGCTCACTTCTTCGAGCGAAGAGGTGGGCACGAAGAGTTTGCCTTCCGCCAGTGCGGGGGAGCCGGTGATGTGCACATCGGGATGTTGCTCGACTCGCGTCTTCCAGAGTAGCTTTCCCGTAATCGCGTCGACCGCGTACGCATTCCCGTGCTGATCGCCGAAGTAAGCTTTCCATCCGCCGCCCCGCGGCCAAATCGTGATCGCCGTCCGAACAGCAGAATCCGTGCGAACCATCCAGTAGATGCAGCCGCTTTTCGCATTGATCGAATAAACACGCTGCCCAGCGCTTCCGACGAAAATTCGTCCGCCGACAACAGTCGGCTGCCCGTACGCTTGATTCGCGTCCGCGTATCCGAACGACCATTTCAATTTCAGGCGAGGAACGTCAGCCGCACTTAGCCTGGCCATTGCGCTCGGCTGAAATCGATGCTGCTCAAGGTCCACGCCCCAGCCATTCCAGTGCGGGCCGGCCTGGGTCGGCTCGAATTGTCCATCTGCAGCGCAGAGATTTGTATCGCCCGGCGGCCCAACGGGTTCGGGAATCTGGGAAAGATAATGGGCGACAGCGTTTCGCTGCTCGTCGCTCAACGACGCGCCTTGCGTACTCATATTTCCGGTCGAAAGCGCGATGCGAATATCGCTTTGTGAAATTTGCCCCAATGCGGTGCGATCGGGAGCGCGCGAAACGCTTGCATCGTGGCAACTCGCGCAATGCGCACGATAAATCGCCTCACCCTCGCTGCCCGCACTTTTTTGATTCTGCGCGAGAACGAAGCCGGTGCCCGCCGCGATTGGCAAAAATGCCGCAACAAGCACGGCCTTCCACTTTGCGGAGCTGAGAAAAGTTCTCGAAAAACGCCTCATGCGTTTAGTGCTGCGATTCATCCAGTAGCTGCTTCAGATATTGCTGCCACACGGCAGCGTGCGTATGCGTTCCGTGTCCGTATGTCTTGTCGGAGGCTGGTAGCAGAACAAAATGTCCACGCTTCAGCCTCTTCACTTCTTGTTCCGCGATTCCGAGTTCAGGCGGATTGATAAAGTCGTCCGCCGAATTGATCCACATCACGGGAATGGCGATCTGGTTGAGCTTCGCCGACGGATCGTAATTTCGAGACGCATTCAGCGCGTAAAGAAAATCGTTCGCGTCGAGCGTCTTAACCGTACGCGCCATGTAATCGTCCAGGTATTTGTCGGCCGCGTCTCGCGTCGGAGCCTCTTTCTGCATTTGAATCGGGGAACTGCCCGCGATCAAAAGCGTCGTGACCGCCATCCGCAGAGCCGCAGGCGGCTCTGTGGTGTAGTCGCCGCCTTTCCATTGAGGGTCTTGACGAATGGTCTCCATTGCCAGTTCTCTCCACATCCGGTTGCGTCCGGCGATCTGCACGGGCAAGCAAGCGAGCGGCATCAGTGCGTCGATGTAACCGGGATATGTCTCAGCCCAAATCCAGGAATGCATGCAGCCCATCGATGTGCCCATCATCAGCCGTAGATGATCGACGCCCAGCCCTTTCTCGATTGTTTCGTGGTCGGCGGCCACCATGTCGTCGTAGTCGTATTGCGGAAAGTGCGCATGCAAACCGTCGCTGGGTCTGCTGGACTTACCGTGCCCGATGCTGTCGGGGAGAATGATGAAATAGCGGTTCACATCCAAGAGTTGGCCGGGACCGAACAGCACGCCCGCAAAGATGGGACGCAGAAACGTGTCGCCGCTTCCGCCCGTGCCGTGCATGATCAGGACGGCATTGGTCGTGTGCCCATGCGAATCGCGCATCGGTTTGCCCAGCGTGGTGTAGTGCATTCGCAGCTCTGGGAGCGTCTCGCCCGATTTGAAATGGAAATTGTGAATCACGTAATCGCCCTCGTGCGTGGGAAGCGCCGATGTTTGGGCGTAGGCGCTTTGTCGCGCGGAATGCGGCGTTGCCGCTGACAAAAACAAGAGAACAAGAACAGAGACCAAATATCGCATGTGAACTGACCCTTTCGTGTTCATGGGCGAGCGGCGAAACTGTATCACGTCAATCCGCATCCCATAACTTGTATAGCTGTAAAGCCCTACGTATAATCCGCGCCACGCTGTCTAATGAAGATGGTTGCGCTAAGGAAGGCATCGCATGATAAGGAGACCCCATGAAGCGCCGTGAATTTTTGAAGGCGGCCGGCCTTGCGTCGGCCACGATGGCGATCCCGAATTCCAAATTTCTGTTTGCTGCAGGCGCCCCTTCTCCTGCCTGGCGTACGTTTGAAGTGACCACCCACGTTGAAGTTTTGAAGCCGTCCGGGACCACTCGAGTCTGGGTACCTACCGCGCTGATCAATCCGTCCGCATTTCAGCGCACCATTTCCAACAAGTTCGAAGCGCCCGGCGGTTCGGGGAAGCTCGTGAAAGACGATAAGACCGATTCGCTCGGCATCATTTCCGCTGAATTTGCGCCGGGTGTGAAACCGGTGCTAACCGTGACGAGTATCGTCGAAACTCGGAACATAGGCTTCGACATGTCCGGAGCGTCCCCAAAGAAGCCCGAAAAAGTGAGCGCAGCCGACCTGCAGCGTTTCACGCGCGCGACGGGCCTTCTGCCGACTGACGGCATCGTAAAGGACACGGCAAATCAAATTACCGCCGGAAAAACAACCGACGTCGAAAAAGCGCGCGCGATTTACGAATGGATTTGCGACAACACGTTCCGCAATCCGAAAACGCGCGGCTGCGGCACCGGCGACATTCGCTTCATGCTGGAGACCAAGGACCTCGGCGGAAAATGCGCCGATATCAATTCGCTCTTCGTCGGACTTGCCCGCGCATCCGGTTTGCCCGCGCGAGATGTCTACGGCATTCGCGTCGCCAAATCGGAACTGGGTTACAAAAGCCTGGGGGCCTCGTCGGACAAAATAACCAAAGCGCAGCATTGCCGCGCCGAGGTCTACCTGCACCAATACGGCTGGGTGCCGGTTGATCCGGCCGATGTCCGCAAGGTCGTGCTCGAAGAACCGCCGGGCAATCGTCCGCTGACCGACGAAATGGTGACCAAAGCGCGCGCCCGCCTGTTTGGATCGTGGGAGATGAATTGGATGGCGTACAATTTTGCCAATGATGTGAATCTTCCAGGCTCAACGGGCAAACCGGTCGGCTTTTTGATGTATCCGCAGGCCGAAACCGCTGATGGACGGCTCGATAGCCTCGCGCCGGACACATTCGAATACGAAATTACGTCAAAGGAAATTACCCCCAACGGCTGACGGCGCAGCCAAGGGACAGAGCTTTTTTCGACATCCGAGCTTGAATCGTAGGATACTGCTCCGCGGGGGAATGGCATGCCGCAGCAATTCTTGGGCGTCACTCCGCGGCGATGGCTCGAGTATCTGATCGCGATTTTGATCGGCAACGCGATTTACTACTTCTCACTCTTCCCCCACCTGCCCGATTCGCTGCGCCACCAGGGTTTTCAAATCGACTGGGGCGTAGCCCTGGACTTCATCGTCTGCGTCGCGGTGTACGGCCTGATTCGCCTGGGTATACGCATACGGCACGACAAGCCGGAAGCCCGTTGAACAAAGCGGACGTCCCGGCCTGCCAATTTGTCCGCGAGATTCGGATAGCCCCAGCGCCGTAAACCTTGTATTGCCCGTCTATTGGCGCGAGACTTTTCACGTCCCACCAGTCACTTCAAAGTCGACGAATTGGGGGGCGGACAAACGTTGGAAGAGCCACTCAATGGTGCCAAAATGGATGTATCGGGCGCTAACCAAGGGCCAAATCAGCCGTCTATCCCCTTGGTACCTGAAGAGAGGTCTATAGCCGGAACGGACGCCGCCGCTCGCTCGGCAGCGGCAAGGGACTCAAAAGCCAAGTCCGGCTCGGCGCCGAACACCATGGGGATGAGCGTCGCACTCGACGGAGATGCGCGCCAGGCAGCGGCGGTGAAGCTCGCAGAAGAGCAGGCACTCGTCCGGAAGGCTCAGGCAGGCGATCGTCTGGCGTTTGAAGACTTGGTACGGCGATACGACCGCGATGTGCTGCGTCTCGCGCTCAACCTCGTTCACCGTCCGGAAGATGCCCGCGATATTTACCAGGAAAGCTTCTTGAAGGTTTACCGAAACCTGCATCGGTTCAGATTCGAGTGCAGCTTTTATACGTGGCTTTACAGAATCGTGACGAATGTGGCTTTGGATCATCTGCGGCGCCGAACGAGCCATCGCGAAGATCAGGCGCCCGTTCTAGAAGACGGCGAAGGAAGTACGCGCGACTTCTTCGACCGGCAGCCGGAATTGAGCGCTGGTGCAAATCCGGAAAAGCAGTTGCTGGGACAGGAGCTCGGGAAACACATCGAAGAAGCGATGCAGCGCCTTTCACCGCGAGAACGAATGGTTTTCGAGATGAAGCACTATCAGGGATTGCGTTTGCGAGCCATCGGTGATCTGCTTGGCACGTCCGAGGAGACGGCCAAGAATTCTCTATTTCGCGCCACGCGAAAATTGCGCGCGTGCTTGGATTCGGTTCGATAGTAACGGAACATGAGGGACGAAAACATTTCGATGGAAAGCTGCGGCGATTGGCAATCGCTGCTCACCCTCTTCGCTGCGGGCGAGGAGCTTGATCCTTCCGATCACGCAAAGCTCGCCGCGCATCTTGCGAGTTGCACCGCGTGCGCTTCGTCATTGAAAGAGGAAAGGGAACTGCTCGCAATCCTGGCTGAGAATCGATGTGAGCCCGATTCGACCTTGCTTGCAGCTTGCCGCGCGGATTTTTCCGATGCTCTGGATCGCGAGGATGATCGTGGCTGGCTGCGGAAGGGTTTGGGCTGGATCCTTCCAGAGAATTGGCTTACTCCGAGTCCCGCATTTAGTGCAGCCGTTCTTCTGTTGGTCGGATTCGGCGTAGGCGTTTTTGCTCCGCGGCTCTTCCGTCGTGCGGCTCCGGCTGTAACTGTCAACGACGCCGTTTCTAATCCCGCTCCGCCCATCACTGCGAATTTATCTTCCTCCGAAGCGACAGTTCCCACAACGCTCGATTTGCACTCGGCGGACGTTGCGGGCATCAATGTAGTGCCGACTGCCGAAGGTCCGGCTCGCGTTGAGCTTCAGTTGAATGCGCAGCAGCCGGTAACCGTGCGTGGCACCGTGGATGACGACGATGTGAAGGCCGTTCTGCTTGACGTGCTGGCCAAAGGCGACCGCGTCTGTCCCGATATTCGTTTGCAGGCTGTGGAGTGCCTGCGCTCGCAAAGCAACGATCCTGATGTGCGCGCAGCTCTGTGCAATGCAGTTCACAAGGATCATAATGCCGCCGTCCGGCTAAAAGCGCTTGAAGCGCTCGACGATTCCGATTCGCAGGAGATGGTGCGGCAGACGTTGCTTGATGCGCTCGTGGATGACGATAACCCGGGCGTTCGCGTTGAGGCGGTTAACGCGCTGCGCAATATGGCTGCCGCGGGCCACATGGAGTCCGACGATCGCACTCTTTCCATCTTGCGCGACCGCATGCAGAAGGACCCCAACACCTACATTCGGCTGCAGAGCGCCGCGACGATCAGCGATTTGGGCCCTCGCGCTAAATTCTGAGGCGAAATTGACTTTCCCGCGCCGATCGCGAACACCCCTAAAACTTCTCCAATTCCTTGGACTGCTCGCGACGGCAGCGCTTTTGTCGAGCTCTACAACGGCTTTACCCAAACATCGAAAATCTCCTGCCGAAACGCATTCGGCTCCGCGCCTGACGCAGGATCTCACTGGCAGCGTGCCCGCTCACGACGGCGAGCGGATTCGCCTGTCTACGGAGCTTGGAAATATTGTTGTTCACACTCAGAGCGCACAAAAGATCGACTATCACGTCCATCTCGAAGCGGACGCTTCCGAAAAGGACGCGCAGCAGCTGCTAAAGAGTTTCACCGTGACAGCCCGCGAGATTCCTGACGGAGTGCTTCTGAAGGCCGAGGCTCCGAGCCGCCATTGGAGCGGCCGCCTGTGGGCGACCCTGGAATTAACGATTCCGAAGAACGCGAATTTGGAAGCGTCAACCGGCGGCGGGAACATCGATTCCTCGGAAATCCAGGGGCATCTGGCGCTCAATACCGAAGGTGGCAACATTAACGCCGGAAATGTAGACGGTTCCGCGCGGTTTGAAACAGGCGGCGGCAACATCGTTGCGAAAACCGTCTCCGGCGAACTGTTCGCGAACACGGGCGGCGGACACATCATCGTCGAATCCATCGGAGGCAATGCGACGCTTCATACCAGCGGCGGACACATTCGCGTTGGTTCGATTCAGGGCGCCGCGCACCTCGATACCGACGGGGGCAACATCACGCTCGAACATTCCGGCGCAGAACTCACAGCCGAAACGGGCGGCGGCGAAATAGAAGTAGGAGAAGCCGCCGGCCTCGTCCGTGCAAAAACGGGCGGAGGCGGCATTCGCGTCGTACGAATGTTCGGACCGACGAATTTGGAATCCGCCGGCGGCAGCATCTACCTCACTCAGGTGGATAGCCCTGTCAGGGCGTTTACCAGCACAGGCGGAATCACCGCCTGGTTCGTCGCCCCTCTCAAAAGCTCCGGCACGTGTGATCTGCAGGCCAGCGACGGCGACATCGTTGTGCACCTTCCTCGGGAATTGCCCGTCACCATCGATGCGCAGGTGGAAAGAGGCAGCGATCACCGCGTCATCGTCGATCCGGCATTCCCTTTGCGCGTTAGCTATGACGATTCGTCAAGAGGTTCGCGTGCCGTGCGCGCGGAGGGCTCGTTGAATGGCGGCGGAGAGTTGCTCCGTCTGCGCACGGTCGCCGGCAATATCCGCTTTGTTCTCAGCGATACGAGCAAGCAGCTCGAACTCTATAAGCAACAGATGGACCAGCTCCAGCGTCAAATCGAGTCAAAAATCGGGCTGCCGACCGAGTCGCAGGGAACAAATGACGGCTCTCATCCGTAATCCTAAATGTTGGACAACGTGGTTCAACGAGGCTCTATGACAAACGCAGGTGGCAGATAGGGGGCGTACGGTGCACAGTGCAATGCGATGTAGTTCCCAGTCCTTCGTTGCCCGGGCATTAGCGATCATTTCCGGATTGCTCCTCATAACCCTTCCGGGGTTTGCCGACACTTCCGGTCAGGTTTTCGTCAAGACCTATCCGCTGAATCCTGGCGGACAATTCGTTCTCGACAACGTCAACGGCTCTGTCCACGTGGACGGGTGGGATCGCGACTATGTCGAAGTGCGCGCCGTGAAGACCGCGCAGGCTGATCCGCAGGATGTAAACCGCGTCAAAATCGAAATCGAAAGCCATCCACGCGAGGTCGACGTCCACACGCGCTACCCGGAAGGGATCGGCGCAGAAGTTGCCGTCGAATATCACATTCGCGTGCCGAACCGAGTGCTTCTTGGAAGTGTTCACACTGTTAACGGCAGCCTGATTGTTCGCGGAGTCAATGGCGGAGGCGAACTGCGATCGGTGAATGGCGACGTCGAGGTGCTGCAAAGCTCCGGACGCTTTAGCGCCAAAACGACCAACGGCAACCTGCGTTTGCAACTGCGCCACCTGAATGATGGCCAGCCGATGAGGCTTCAAACGGTCAACGGATCCGTTGAGCTTGGCTTGCCTTGGGATGCGCGCGCGGACCTCAGCGTTCACGACATGAACGGCGAGCTTTATTCGGAAGTTCCGGTTACGTCGATGCCCGCTATGCCCGGCGCCCGAGTGTTCCACGGCAAGCTAGGTCACGGCGGCGGCGCAATTTCGGTGAGTACTGTGAACGGCGGTATTCGCTTGCTGCTCGAGCGCGGCGGCGTTTAACGGTAGGCTGGCGCTACGGTCAAGTTTCCCTACGGTTGCGGCCGGAAACTCACGGTGATGTTCTCGAACGAATCGACAGCTTTGCCGTCCAGGCGGGTTGGCTCTTGATGCCAATCGCTAATGATGTTCTCCGCGGTCGGCACTAAACTCCTCGGGCCATCAATCGCCGTCATGCTCTCGATGTCCCCGGTCGGTCCTATGGTAACTCGCAGACGAACCTTTGCGCCCTGACCCGCGCTCTGCGCTACGTCTGGAACAAGCTCGCTCGGCGGCACAGGCGCATCGATCTTTCCCAGGACAAGGTGTTTCCCTCGATGCTGCGACACAGGTCCCGGCTCGGGAGCAACGAGCACGGAGCGCGTCATTCCGATGGCGATGGAACTCGAGGCTGTCACGGCCTCTTGCGGGAATGTAACAAGAGTCGGCTCCTGATCCTCGCCAGGTGGAACTACAAGAGCCGTCGTATCAGAGGTCATCGACGTCGTGTCGGCATTCGCTGGGCTTGGTGGAGGCTGCGCCGCGGGATTACTCCCCGAATTCTGAGGACCCGCGTCAGCTTGCGCAGTCGGAGCGCTTGATGCAGAGGCGTTGGGCGTTGTTGCCCGCGTGTTGGGTGCCGCTGGCGGTGTGTTGAGTGGAGTTGTGGGCTGCTGTGCAGTCGCCGCCGGCGGATTCGTAGCAGTGCTTTGCGCCGGAGCCTGCGGCTCCGTCGGCTGCGGTGCCGGAGCCGTCGGATTCGCGGGTTGAGCGGATGGCGTTGCAGCGCTCGTGCCTGTGATCCTGCTCCAGATCTGCTTGCCCGTCATGAAGCGGCCAGCCAGCATCCCGGCTGTCAAGCAGAGAATCACGATCACCGCGCACAGAATTCCCAGGTTGAGTGGAGTCCACCATCCTTCTGAGACAGTCGTGGTGCGCGCCGGCGGCGATTTTATCGGTTCAGAGCTCGCCGGGAACAGCGTCTCGCCCTTGCGGAGCCAAGCGCCGTTTGAACCGCTGATGGGCAAAGTTGTGGGAGTGCCCGCTGCAGGAAAAGGTTTCGCATTTTCCGCGGATGACTTCTGCGCGACCTGCTCCTTCACCACGGGCTTCGGCGGCTCGGTACGTGCGGGAGCCACCTCAACGGCTGGCTCTACCGGCGGCTCTTCTGTTTTCAAAGCATCCGCAGCCAGTGCTTCAGGCGTTTCGCTCTGTTTCGCCCCCGGCTGCGCAACTGCCTCGATCTTTGGAGCTTCACTTTGCGAAGCCGCATTTTGAAGCTCATTCTGAATTTCTGGCTGCGCTACCGGTGCTGCGCGCAATTCCGCGGCTGATGGAACGTTCGCACCCATATCTGTTTGCTGCGCGATGGACTCTTGCGTCACCACGGTTTGCGCAGCGGGAACGGCAGCTGGCTTTTCCTCCCTCTGAATGGGAGCGGGCATTGCAACAGCGGCCGCCGGTTGCGCGGGAACGCGCTGAGGCCGTCCTTCTGTTGCGGGCGCTGTAGGGCGCGGAGGCGTCAATGAAACTCTCAATTCCTGCGCGATCCAGCGCCGAATTTGCTGGCGCACCTGCTCGCTTGGGGAAACAAAGCAAAACCCCGCTGATTTTCGCGATTTAGAAAGCCATACGATGCGGCCAATCACAACGATTGGGTCCGGGGGATTGCTCGGACGGATGCATAAGCGAAAATCTTCACCCGACAGCAGAGCTTCGGCCGCCACCAGCTGCAGGCCACCCTCGCTCACGTCGACGACAATTCCCCCGTTGTTCTCTCCTATGGTCACATAGGCAAGCGAAAGCGGACGGTAGCGCGGGTGCGCGCGGCGATCACCTTGTTGAGTGGATTCGGGAATCCGCTCAGCCTGATCCTGTATCTCGGCCTGTCCTTTATCCATGTTGCGGGGTGGCTTAGTGTGCCACTTCACGCTGTGAAAAGCCAAGCCTCCCCCTGTAAATAAGATTCGGGAGCCAAACGAAACGTTAGCTCGACCGGGAAGCCATTCGGTAAGGATCACCTTCGCGGAATCGCTGCCGGTCAGTCGCGCACGATTTCGGCGTTGGAGCCTGGCGCAACAATGCGAACCAGGCGCTCGCCATCGAGGAACAAATCAACTTCCAAATCTTCCGTCTTCACGGTCAGCTCATCGAGCTTCTTGCCGTTGACGTCCTGCGATCCCGCCGATTCCACGGTCACGCTGCCAGGAGTCAGTTCCTGAGGAACGAGAACAGAAAACGTCTGTACCCCGCCTTTCTCTCGATCGTAGAGTCGCGCGAGCACAGCGTATTGATCGTACAAATTATTGTCGAGCACCACGATCTGTGGCGACTTGAACTGAAACTGCTGCGTGTAGGGTCTCGCGCCATCCACGTTCAGCTGGATTGTGGCGGTTGCTCCGTTGAATGAAATAGCGGCGCCTGCCTTTTTCGCGCCTTGCGTCGACCACTCATATCTTGCCGGGGTGCCGTCCGCGTGGAGTTCCAGCGTTCCCGTAATGTGGGTTTCGCCGTCGGGGGAATGAATATCGGACGTGCCGCGTACAATCCACCCGCTTCCGCCTGGTGAAATTTCGAATTGTTCCTTCCCGATCTGCTGGCCGTTCACCAGGATCCGGAAAGAGCCTTTCTCGCGCGATAAAACAGCCGCTCCTTTATTCGCGCGCGCCGGAGGTAGAGCCGCCCCAAACACCGAACCACGCCGGCCGAGCTCGACTCCGGCAATCAGCAGTACTGCCAGGCATGCGATGCCAGTGCGGGTTCCCGCGCGAAAGCGATTCATACGACGACCCCCGGGAAAATACCCAGCGCGATGATCTGCTCCACAACACGCGCTGGCTCGGTGCGGCTATCGACGTGGTAATCCGCCAATTCATAGGTCGGAAGCCGCTCTTCATACAGCCGCCTAAAACTCGGTTCATCCCGGAAGAGCGGCCGGTCCGTAATTTGCGCGCATCTCCGCAAGAGTTCCTCGATAGAACAGCGAAGCCAAATCAGAGTCGCCCCGTTTTCACGCAGAAGCGCCAGATTCTGCGGTTGGGCAATCGTGCCGCCACCGAGCGAGACAATACGCGGGCGTTGCGACTCGGAAGCCTCGGCTACGATCCGCGCGAGCTGCGTCGTTTCCAGCCGGCGAAACTCTGCTTCTCCTTTTCGCGCAAATATCTCGGGGATGGAAAGGCCGGCGGCTTCCGTGATCCGCCGGTCGAGATCGATGTTGGGGCATCCAAGCTGGCTTGCAAGCAATCTCGCCGTCGTGGACTTGCCGCTGCCCATGAAACCCGTTAGGCAGACGAGCCGGCGTGCGCGAATTTCGCTCATCTTGACGATTGGGAGCGCATCAACTTGTTGGAACGAGGAAAATCTGCTGCGCGAATTGCATCCCGTCGAAATGCAATCAGTCACGCTTCAGAATGTTGATTGTACCATCGAAGGAGCTGAGTTCGACTTTCGCGCGGCCCGAATTCATCGAGCCGAACAGTGCGTTGCCGAACCGTGGCAAGAAATGATGGTGAGACGAAGGAATCAAATTCGCCTCATTATGCACTTTGCCCTTTAGCGAAGTGGCGCTCAAATCGAACGAGTCCGCCGGAGAAAAGCGCACTTCAATCACGCCGCTGTAATTCTTCAGCTGGTAAATTCCGTCGGGAAGGAACTGGCCGCTGTACTGGATGTTGCCTTCAGACGTTTGCGCGCGCACATGAGTGCTGCGCAGGTCGATGAATTTGAAATTTCCGCTGATGGAGGAAACCTCGATGCGTCCCGAGCAACGCTCGCAAATAAACGAGCCGCCAACGGTCTTCACGTCCAGGTAGCCTGCCGCATCGACGAGATCCACATCCGCGGCGATCGTCTCGACGTTCATGTCGCCCAGGACGTTCGACACGTTGACGCCGCCGGAGTCATCGTGGATTTGCAGTTCGGCATCCTGCGGAACGCTGATTTCGTAATCTGTGCGTAGGTCGTCCGGCGAAGCCGTTACGCCTGCCTCGCGAGTCATAATATCGACGCGGTTTCCGTTTTCCTCCGCGTCCACTTCCACTTGTTGGCTCGCCCGCTTCGCCACGATCATCACTTCGGATTTGGTCCAGGCTCGAACTGCAACGATGCCGTTCGGATTGTGAATGGTGATAACCGGATGCGCGTCTACCTTAAAATGCTTTTCAAGATGATCCGGCCAAGCGGTAGTCGGACTGGCTACAGCGAGCAACAAACCTGGAACGAAAATCGCGGCGTGTTTCCAGTGGCGCGTCCGAAGAGTGGCTAGGAGGCTCATCGGGTCTCGTCTCCGTGATCCGTCATTTGGGCGAGTAAATTCGCCTTCTGCTGATACGCGTCGTACAAATAGTCCCGCGCGATTTCGTTTTCCGGTTCTTCTCGTACGCTTTTTTCACACAAAGCAATATAGTTGTCAACAATCGCCAAATTCTTCTGCAGAGAAGCCGCTATCATCGGATTGGAGCTTGAAATTTCAGACAACGTGTCGCGCTCGTCCGTATTCAGTTGCGCGCTCAATGGCTGAGTGGAAAGTTCGGTGCCGTTAAACCATCGGTTCTCATCCATCCGCTTCTGAATCGGGCCACCCAGCGCTATGCCCAGCGCCACAAGCGCCGCCAGATACGCGCCCGCAAGTGCCGGCCGAGGAACCACGTTGAACACGCCATCCAGCCAGTGTCTGACTGTCGAGGTCCAACCCGTTCGCGGCGCGTGAATAATGCTTTCTGCTTCCAGTTGCGCGCGCAGTGATAACCACAGTCGATCGGGAGGCGAATCGTCAATTCGGAGCGAAGGAGCTGTGCCACGGATGCTATTCAGATCTTCGACGATGCCGCGGCAGTTGGGGCAAGCTCGGATGTGGGCTTCGGCGCTTGCGGGAGGCTCGCCTTCCGTCCAGGAATCCATTTCATTCAAGAATTGACTGCAGTCGATTGTGCCCATCGTTAGTCCTCGTTAATCGAACCGCTTCCCGCTGCTCTGCGCTGCTCGCGGGCCTTCTCCCGAATCGCTTCGTGGAGCAGGTCGCGCAGTCGCATGCGGGCTTTGTGTAACTGCGATTTCGAATTGCCGATCGAGCAGCCCATCATTTCCGCGATCTCGTTATGCTCGTAACCCTGTACATCGTGCAAAACGAAAACCGCCTTATATCCCGGCGGCAGCTGATCCACGGCTCGCTGCAGGTTCACTCGATCCAGCGAGCCGCTCAACCTCAAATCGGGCGCTCCGAAATCGCGTCGCGGCGTTCCGGACTCGTCATCGGGCTCGGTGACTTGTTCAAGCGACGTCTCCTTGCCCGATTTCTTGCGCAACTTCATCAGCACGACGTTCACCGCAAGGCGATGCAGCCAGGTGGAAAACGCCGACTCTCCTCGAAATGTGGTGATCTTGCGAAAGAGCTGGAGGAACGCCTCTTGGGTCAAATCCTCCGCTTCGGCCGTATTCCCCACCATTCGAAGGCACAACGAGTACACCCTGCGGCTATGTAACTCGTACAGGCGTTCGAAAGCAGCCGCATTCCCTTGCTGGGCGAGCCGAATCGATTCGGCTTCCGTTACTTCCCCAGTTTCGGTTCGTCTCGCTCGGGCCACGCTACCCGTCGTGACGCATCCCTCACTGCGATGCGTCGCCCTTTCCGGAAGTTGTACTCACTGTTTCCTGCGCCGCAACCGTCGGGTTCCCCGAAGAATTCCTAGCGGAAGAATTGCGGCAGGCCCGTTTTCGATGAACGGGAGTATCTGTAAGTTTCGCCTATTTCGCGCGGAATTGCACCTTGTCCGGACGAATACAATTTCACGGAACGGGCCGGAGCGTCTAAGGAAGCGGGAACCTACGCCGAAGCGCTGGAAAGGCGCGCGCGGACGCGGACCGGAGCCGAATGCGCGAGCGCATCCAACTCATTCGAGAGGCTCGCAAGCTGGTCAGCCGGAAGCACACGGAGAAAGGATTTCAGGACGACTTCCGTTTCTCGCAGGCAGGTATTGAAGTCGTAGTGGAGCAAATCGAGATGTGCCCAGCAATCGCTCGGCTGCACGGAAAGGCCTTTGGATATATCGACGGCCGTTTCATCAAACTCGCGTGTCAGGTGCGTCAAGGTCTCGGACAAAATTCGCACTTTGTGAAAGAAACGCGAGCGGCTCCCGAAAAGGACGTGATGCAGAATCGCGTTCCACGAGGCGGCGCTCTGTGCGGTGTTTCCTCGAAAAAACGCTGGCTTCAGAGGCTTTACGTTTGGCAGGGAAACGATCCGCCGGGCGCGGGCACGCAGCGCATCGCACGAAGACGTGAGCGATTCCGCCAGCCGTCCGAGCAGCGCGTTTGCGATCGAGACTTGTTGACGCGCGCACACAAGCTCACCGCGCGTGCGCAGCGAGAGAGCATCGTCGAGAGCGATGCTCATCATTGCGTACGTGCACTCCCAATGCCCGACTACGCGGTCGAAATATTTCGCTTTTTCGCGAGGAAGCGCCGTGAGCCAATCATCGGTCACTTTTTGGAGCGCAGAGACTTTCGGGCCGTTACCGCCGAACACGATCACTCCCCAGAAGCTGCCGAAGTATACCATCCGAATCAAGTCCTGCCAGTTTCTTGACGCTCAATGAACCTCATCTATATACTGCCCCCGTTTCTCCCCTACGTCCTCGATTGCCGAAAGGATCGTCTCGTTGGAATTTGAGCCGCTCGACCAGTACCAACAGCGCCGCAAAAAACTGGCCGAAATCGAATCCTTGGGCTACCCGCCGTTTCCCCATAAATTCGACGCCACCCATTCGCCAAGCCAAGTGGTTAGCCAGTTTGGAGCTAGAACCGCCGATGAATTGGCGGTGGGAAAGCCCGGCGTGCGCGTCGCGGGCCGCATCGTGGCACTGCGCCCGCATGGCAAAGCCGCGTTCGGGCACTTGGCCGGCGGCGGCGCTCGTCTGCAGTTTTACGTCAAGCTCGATACCGTGGGAGAAGCCGCATTTAAGCTCTTTCAGCTGCTGGATCTTGGCGACATCGTGGGGTTAACGGGCGAATTGTTTCGCACCAAGACGAACGAACTGACGATACGCGTCGAAAAACTTGAATTGCTCACCAAAGCGCTGCTGCCTCTGCCGGAAAAGTGGCACGGTCTCGCCGATACAGAGATGCGCTACCGGCGCCGCTACCTGGATCTGATCGTCAACGAGCGGGCGCGCGAGATTTTTCTGCGCCGCGCTCAAATCACGCGCGAGCTCAGACGATTTTTCGATGACCGCAACTACATCGAGGTCGAAACGCCGATGATGCATCCGATTCTCGGAGGCGCGACGGCCCGGCCTTTCGTGACGCATCACAACCGCTTTGACATGGATCTTTACCTGCGCATCGCGCCGGAGCTTTATCTTAAGCGCCTCGTCGTCGGCGGCCTCGATCGCGTCTACGAGATCAACCGCAATTTCCGCAATGAGGGCATCGACGCCATCCACCAGCCCGAGTTCACCATGCTCGAGTTTTATCAGGCCTACAGCGACTTTTCCGAGCTGATGGATTTAACCGAAGAGCTAATGCGGGGTTTGGCCGAAAAAGTTTGCGGCACGACGAAAGTGAAATACGGAGAGAGCGAAATCGATTTCGGGAAATTCGATCGCCTTTCCATGCGCGAGGCCATTTGTAAGTATTGGCCACAGGATGCGGGCGTCGAACCAAACGCCAATGATTTCAAAACGTCTCGCCGTGCTCGCGAAATCGCGGCCCGCTACAACGAATTCGCGCGAGTGAAAAGCCTGGAGCCTGTCGCTACAGGCGAATCAATTTCCGAAGGCGAATTGACGGGCGAACTTTTTGAAGCTATCGCCGAACGGCACCTGATTCAGCCAACGTTTATTTATGATTTTCCGACCGACATTTCCCCCCTTTCAAAAAAGCGTGTGGATGACCCTTCGCTGACAGAACGTTTTGAACTCTTTGTCGCGGGAATGGAAATCGCGAACGGATTCTCCGAGTTGAATGATCCCGAGGACCAGGAGCGCCGCTTTCGCGCGCAAGTCGAAAAGGGCGGCCAGGAAGCGCCCAAGGAAGTAGACGTCGATTACATTCGCGCACTCAGCCACGGTTTGCCGCCGACGGCCGGCGAGGGCATCGGAATCGATCGCCTAGTGATGCTGCTCACCGATTCGCATGCTATCCGCGAAGTGATGCTTTTTCCGCTGCTGCGCTCCGAATCGGCAGCCGGTTCGGCCGACGACGAAGGGCAAAAATGAGGTTCGAGTGGCTGGTGGCGCTGCGTTATTTGCGGTCGCCGAACCGTCCCGCAGTGTTGCGTTTGGTTACTTGGCTTGCGCTGCTTGGAGTAGCCGCCGGCGTTGGGACGCTTGTGATCGCCCTCTCGATGAATACCGGCTTTCGGCAGGCGATACGCGATCGTCTTCTAAGCGTCACGGCTCATGTGAACCTGAAACCCGTCAGTCCCGAGGGCATTCGCGACTACAACGAAGAGATTGCCAAGCTGAAAAACACACCAGGCGTCCAGTCGATTGTCCCGGCCATCTACGACACGGTTCTGCTTTCGGTTGGAGATCACGCGCGCGGCGTCGTGCTAAAGGGCATCGAACCGAATCTCGAAATTCAGGCGAGTGGAGCACTGCGCCACATTGTTGCGGGCTCAGCCGATTTTGCTCCAGCAGCCGATGGAGTTCCCGTTGTGCTCGTGGGCCGGATTTTGGCGCAAGAACTCCACGTTTCCGCAGGGGATTACGTTACTCTCATCAGCCCTCAAGGCAATTTAACTCCGTTCGGAATGTTGCCCCGAGCGCGCCGCTTTCGAGTCGGCGGAATTTTCGACTCAGGTTTTTACGACTACGACGCGAATTGGGGATTTATAACCTTGCGATCCGCCCAGTCTCTCGCGGGCGTCGGTGATGTCGTAAGCTTGCTGGAAGTCCGAGTGACGAATCTCGATGATGCCCAAGAAATTGCCAATGAACTCCTGAGCGAAATCGGCCCCGGATATATCGCGACGACGTGGATGGATGAAAATCGCCCTCTGTTTCGCGCACTCAGTCTGGAAAAACTTGCCACCGCGCTTTTCATTGGCCTCATCACCTTTGTCGCCGGTCTGAATATTCTGGTTGTGCTCACCATGACCGTTACGGATCGCGCTCGCGACATTGCAGTTCTGATGGCGCTTGGGACGCGCCGTAGCCAAATCCGGCGGATCTTTATTCTGCAAGGACTAGCCGTCAGCGTAACGGGCGCAATTGTCGGTTTAGTTGGCGGCTATGGGCTGGCGTGGATTTTGAACCGCTGGCGCGTGATTCCGCTCAATCCCGAAATCTACGCAATTCCGTACGTTCCATTTCACGCGAATGCGTACGACGCGATTTGGATCGCTGCCGCCGCGCTCGCGATCAGCATCGCCGCGACGATCGTTCCTGCGCGCTCCGCTTCCCGCATCCTTCCCGTCGAGATTCTCCGGTTTGAGTAAGATTCGAGCGGAAAATCACGGCTCGCCCACACGCCGCGTTTGCATCGCCGGTAAGCTACCGCCTAGCGCCTGCCGTCATCTAATTGATTTGCCGCATCGGGGCTTTCGATTCGTAAGCAACTGGGGTGCATGATAAAATCAGTACTGTAGTGATGCGCCACGATGCCATCCGCCAAAAAGTGGCAGTCAGACGCTGCCACCGCACGAGGGAAAAGCAGAGGAAGTAGCGGAACTCGCTGGGACTTGACTTAGGCCTAACCAGCGTGTGTTGTTGGAACAAAAGGAGATACCGGGCGACTTGTTCGGTATCCAACGTGTGTTGAAAAGGGCGTAATGCAAGCTTCGCGCAGCTCGGAAATGGCGACCGACACACCGCACTTCGGGGTGATTCCCGCGGCGGGTGCGATTCTGCGCGCACAGGGGCTTCGCAAAATCTTCCACTCTGGTTCGCAGGAAATCGCGCCGCTGGATGGAATCGATTTTTCAATCGAGCGCGGCGAGATGATCGCTGTCGTGGGCCCCTCGGGCGCGGGGAAAAGCACTCTTTTGCACTTGCTGGCCGCGCTGGACACTGCAACGAGCGGTACAGTATACTTCGCCGGGAATTCGCTTCGTTCGTTTGTTGAAATCGAATTATCCGAATATCGTAATCGTGCCGTGGGTTTTGTGTGGCAACGCCACCATCTGTTGCCCGATTTTACGGCGGCGGAAAACGTCGCGATGCCGTTGCTCATTCGAGGAGAATCGCACGAGCAGGCGATGCGCCTCGCAACGGATTGGCTCTCGGAAGTGGGGTTATCGGGTCGCGCGATGCAGCCGGCTGGGGCGCTCTCTGGCGGGGAGCAACAGCGAGTCGCGATCGCGCGGGCCCTGGTGAATCAACCCGTCCTTCTTCTTGCGGATGAGCCGACCGGCGACCTCGATGAGCGCAGCGCTGAAGGAGTTTTTGACCTGATTGAACAGTTGCATCGCGCTCATGGGCTAACTTCGGTAATCGCCACTCATAACCTTTCTTTGGCGCGGCGAACAAATCGCGTTTTTGCGCTGGAACACGGCAAACTGACCTCCGGCGCGGATAGGCTTGCTGCGGGAACCGAGCGAGCTGGGGCCCAGACCCCGGGAGGGCGCAACTGAACCGTGTTTGAACGCTACACAGAAAAAGCCCGTCGGGTCATTTTCTTCGCGCGCTACGAGGCCAGCCAGTACGGCAGCCCTTATATCGAAACCGAACATCTTTTGCTTGGCCTGCTGCGCGAAGATAAAGCGCTGGCCAATCGTTTCCTCAGAACTCACGGCTCCATCGAATCCATTCGCAAAGAGATCGAGTCTCGCATCACCGTCCGAGAACGCATTTCAACATCGGTTGAAGTTCCTCTCAGTCAAGAGTGCAAGCGCATCCTCAACTACGCAGCCGAAGAAGCCGAACGCCTCGGTCACAAGCACGTAGGGACCGAACACCTGCTCCTGGGAGTTTTGCGGGAGGAGAAATCCTTTGGCGCCGAGATCCTGCTGGAACGGGGATTGAGGCTTTCCACTGTGCGCGAGGAAATGGCGCGCAGTGCCGGAGAGAAGGTGCCCGTGAACCGGCCAAAAGAAGCTTCATTGCTTGCTGAATTCAGCCGCGATTTGACGCAGGCGGCCATGGAAGCGCAGCTCGATCCGCTCGTCGGTCGCGAGCGCGAGCTCGAACGCGCCATCCAGATTCTTTGCCGCCGCACGAAGAATAATCCGGTGCTTATCGGCGAGCCCGGCGTGGGCAAGACGGCCATTGTCGAAGGGCTGGCTCAACGAATCGCGGATGGCGACGTGCCTCCGTTCCTTGCGGACAAGCGCATTCTTTCGCTCGATCTTTCTTTGATCGTTGCGGGCACAAAATATCGCGGGCAATTCGAAGAACGGCTCAAGACCATCATGAAAGAATTGATGGAGAGCCAAAATGCCATCGTCTTCATCGACGAGCTGCACACGCTTGTCGGTGCCGGGTCCGCCGAAGGATCGCTCGACGCGGCCAACATCCTGAAGCCTGCTTTGAGCCGCGGCGAAATCCAGTGCATTGGCGCCACGACTCCGGCCGAATATCGCAAATCGGTTGAAAAGGACCGCTCGCTCGAGCGCAGATTCCAAGCTGTCAAGGTTTCAGCGCCGAATGAAGAAGAGACGATTCGCGTGTTGCAGGGCGTCCGCGACCGCTACGAAAAATTCCATGCGGTCAGCTACGCGGAAGACGCGATTCAATACGCGGTTTATCTTTCGAACCGCTACATTCCCGATCGCTTCCTCCCAGACAAGGCAATCGATCTGCTCGACGAAGCCGGTGCGCGTGTGAAACTGCGACAGGCGATGCTTCCGGACGAAGTGGCGGAAGTTCAAAAGCGCGTGAAATTCATCACGCATCGCATGGAAACGGCGATCGCGAATCACGAATTCGAAAAGGCGCGCTTTTACTCCGAAGAAGAGCGCAAGGAAAAAGAGCACCTGCGCCAGCTTCGCGAAAAGTTGAAGATCGATGACTCGTCCACGGGCACCGTCACGCGCGAAGATATCGAAGAAGTGGTCGCTCGATGGACCGGCATCGCCGTCACCTCGATCAAGGAAGACGAGCAACAGAAGCTGCTGAGAATCGAAGCCGAACTGCACCGCCGAATCATTAGCCAGGAAAAGGCGATTACCTCGCTTGCTCGCGCCATTCGACGGAGCCGCGCGGGTCTGAAGGCTCCCGGCCGCCCGGTCGGATGCTTCTTGTTCCTCGGTCCCACAGGCGTCGGAAAGACCGAAGTCGCGCGCCGCCTGGCCGAGTTCCTTTTCGGAAGCGAGAAATCGCTGATTCGCTTCGACATGTCCGAATACATGGAAAAGCATTCAGTTTCGAAGCTGATCGGCGCGCCTCCGGGGTATGTCGGTTACGAAGAGGGCGGACAGCTGACGGAGCGGGTGCGCAGAACTCCCTATTCGGTGATCCTGCTCGACGAAATCGAGAAGGCTCATCCGGACGTTTACAACATCCTTCTTCAGGTTTTCGAAGACGGCCAGCTGACCGACGGATTAGGCAATACGGTTGACTTCCGCAATACGATCATTATCCTGACTTCCAATTTGGGCGCACGGCAATTGCAGAAGCAGTCGGGTCTTGGTTTCCAGTCGACCGATAGCGACGCAGTAGCGAAGAGTCAGGACGACATGGTGATGACCGAAGTGAAGCGGGTCTTCAACCCTGAATTCTTGAATCGGCTTGACGAAGTCATTTTGTTCAATTCGCTGACGGACGACGATCTGCTGCTTATCATTGATTTGCTCGTGGGGCAAATCAACGAAACGCTGGTGCATCGCCAGGTCCAAATTGCCATCACGCCTGAGGCACGTCAGTGGATTTTGGAAAAAACTTGCAGCGATCGGAATTACGGCGCGCGGCCACTCCGCCGTGCTTTGCAGAAGTATGTCGAAGACCCGCTGTCGGAAGCTCTGATACAGGGCGGCCTGCAAAGACCTGCGACGCTCGAGATTTATCTCGCCGGCGAAGGCCTTTCTTTCCGTCCCGTTGCGGAAGCAACCCCAGTGGCCCACTAAGAATCCTACACGCGCGAGCTGGGTTAAAAAATCAATCCGGCGGGGGAGCAAAAAATCTTGGGCGGGGAACTGCGGCTTTGACCAGAACTATGGCCGCCAGCAGGGAAACTTTTCCGCGCGCGCTCAAAATCCTCGCAGGCGTGTGTTTGCTCCTGGTTGCCGCCGGTCAATTGGCATGGGCCCAGCAGCAAGCGCCACAGCAAGAAACGCCGGCAAATCAATACCTCATCACCCGCATTGATTTCATCGGTCTTCGCCGCATTCAACGTGGCACTCTTCAGGCGCGCATCTTTTCCCGCGTAGGCGACCCGTATACGCCGGAAGCGGTGCGGCGCGACTTTCAAGCGCTGTGGAACACGCAATTTTTCGAAGACATCCGGCTGGAAGTAGAAGACGATCCCAACAACCCCAACGGGAAAATCGTCATCTTTTATTTAACCGAACGGCCGATCATCCGCCGCATTGAGTACAAAGGAAATAAATCGATCACCGAGTCCGACATTCTCGACGCGTACAAGGACCAAAAAGTCGGCCTCAGCGTGGAAAGCCAGTTCGACCCGACCAAAATCAAGCACGCGGAAGTGGTGATCAAGAAACTATTGGCGGAGCACGGCAGGCAATTCGCCACGATCAAGCCAACCTATGAACGGATTGCCGCAACAAACGCGGTCAAGGTGGTCTTCAACATCGACGAAGGTCCGAAAGTGAAAGTCGGCACCATCACCGTGGTCGGAAATCATGCTTTTTCCAGCCGAAGGATCATTCGGACGATGAAACATGACCGTCCCTACGGCATTCCGCTCGGCATCACCGATATTCCCGTGATGGCCAAGACCTTCGACCGCCCCAAGCTCGACGAAGATCTGGAAGTCGGTGTTCGCGGACTTTATCAGGATCACGGCTACTTCAAGGCTGTGGTTGACGTGAAGGAATTGAAAACGGTCGACGAAAATCGCCCGGGTGTGCCGCTCCCCGTTCCCGGGATTGGTTCGAAGCACGGAAAGGCGACGAACATTGTGATTTCCGTGTCGGAAGGCCAGCAATTCCGCATGGGAAAACTTACGTTCCGCAGTTCCGATCCCGACCAAGGCCTGATCTTCAAACCGGAGGCGCTCGACCGAATCTTCCCGTTAAAGGAAGGCGATATCTTCGACGCGGACAAAATCCGCAAGTCGTTCGACAATTTCAAGAAGCTCTACGGCGAATACGGCTACATTGACTTCACCGCCGAGCCGGAATTTGACGTTCACGACGATACGCGAGTCATCAACCTTGCCTTGGTCTTCGATCAGCAGAAGCAATTCTTCGTGCGGCGAATCGAATTTTCCGGCAATACCACGACTCGCGACAAAGTTATCCGCCGCGAATTGCTCATCGACGAAGGCCAGGTTTTCAACAATCGCCTCTGGGAATTGAGCATCCTGCGCCTCAACCAGCTCGGCTACTTCAACACGATCAAGCCGGAAGACGCAGAGTTGAAAAGGAACGTGAAGGCCGGCACCGTTGATATCCGGTTGAAGCTGAAAGAAAAAGGGAAGCAATCGATCAGCTTTTCCGGCGGCGTCAGCGGGCTTTCGGGAAGCTTCGTCGGATTCTCGTATCAGACGAACAATTTCCTCGGTTTGGGCGAAACGCTGACTCTTGCCGCCCAAGTCGGCAACATTCAGACGAACATTCAATTCGGCTTCACGGAACCGTATTTGTTCGATCGCCCGATCGCGACTGGGTTCACGATCTTTGCAACGCGTTTCGATTACAACACCGCGCGGCAAGAGGGCTTGCTCGTCGGCCAGCAGGTCGCTATCAATCCTGCCCTCCAAGAAAACTACAACACGGATTCGAAGGGCTTCACGATTTTCGGCAGTTACCCGCTGCGCAAGCTCTCATTTACGCGCATCGGTTTGAATTATGGATGGTCGACGACAAATATCACTCCGTTCAGCCAGTCCGCAACTCTGCTGTTTGAATTGACGCGATATACGAATCTGGCCGGCCCTTCCGCGCTCAACGGCATTCGAACAAGCCAGATCACCGCGACGCTTTCCCACGATACGCGCAACAGTCCGATCTACCCGACGCACGGCAAGAGCTTCAGCTTTGGCAGCAGCTTTGCCGGCGGGCCGTTGCAAGGGAACGTCAACACGATCAGCAACGTCGGCGAAGCAACCTATTTCCGTCCGACTTACCACAATCGAAATACGATCGCGCTGCGTGTGCAGGGACGCATGATCACCGGTTACGGCGGAAAGGAAATTCCCCCGAACAACCGCTTCTATGCCGGTGGCGAGCAGGACGTACGCGGGTTCGATTTCTATACGATTTCGCCGTTCGTTTTCATTCCGTATTCCACAAGCACCACGATCACGTACACAGATCCCACTCGCCTGGGACCGACCGGTTTGCCGCTCCAGGTACCGTTGAGCGTCAATGTACTCGAATTTATTCCAACCCGGCCGGGTGGCGACCTAAGTGGAGTCTTCAACGCGGAGTACCGCATCCCGCTGGTCAAATCGTACGTGAGCATGAGCTTTTTCAACGACTTGGGCGTGAATGGAATTATTCGGCGCTCGCAACTGCAACTCGACCCATCCGCCACGGCTTTGCTCGATCAGCAATATCCCAACGCGGACTTCCCGTGCCTGCCCAATACGCCGTGCGTGAATATTCCGCACAACTTGCCTCTTGCTGGTGGGACAAATTTCAGGCCGCACACCTCAGCCGGAATCGAAGTGGACTTCCAGATCCCGATCATCCAGGCGCCGTTCCGCATATATTACGCATACAATTATTTGCGATTGGATGAGACAATCACGCCTCCGTTGGGCGCCTTTTACGTTCCACCAGTCGAACGGGAGGCGCTTGAGCAGTTGGGTGTTTACGAAACGCAAGTCGTGCCGTCCATTCAAAATTACCTGGCTGCGATCCGATCGTCGCAGACGATTCCGCCGAACCTGTTTGAAGCGCCTAGAACTCTGCGGTTCGCAATCAGCCGGACATTTTGATGATGCACAACGAAAACAAGCGCGAGAGGCGACGCGCGTTTAGGACGAGCTATGGGAGAGATCGAGTGACAGGAGCCGGAGGCAGGCAAATGAAAGCGTGGGGCGTGAGCACGGCGCTGCTGCTCGCATGTTTGCTCGTCGGATGCGGGGGAAACTCGACGAAAGTCGGCATTACGATCACGAGCGTTGGCAACTCACCGCTAACAGTGCTGGTGAATAGCACGGTGCAATTCTCCGCGACGATTACAGGCGTTTCTGCGACCACGGTTTACTGGCAGGTTTGCAAGGAAACTGTTTCGCCTCCCTCAACGATCAACCCGCCCACCGATTGCACGTTGGGGCAGGGGCCCCCGCAATGCAAAGTACCTAAGGTTTCGAGCCCTCTGACTGGATATGGAATTATCAACGCGACTGGCGTATATACGGCGCCGGCGAGCCCGCCGCAGCCAGACACGATTCTCATTGTCGCGACGAGTTGCGTGGACTCAACTGCCTTCGCCACATTTACCGTCAACATCGATTCGGGCATTCGAGTCACGGTGGTGCCTTCTTCCGTAACTCTTGCTACAGGTGAGAGCTATCAATTCACCGCCAACGTAACGCCGAATACCAATCCGGGCGTTTCGTGGCAGGTGTGCCAAGCCCCAACTACGGCGAGTGGCTCACCCACGAATTGCGCAACCGACAATTCGAACGGCCTGGGAAGTATTAACGCAAGCGGTTTGTACACTGCGCCGAATAGCGGCGCGGGCGGGCTGGTTGTGGCCACGTCATCGGCCGATCCAACCAAATTTGGGACGGCCACAGTGGACGTCACCGCCGCCGCCAACCCGACTCTGACGGGAATTCAGCCGCTCTTCGCTACGCAGGGCTCCGTGCAGCAGGACGTCTACATCACCGGAACAAGCTTTTTAACCTCGAGCACGGTTACTGTCGGTGGCGTCGCTCTCCCTGCCGCCAACGTCTTCGTGTTGAGTTCTACTCTGATGAGGGTCACTATCCCGGCTGCCCAGTTAGCTCAAGCCGGAGCGGTGCCGATCACCGTACAAACGGAGGTCGGCAATTCCAGCGGTTCTTTGAGCCTGACGATAAATCCCGAGCCGGCCGCAGTCGTTTCGGCGACTCCGGATAGTCTCTTGCAGAACAATAGCGCCACGCCGAACGTAATCTTGACGGGAGGATACTTCACCACCGCGCTTACGACAGCTACATTCAACAATCAATCCGTGCCCGCCACGGTCAGCAGCAGCCGGCAATTGTTCTTGTCAGTTCCCTCCGGCAGTCTTTCGACTCCCGGTTTGTACCCGATCGTTGTCCAGAACGCTGGCACGACCGGCGAGGCTGCATTGAATCTTGCAGTAACGCCTACCACGCTTTCGGGCGCGGCCAGCGCGCCGATTTCCGTGGGATCAGGGCCGGCAGCGGTTGCGGTGGACGAAGCCGACGGCATCGCCGTCGTGGCCAATTCGTCTTCCAATACGGTAACGCTCATCGATCTCGCCACAGACTCTGTTGTGGGTGCGCCTATTGCTGTTGGAAATGATCCCACCGGTGTTGCGGTTGACGACATGCTTCCGAACCATATGGCGTATGTTGTGAATAGCGCGGACAACAGCGTGTCCGCGATCAATTTGAGCCTCGCAACGCCGATTGTCACCGAAACGCTTGAGCTTGGCCCGTATGCGCCGAGCCTGATTCCGGTTGCCACAGTTCCTTATTCAATCGGAGTAAATCCGCTCACACATCGTGCTTTGATCACGAACCAATCCACGAACATCGCTACGATTTTGGATCTTGTGAACGCGAATCCGAGTCTGATGCCGGCTTGCAATGCAGCGCCGTGCCCGATCGGAACCGTTGGAGCAGGGAACACGCCATACAGCACTGGGCTGAGTCCCGCGGTTGCCATCGATCCAACGTTGAATTGGGCCGTCGTGACGCCGGGCGGTGCCGGTACGGTAAGTATCGTCGATCTCGGAATGGACGCGAATCCGGTTACAGGGCAATTGCCGCGGTCGCCGCAAATCATCGGCAGCATCACCATTTCCGAAACCGTGCAAGGCGTGGGAATCAACACAGAGACTCACACGGCCCTCCTGACGGACCCGACCAATAGCCTTGTCGAAACCTTCAACATGCTTGACGGCACGGTGACTGACGCGACGTATCAGGGAACCGAATTCACGTTGCACGGAGCCGGCGCGGCAGGAGTCAGCTCACTCGAAAATGTGGGCGTCGCGGTGAGCGGAACCACGCAAACGGCTGCCATCGTGAACATGGATACCGGCGTCGTATTGCAGACAGTTTCAAATTTGGGCGCAAGTCCGGCCGGAACGCAATCCGTGGCCGTCGATCCCGTTACGAATCAGGCTGTGGTTGTGAACGAAAGCAATGGAAGCGTGTCGATCATTTCTCTTGGACCGGCGCTTGACCCGCTGCAAATCGTTGAGGCGAGCCCATCGATCATATTTGGGCCAACTACATCGGACGTGCCCATTACGATCACCGGCTCGGGATTTGGCGGCGGTTCGCAGGTTACGTTGGATGGCACGGCGATCCCGACGACTTCTGTTTCCCCGGGCGGCCGCCAGATGATCGCCAGCATTCCGGAGTCGATGCTGGCCGGGGCTCGCCACTACTCCGTGCAAGTGCAAAATGCCGGCGGCGTGGTTTCCAATGTGGAAGGCCTCACGGTGGTGCAACCGATCGCGGTGGGAACCGCACCTGTCGGAGTCGCCATCGATCAAAGCCGTGACTTGGCGGTTGTTAGCAATTCAGGTGACGGCACAGCGACGCTTGTCGCGCTCACTCCGCAAACTCCGGTTGGCATGTCACAAAGCCCTGCCGGCACTGTTGGGGCCGTCGCCACCATTACCGCTGGCAACACACCTGTAGGAGTGGCCACAGATTTTCGCTTGGGACTTGCAGTTGTAGCCAATAATGGCAGCAACAATGCTACCGTCATCGACGTGACCCAAACAAACGTACCCGTGAACGTCGCCCTTTGCTCTGCCGAGGCAGCGAATTGCAATAATCCGGCCGGCCTGGCTATCGACCCGGACTCAGGGACAACAGTCGTGGCCGATACGAACCCCAGTGCTACGCCAACTCCGGGCGCCATCAGCCTTTTTACCCTTCCCGCGTCAGCCACAACGGTCGCAGACGCCGTCACCGTTGACCAGGATCCCGTCACCGTCGCGGTTGATAACAATCCGGCATTCCCGTACGCCGCGGTAGGCACGGCTTCCACTTCGAGCAGCGTGGATTTCGTCGACTACAATACGGAAGTAAGCATCGGCCGGGTTTCGGGCCTTTCGAATCCGAGCGGAATTGTCTTCGATCCGGTGAATCAGGATTTCATCGTTGCCAACAGTCTGGAAAATGAGATTGTCATCATCGACCCATCGACGCTGACCCCCGTAGCGGAACGCGTGGGCATGGGGCCCACGTCGCTTGATTACAATTTCCAGACCAGCACTCTGGTGACGAACAACTCTGGCAGCGACACGATGTCGGTGATGGCGTATTCGTGTCCGCCGAGCGGCGCCGTTCCAGCGACCACTTGCTTTACACCTCAGGTGAAGACGGTTCTCGGATTGGGCGGGACTCAAACCACGGTTCAGCCGCTGGGCGCAAACGCAGTGGCGATCGATCTGAAGCTGAATCTGGCCGTGCTTGTGGATGAGGACAACAACAGAGTCCTGCTCGTGCCGCTGCCGTATTAAGGGGAAGGGCATGCAGATCTGCTTTCGATTCATCAGCGATCAGGGCATTAAGGGGCAAAGGGGAATTAATTGACCGTTCTTTTTATTCGAAGGTATAATCCACGGTTTGCGTTTACCGCAATCTACCCAACAATTTGAACGAGGAGTCCGAATGAAGATTCGAGCAGTTGTAGTTTTAACATTGGCAGCGATCTTTACCACCCCCGCCGTTTGGGCGCAGGCTGCTGGCGCGACAGCCGGGGGAAGAGTCGGCGTGATGAATATTCAGGCCGCGATTGTCAGCACGGCCGAAGGCAAGCAGGCCCAGGCCGAATTGCAGTCGCAGTTCGCGCCTCGCACCACCGAGCTCCAGAATTTGCAGAAACAGATCGACGATCTTCAATCGCGCCTGCAGACGGGCCAGACCACGCTCAGTGACGAGGAAAAAGCCCGCTTGACCCGGCAGGGCGACCAACTGACTCGCACATTCCAGCGAAAGCGCCAGGAATTCCAGGACGATTCCCAGGACGCGCAGCAGGACGTGGTGAATCGCATCGGGCGCAAAATGATGGACGTGCTCGATAAGTATGCCAAAGACAACGGCTACTCGGTGATTCTCGATACGTCGTCCCAGCAGACGCCTGTGATCTACGCCGCGAATCAAGTCGACGTCACGCAGGAAATCGTTCGCCTCTACGATCAGAGCTATCCTGTGAAGACTGGCACGGCAGCTCCAACGAGGCCGTCGACAACGCCGAGGGCTCCTGCTTCCAGCACCCCCAAAGAATAAATAGTGAGGGTACAAACCTGAAGGCCTCTTGTTCGCCAAGAGGCCTTTTTCTTTGAGCTTTTTGCAATCCCGGGGAAATTTGTCGCGTTTAGTTCGTTCGGCTATCATGTAAAGCGCTTCATTTGGTTCGATTTTTCTGAAATTTTTTCGCGCGAGCGATCAGGAGGCGGGAATGGCAATCTCGGTTGGCGCTGCGGCTCCGGAATTTTCGCTGAAAGACCAGGGTCAAAAGGACGTCAAGCTGTCGGATTTCAAAGGCAAAAAGAACGTCGTCATCATCTTCTATCCGCTCGATTGGAGTCCCGTTTGCACGAACGAACACACCTGCGTTGTGAACGACATGAAGCGATTCGAGGAACTCGACGCTCAGGTCCTGGGTTTAAGCGTTGACAGCACTTGGTCGCACAAGGCATTCGCCGAGAAAATGGGCATCCACTATCCGCTGCTTGCCGATTTTCAGCCACGCGGCGCCGTGGCCGAAAAGTTTGGCGTGTATCTTGCCGACAAGGGGATCACCGGGCGTGCCATCGCGATCATCGACCGCAACGGAAAAGTTGCTTGGTTCAAAAACTACGATATTCCGATGGTGCCCGACATCAAAGAGGTAGCCGACGCTCTCTCAAAGGTGAAATAACCTCAGGGCCGCCGACTCGTGTATTACGGTCCGTACGTTCGCCGACGCTTTGGTTTTTTCGGCAAACGTGCGGATGTAGTCGACTAACTCCCATCGCTGTTGGTCCGTCAGTTTGTGCTGAAATGCAGGCATGGGGCGCTTGCCCTTCGTGATCTGCCAATAAAGTTCGCCATCCGCGAAACCTGCCATCTTTTGTGCGTCGGTAAAATCTCCGGGGGCAACGGATAGCTCGCTTGCTTTTTCCCCTTTGCCATCGCCGTTTTTTCCGTGGCAGCTTTGGCAATGCTGCTGGTAGGATGCCAGCCCGGACGCGATCGCCTCTGCGGTTGGCGGATCAGGATTTTTCAGCTTTCGGGCCTTGGCCATCGCTTGCCAATCGAGCACAAGATGGACAACGGAGATTAGTGCGAATGCGACGACAATCAGCAGCAGCAATCGCGTGACTGGATACGGATTTCCCCGCGATGGGTTGGCTGCCAAGGTTATTCCTTTCGCATTTGCGCTCTAGGGATTCAGATGAAGTGTGCGAAGAACGTCAATGAGTACGATCACGAGCATCAGTACTACGTAGACGCGCAGTCCCCACAAGAGCATTCGCAAACTCAGTGAAAGATTTCGGCGGCCGAAGCGTGTCTGGCGTTTTTCGGCGACCACCTGGTCGGCTTCCAGCAGAGACAAAACCACGCGAGGATCATCCAGATTCGGTGGCTTGGCTGTGACCCCAAGCTGATCGACTCGCGTGTCTTCGGCCGTGCCTTTTTTCTGATCGCTCATTCTTTGATCCGGCTCACGCTCCAATGCGAACTTGATCCTTATCCGCCCAGTACCTTCGGGAAAACCGTCGCGATCCCGAAGCCGATGCCCGCGCAAATCAGAAGAACGGTAACCGTCACGCCCGCAATGTTGGCCCACCTGCCGTTCACATGATCGCCCATCACCTCCCGGTCGTTCACCAGGAGCAGCAGAAACGCGAGCGCGGGCGGCATCGCAAGCACCGCAATCACGTTTACCGTGAGGACGATGAATTCCAGCGGTACATTGGGAATTAGCACGAGCGACGCCGCCACGAACGCCGACCCCAGCAACACCAAATAAAACGCCCAGCCTTCGCGCAATGGCCGGTTCAGGCTGTGCCCCGTCTGGAAGACTTCGCCGAAAGCGTACGCGGACGAAGTCGAGATCGCAATCGCCGCCACGATTCCCGCTTCGAAAATTCCCAGCGCAAACAGCGTCGAGCCGATCTGGCCGAGCCACGGCTTCAGCGCCTGCGCGAATTCGAGCCCCTGAAACTGCGAGGCGTCGATGCCATGTTGGAACAGTGGCGCGGTCGCCAGAAGTGCCGCGATACCAAATATTGCCGCGAGCAAAGCTCCGAGTCCCGTATCGAATCGGCCGGCTGCAAGATCCCTCGGCTGCATTCCTTTATCGACCACAGCGCTTTGCTGGAAGAAAAGCATCCACGGAGTCACCGTCGCTCCGATCGTCGAAAGCATTAGGGTTAAGATTTCGTATTCATCCCCCTTCGGAAACGGTGTCCACGTAACCAGCGCGTGCCCAACGCTGCCCCAGTTCGGATGCGCCAGCAGGGCAGCCGGAACAAAAAGCGCATTGAATGCGGCGAGGCCCAGAGTAATTCGCTCCCACGTCCAATAACGCCCCGTCGCGATGACCACCATCACTAGAACCAGCGCTGCTCCCACCGAAACCACGGGGCGAATCCCGAAATAGCTGAGGCCCGCGCGAACGCCGATGAATTCCGTCACCAGCGTCAGGAAATTTCCGAGGATCAAATCCCCCATCGCGAAAAGTCCCCAGAATTTCCCAAAGCGGTCGAAGATCAGCTCCGCGTGCCCGCGATGCGTCACTGCTCCAAGCCGCACCGTCATCTCCTGCACCACGAAACCCATCACGAACGTAAGCACCATGAACGGAATAAAGAAGCCGATCCCATAGCGCGCGCCGGTGGCTGAATACGAGAGCATGCTGGGCGCATCGTTTTCGCCCAGGAAGACGAGCACTCCAGGACCGATCAGCAGCCACAGCAAGGAAATCTTCGGAAAGGGATTGCGCCCCGCTCCTCGCCATCGGGCGCGCATCACGCGCCAGCGATCGCGTGCGCGGTCCCTATCCTCGTGTGTCAGCAGGCCTGCAAGCTCGTTGCTTACTGAGGAGCTGACAGCCGTTTCGGTTGTAGGTCGTGCGGGTCGGAAGCTTGCTGTGGAGGACGGGTCTTTTTCCGGCGTCATCGATTCGTCGAATACTCCCCGATCGTGAGATCAAGATTAGCATCTTCGGCGGCATTATCGCTGCGGTCGGATCGAAAAGCTGTGTGGCCGTGGGCGCCTCTGCTATATTGGCTTGATTGGTTTTTTTTGCGGCTAAACGTCGCAAACGGAGCGAAGCGATGGCTGAAGCACCGAAGCCCCTAAACCCACCGAATTCTCAGAGCACGCAGCCGGGTCAGCAGGGCCAGCAAGTCCAAATCAAGGCTGACGAGAAGGAACTGCTCGGGCAGTACTCAAATCTCGTCGTCATTCATCATAATGCCGAGGAATTCACGCTGAATTTCATCTACATGTTTCCCAACGTGCCGCAAGGCAAGCTTGTCGCCAGCCTGATCGTCAATCCCATGCATGCCAAACGGCTGCTGCGGGCTTTGCAGGAAAACGTGGCCCGCTACGAAGCGCAATTCGGGCCCCTTCCGGAAGGTTCACCACACCAGGAACCCAAAGTGGGTTTCGTTCAGTAGAGGCGACAGCTGCAGCGTGTCAGGCGGCGGACTCTCCGCTGATTACCCATGTTCCGCGGGGCTCCACAAATTCCAATCCGACCGCGAATCCAGCCTGCGGCGCCAACTCGCAGTAAGCGACTCGCGCCACCGATTGAAACGATCCTGCGACCGTGGAA